>JAOZST010000123.1:1299-11289 GCA_029939535.1 Desulfobacteraceae bacterium | reverse complement strand
ATCCTGTTTATTGACTTTAATTGATTGACTTGACAAAAAGCAAGTTCCTATCCTATATCCTACTTATTATGCAGCTGACAAGTCGACTTATCAGAAGGATCATTGTAAGGGACTCACTGACTGATGAATATTAAATTACAACTCTTTTAATTCGGATTGACTATATGAAAAAAATTTATATCACCGCCCAGGAACTGCTGAAAAGCTCTTTTCAACTGGCCCATAAGATATATGAGGATGGATTTCACCCCCAGTTTATCGTTGGAATTTGGCGGGGAGGCACACCCATTGGTATTGCTGTACAGGAATATTTTGAATATAAAGGTATAAGCACTGACCATATCTCCGTCCGCACTTCTTCTTATTACGGTATAAATAAACAGTCCAAAAAAATTCGTGTTCATGGTTTACAATATTTGATTGAAAATGCCAATGCAGGAGATGGTTTACTCATTGTCGATGATGTCTTTGATTCCGGGCGTAGTGTGGACGCATTGATAAAACAGATAAAAAAAGAATCAAGGTTAAATACGCCTTCGGATATTCGTGTGGCGTGTGCCTGGTACAAACCTTCAATGCGTGCTGTAGATATCAGACCCGATTACTACACACATAAAAATGATGAATGGCTGGTGTTTCCCCATGAGCTTGATGGTCTTACAAAAGAAGAGATAAAGGAAGGGAAAAAAGATCTTAAAAATATTATAGATTTATTCTAGTCTTTCTTCACACCAGTATTTCGCCACAATAGGAATACCAACTCAATTGGGACTGAATTTATCCTTTTTTTCTCTTGGTTCCCTCTTGGTTTCTCCCTGGATTCTCCCTGAAAATTTTAAAATATACTTGACATATATTTAAAATCCATGTCAAGTATATTTCTATCCTGGCAAAAAGTATAATTATAAAGGGGCGATTCCAGCATGGGTAATAATTCAAAAACGCAAAAAATCCCGAAACAACCCCTGGCTATCACTGCCCATGAAACCATTGTTAAAAAAATAATCTGCCTGGAGTATCAACCCAGCCAGCACCTTGAGGAAAGCCAATTGGTAGAGGATCTGGGTATCGGCAGAACGCCCATAAGGGAAGCCCTTGTCCGGCTTCATGGCGAAAGGATGGTAGAATCCCATCCCAAAAAAGGGATAATTGTTCGTCCCATTACTTTGCAGAGTACCAAGTCCATGTTTGAAAGCATGAAAATCATGGAGCTTGGCCTGGTCGATATTGCGATAACCAAGGACTGCACAAACTTTATAAAAAAAATGAAGACAGCCAACAAAAATATTCACAAAGCTATGATGGCCAACGATGTCTTTGATCTGGTGGAGGCCAATCATGATTTTCATATGAATTTTGCCAGATGCTCACAAAATGAATTCCTTATCAGGGCTGTTGGGGATGTGAGAAGTGAGGCCAAACGATTGTCCTATTTATCCTATGATAATATCATCGACCCGGAAAGACCCCTTGAGAAACATTATGAATCCGTATTCCAGGAACATGAACAGATAATAGACTCTCTTATTGAAAAAAATGGGGGAAGTCTGAAAAAGCTTATAAAGGAACATATACTGACTTTCAGGCAGAGAATCATTGTTTTCATGACATCCTGATTAAATTTTGCAGAGTGAAAGCTCTTTCAATAATAACTAACCACAAAATAAGGAGAAAAAAATGAAAAAAGTATTAGTTGTTTTAGCATGTATGATGTTTGCTTTGACCTTTGTTTCCACTGGCATGGCAAAAACCAAGTGGGATTTGCATTTAAACTATCCCGCGGGTAATTTTCACTCCCAGGGTGCAAAAACCTTTGCTGATAAGGTTGCCAAAGCCACCAATGGAGAACTTACAATTGTTCTGCATCCTGGTTCATCCCTGGGATTCAAGGGACCTGAGCTTTTAAGAGCGGTTGCCGAAGGCCAACTTGCCGTTGCTGAAATTCCCACGGGCATGGTGGAAGGAGATGCACCGGTTCTTGCCTTGACTGCCCAGCCTTTTATCTCTACAAATGCCTTTGAACAGCGCCTTCTTTATCAACTGGCCAAGCCTGTATATGCAAAAAAATTGAAAAAATTTAACCAGATGACCCTCTATACATCTATCTGGCCTTTTTCCGGCATTTACACCCAGCGCCAGATTCATTCCGAAGCAGACTTAAAAGGTTTAAAAATGAGGGTTTATGATGGGACGGGCCTTGCCTTTGGAAAAGCAACCGGAATTGCTGCAAGGAAGATGCCTTTTTCCGAGGTTTATCCTGCCATGAAAGCAGGCCTTTTAGATTCCATGTACACCTCTTCCCCCTCTGGTGTTGATGCAAAAGCATGGGAAATTTTAAAATATTTTACCCCGATCAATATTGTGGGTCCTGTGAACATGATCAATGTCAACCAGGATGCCTGGGACAAACTGGATAAAAAAACCCAGGAAACAGTTCTTGAAATTGCCGTCCAGATGGAAGATGACATGTGGAATCTTGCAGGAGATATGGACCGCAAAAGCCGGGCCACTCTAATTAAAAATGGAATGACCATTGATCCGGTCAGCAAAGAATTTCGCAACCAGCTTAATGCTATTGGTGAAAAATTAAGGGCGGAATGGGCAAAAAAAGCAGGTGCAGATGCCCAGGCTGTTCTCAGTCAATATTACCAGATCACAGGCCGTTAAAAGCATTTGCTTATCTTATGAAACGTTAATTTTATGGTAATGGGCCAGCCTATAACATAGGAACCCTGGTCCATTACCATAAATTTTGGTGGTATCCATGAATAAACTTGTAAAATTGTCAGACAATTTAAGCGATATAATGGCAAAAATCTCTGCCGTGATTTTAGGGTTGATGACGATCCTGATTTTAGTGGAGATTTTTATCTGGAATCTGTTTGAAAAAACAACCCTGATAGCAGATGAATACAGTGCCTATGGCCTTGCCGCTATTATTTTTCTGGGGGCTGGATACTGTCTGAAAGAAAAAGGCCATATACGCATCACATTGATCATGGGGTTTCTGCCTGAAACCCTGTCCAGGGTCATTGCCTTTATAGCAACAATGATCACCACATTGTTCATGGGATATCTATGGTGGTATCTTTTCAAAATGGTAAAATCTACCCTGCGGTATGAATCCACATCAGGCACTTTGACCAATACACCTCTATGGATTCCCCAGGCAATCATGCTCATTGGCGCAGGCTGCTTTTTTATTCAGCTGGTTGCCACAACCATTAAAACCTTGCAGGCCATTACAACCCATGAGGAGGTAGTATAATGGAAGCAAACCTCATGTTAATGTCCCTTGTGGTTTTTGGTGTGCTTTTTTTGTGCCTGGCTGCCGGTATCTGGGTTGGTTTTGCACTTTTCATTGTCGGTTTTATCGGTCTGACTTTTTTCGGTACCCTGCCTGCAGGAAACAATATGGCATCATCGGTATGGTCAACCATTGAAAAATGGGAATATGTTGCCCTGCCCCTGTTTATTCTCATGGGAGAGATATTATACAGGTCCGGAATTTCGGAAAAACTTTTCAAAGCTCTTGTCCCCTGGTTATACCGGCTTCCCGGAGGGCTTTTACTCATGAATATTGTCTCCTGCACTCTTTTTGCTGCTGTCTCCGGTTCCAGTGCAGCCACCACAGCCACTGTGGGAAGGATCACCCTGGCAGAATTTGATAAACTGGGCTATGATAGAAGTCTTTCCATGGGTTCCCTTGCAGGGGCAGGAACATTAGGGTTTTTGATCCCCCCATCCCTGATCATGATTATTTATGCAATCCTGGCCGAAGTTTCCATTGGAAAAATGTTTATGGCCGGCATTTTGCCCGGCCTGCTCCTTGCCGGAATTTACTCCTCCTATATCATTTACAGGGGAATTAAAAATCCAGAAATAGCACCCCAGACCCAGGATTCCTATTCCTGGGCAGACCGTCTCATCGGGCTTAAAGATCTTGCTCCCACGCTCATATTGATACTCATGGTGCTGGGAAGCATTTACGGCGGATATGCAACTCCCACAGAGGCTGCAGCACTGGGTGTTTTCGGTGCCTTTGTTTTTGCAGTCATCAACCGCCAGATGAATATGAAGATTGCCTTTGAATGTCTTATGGGTGCGGTTAAAACCAATGCAATGATCATGCTCATCGTTGTGGGAGCCGGGTTTTTATCCAGGGTCATGGGCTTTTTGGGAATCCCGGCAGCCATTACCCTGGCGATTTCAGAGATGAACCTTTCTCCCTACATGCTCATGCTTCTTCTTGGGGGGGTTTATCTTGTTCTGGGATGCCTGCTTGATGGTTTCTCCATTGTGGTCATGACATTACCCATTGCCCTGCCCATGGTAACTGCAGCAGGATTTGACCCCATATGGTTTGGTATTTATCTGATTTTAATGGTGGAGGTCAGCCAGATCACTCCCCCTGTTGGATTTAACCTTTTTGTGATCCAGGGACTGACCGGTGAACCCATAGTGAAGATAGCCAGATATGCCCTGCCGTTTTTCTTTTTAATGTTATTGACCACTGCCATTCTGACGATTTTTCCGGAAATCGCATTGTACCTGCCTAAACTCATGGCAGCAGCCAGATAAATAAGAGGTGAACCATGAAAACCATTGATTTAAACTGTGACATGGGCGAAAGCTTTGGTGCCTATACCCTGGGTATGGACGACCAGGTAATGAAACATATTACCTCGGCAAATATTGCCTGCGGCTGGCATGCAGGAGATCCGCTGGTAATGGATAAAACCATAAAAATGGCTGTTGAAAACCAGGTGGGCATTGGCGCCCATCCTGGATATCCTGATCTTTCAGGGTTTGGCCGAAGACATATTACCTGCACAGAAAATGAAATCCAGCAGTATGTGATTTACCAGATTGGTGCCATTAAAGGATTCTGCAAAGTCCACGGGGCAACACTCCAGCATGTCAAACCCCATGGTGCCCTGTACCTGGATGCAGTGGAAAATGGGACCATTGCCCGGGCCATTGCCAAAGGGATCATGAGTCTTGACCCGGACCTTTATTTTGTTGCCCTTGCAGGAAAAAAAGGGGAAACCATGAGACGTGTTGGAGAAGAACTTGGGCTTAAGGTGGTTTATGAAGCATTTCCAGACCGGGCCTATACACCCCAGGGAACCCTTGTGTCCAGGAAAGAGCCTGGAGCTGTTATCTCAGATCCTGATGAAGTGGCCAAAAGGGCCCTTGACATGGCCAATGGATTTGTAAAGGCCGTGGATGGTTCAACCATAGGCCTTGAAGTCCAGACCCTTTGTGTCCATGGAGATACCCTTGGGGCAATCAATCTGGTCAAAAATATCATAAAAAATCTTGAGGGAAATGATATAAAAGTAAACCCCATGGGGGAAATTATATAATCATGGAAGCAGCCATGGAATCGGAACTCTATGCAAAACCCAGATACCGCCTGGCAGGGGACAGAGGCCTTATCGTTGAATTCGGGGATAGCATTGATCCCAAAATAAATTCAAAGGTCAGGGCAATGGCCAGGGCAATGGAAACCAGCAGGCCTTCCGGCATCAGTGAAATTATCCCAACCTATAGATCTCTTTTGCTTATCTATGATCCCGGAGTTACAAATCCTGATAAACTTTGCCCCTTGATTGAACATGTCGGCAATACCCTTGAAACCGTTGAAGCAGAACCATACAGAATAGTTGAAATTCCGGTTTGCTATGGTAATGAATTCGGCCCTGATATGGAAAATGTACAAAAGGCCCATGGACTGACCTGCCAGGAAGTTATCCTTCTTCATTCAAGCCCTGAATACCTGATTTATATGGTGGGATTTACCCCGGGTTTTGCTTTTCTAGGCGGACTGGATAAAAAATTGCATACTCCCAGGCTTGAAACGCCAAGGATGCTTGTTCCTGAAGGCTCTGTGGGAATCGCTAATAACCAGACAGGAATGTACCCCCTTGACAGCCCTGGCGGATGGCAGATCATTGGAAAGACACCCCTGAAACTCTTTGCTCCTGATCGCCCCAATCCTTTTCTTTACAAAGCTGGAGATAAAATAAAGTTCATCCCCATATCAGAGCAGAAATATGAAATGATTTCGCAAAAGGAGAAAAATTTATGAATGCATTCAAAATCCTGGCTCCGGGCGGCTTTACAAGCGTTCAGGACAGGGGACGATTTGGATATCAGCAAATGGGTGTCCCGATTTCCGGAGCCCTTGATTCCTTTGCATTTACCCTGGCCAATCTCCTTGTGGGAAATCATGAGAACCAGGCTGTTCTTGAGATAACAATAATGGGACCTTCCCTGGAAATACACAAAGAGATGGACATCGCCCTTACCGGTGCCACAATGGGCATAGTCCTGAATAATAATCCTGTTGAGCAATGGAAATCCGTACGGGTAAAGCCCGGAGATATTTTGACGATTTCCCAGGTCCAGTCAGGATGCCGGGCCTATCTTGCCCTGGGCGGCGGGCTCAAGGTTCCAGAAGTCATGGGCAGTTATTCCACCTATGCCGGGGGTAAACTCGGCGGATTCAGGGGAAGGCCCTTGAAAAAGGGAGATGAGCTTGAAGTCAATGACACCAGATTAATGGATAAACCAAAATCCATCCCCGGAAAAATGATTCCCCAATACCCTTCGAATACCATTATTCGGGCCATTCCAGGACCCCAGGACGATCATTTTGATACTGCTCTTACCAACTTGTTTGCAAAAGAATATATGGTTACAGCAAAGGCAGACCGCATGGGATACAGGTTGCTGGGAAAGGCACTGCCCATCCGGGACAATATGCCCAAAAGCATTATTTCAGAACCTTCCATGCCCGGGGGTATCCAGATACCGCCCGATGAACAGCCCATCATTTTATTAGTGGAACAGACTGTGGGGGGATATGCAAAAATTGCCACCGTAATTTCAACTGACCTGTCAAAGGTGGCACAAACCACCCCGGGAGATATGATTCTATTTGAAAAAACAGATCTCCAGACTGCGCATGCTGCCTATCTGGAAAAAAAAAATAAAATCGCTGAAATTAGTGCATTGCTTGGGGCATAGCAAAAAAACAGCCTTTCCGTATATTTTTTTGGATAACCGTTTTTCTAAATTGCGCTTTCTTTATTTGGTTATTCACTCCAAAAGGTTCAGCAGCATTGTATTCATTCATTAATTACCAACAATGAAAAGAACCTGGTATTGACTTCTCTACTTCTGGTCATTAAGGTACTTAAGCGCTCCTGAATGCAGTTTTATTTTAGTTTGATTCATTTCTTCCAGTTTTGTTAAGGCCAGTGCAGGATGAGCACTGGAAAATCTTTCATCGTTAGTGTATATGGCATCAAGGATTGTGTAGACAATTTTTTCATCAAGGTCCTGGGATCCAACCACCAGAATTTGTGTACTGAAGCTAGTGATATCCTTTGTCTGAAAAGGGCTGGGATAGGTACCAGCAGGCAGTGTGAATTTTGACAACGCCTGGTTCTGGTGAATCAGGTTTGAGATATCATTGTCATCCATATCTATTATTTTGCCTTTGCACAGCTTGAACAACTGTTGCAGAGATGGATCAGGATGCACACCAATATGTAACATTGCATCTATATCTCCATAACAAAAAACCAGGGCATCCTGGGACTGGGAATCTGAAATCTGTGCCACCAGGCTGAAGTCTTTTTTTGACCAGCCCTTTGCTTTTAAAATTGAGTTAAAAAAGAAATTCTGTGGAGATCCGGGCGAACCTATATTGATCCGTCGACCTTTAAGATCTTCAAGTTTTTTAATATTACTATTCTTTCCTGCAACAAGAGTTATCGGAACATCATATAAAGGTGTCAGGATACTTAAATTTTGATAATTAATATCAAGGAACTTAAAATTTCCCTTTTTGTTTATGGCATTATCCAGCATTCTTGAGTCAATTAAAGCAATATCCAGGGAGCCCTGTAAAAGATTTGTAAGGTTGTGAATATCCCCGGACCCAGACAGGGTCCTGCAGTTGATATCCTTGATTTGATGATTTATAACCCTTGCAAGCACCCGACCGCTGTAGTGGGAAAAAGTTCCCTGTTCACCTGTGCCTAAAAAAAGGTCAAAGGCTTTGACAGGGACTGGATAAAAACACAGGGTTACGAATATAACAAGGGTCAAATAAATTGATTTTATATTTTTACTGGTGATCATAATTGCCCTCCCTGAAATAATAGTTGTTTGAATAATATTCACAAACAGACATCAGCCACACAAATATTTTGTGTGACCAATGCTTTACTGTTTGTTGCTATATCAAAAATCAACTCAACACATTACGCAATCGCAAGACAGAACACTTCGCATTTTGAACTATTCTCTGGGCACAACTCTGGGAAAAGGCCTCATTAATCTTACGGCGGTGGTTATGATAAACCACGATTAAATCCGCATCCCATTTATCTGCCATTTCAAGAATCACATCATGGTGCTTGCCCACCAGCACGTTAGAAGAAACATTCTCCCCGCAATTTTTATCTATAAATTCTTTCAGAACATTTGTAAATTTCTGCTTAGCCTCTTTTTTTATTTCATCTGTTACATAGGATGCTACTATGGGCATGCTGAATCCGGGCATCACACTGACCAGACGAATCTCACCACCACTTAATCTGGCAATATCCGCTGCATTATCATATACGGCTTTTGATGTTCTCGGGTACTCCACATCAATGGGTACCAATATTTTTTTAAACATATTCAAACTCCTGTAAACAAACATCAGGTTATGGCAAGGCTGTCTCTTCTTTTCCGCTGCATGGTATAAATCATTGCAAGCAGGGCCAGTGCCGGAATAAACATGAGCTGTTTGGGAAGCCGTTTTGACGGCATCTTCACCAGTAAAATTTCCTGGTCAAAATCTATCCCCATCTTTTCCGCATTACTGCCAAACACCACATTGTCCACCAGGACCTTTCCCTCTTCTGTCCGAGTCTCAAATCCGATTTCGTCCAGCCGTTCAATGCCGGATTTTGCTGTGCCCACGGTGAGCATCATGGATTTTGTATATTCGTCACCATCCATGTTTTCCCCCTTAATCTTCAGGCGGAGCAGGGAACCTGATTCCATGGTTTCAACAATCTGAACCAGCTCGCTTCCCGGTTTGTCTTCAAAGGGAGGAAAAAACTTGTCCCAGAAATATCCTGGACGAAACAGAACAAAGGCTATCAAAAGCAGTGCAACTGTCTCATAAATCCGATTCTTTGTCAGAAAAAATCCCTGGGTAGCCGCGGCAAATACCAGCATGGCAATAACAGACGTAACAACGACAACCACTAGATGAAACCAGGAATTGACCCCTATCATTAGAAGCTCTGTATTAAAAATGAATAAAAAAGGCAGGATAGCAGTCCTGATATCATAGGTGAATCCCTGGATACCCGTGCGGATGGGATCACCGCCGGATATCCCTGCTGCCGCAAAAGCGGCCAGCCCCACCGGCGGCGTATCATCCGCCAGTATGCCAAAATAAAACACAAACAAATGAACTGCGATCAAAGGCACGATCAATCCGTTTTGTGCACCCAGGTTGACAATAACCGGGGCCATCAATGTGGACACAACAATATAGTTGGCCGTGGTTGGCAGTCCCATTCCAAGAATAAGACTGATCACTGCAGTAAACAACAAAATCAGCATCAGGTTCCCGCCGGAAATAAACTCCACAAATTCCGTCATGACAAGACCGATACCGGTAAGTGTTACCGTTCCAACCACAATACCTGCTGCTGCTGTTGCCACTCCGATTCCTATCATATTCCTGGCGCCGGAGACAAGACCGTCAATAAATTCATCAGACCCTTTTTTAAAGGAGAAATCATCGCCCCCAGCTTTTCTGATAAACCCTTTTAAGGGACGTTGTGTCAGCACAATAACGATGAGCAGCATGGTTGCCCAATAAGCGGAAAGGGATGGTGAAAGACGCTCCACTGTCAGACACCACATCAGAACAACCACGGGCAGCAGAAAATAATATCCAGCCTGGGC
>JAOZST010000123.1:0-1199 GCA_029939535.1 Desulfobacteraceae bacterium | reverse complement strand
CCCACATATTCCACCATTAAAAAAGCGGCTGCCCCCATAACCGGAGGAGTGAGCTGTCCATTGGTGGAAGCGGCCACCTCAACTGCCCCTGCCTTTTCCGCAGAGAATCCGACTTTTTTCATCAAAGGGATGGTAAAGGTTCCCGTGGTGACGACATTGGCAATGGAAGAGCCGGACACAAGGCCTGTCATGCCGGAAGATACAACAGCAGCCTTGGCAGGCCCGCCCCGCATGTGACCGAGACCGGCAAATGCGGTTCGGATAAAATAATTCCCTGCCCCGGCTGATTCCAGCAGGGAGCCGAACAATACAAACATGAAAACCATACCGGTTGAGACACCCAGTGCAACCCCGTAAACCCCTTCTGTGGTCAGCCAGTAATGGGTCATGCCCTTAACCAGGCTTGCTCCCTTATGGGCAATAACATCCGGCATCCAGGGCCCTGCAAAGGTGTATAAAATAAAAATGGATGCAACCACCATTAAAGGTGGCCCCAGGGCTCTTCGTGTCGCCTCCAGCAATAGAACAAGCCCGATCACTGCAACAACCAGGTCAAAGACTATGGGATCACCCGGCCGTTCTGAAAGCCCTGCATAAAACAGGAACAGGTAAGCGGCACAGAAGGAGGCAAGTAATGCCAGGAACCAATCCTGGACAGGGATATAATCCCGGGGCGAGGATTTAAATGTGGGATAGGCTGTATAGGCTAGAAACATTGCAAATGCAAGGTGGATTGCTCTTGCTTCAGTCGAGTTAAATACCAGAAAATTAAAAACAAACGGCAGGGGAGATGCATACCATAATTGAAATATGGTCCATGCCAGGGGGACATAAAATAAAATTTTCTTGGGAATCGTGCCGACGGGATTTCGAGCTCCAGTATCCGCCTCGGCAATCATCTCTTGCAGTGCATCCTCATCAACCGCAGTATTATTTGCTTCGGTCATTTTGACGATTCCTCCATGGGGAAAAAGAGTGTACTGAAAAGAGTGTGCAGATTTTTTGCCTGCACACTCTTTAAACTAACCAGGAAAGTGATTATAACAGCCCTGCTTCTTTATAGTATTTCTTTGCACCGTCATGGAGTGGCGCGGAAAGGCCGTCTTTGATCATCTCTTCTTTTTTAAGATTTGCAAAGGCCGGGTGAAGTTTTTTGAATTGATCAAAATTTTCAAAAACTGCTTTTACAACATTATAAA
>JAOZST010000294.1:0-2986 GCA_029939535.1 Desulfobacteraceae bacterium | reverse complement strand
GCATTTTCAGTGTCATTGTTTTATAAAGGAAAAAACCGACAATAATGCAATAGATGGAAGCTATTCCGGCAGCTTCCGTGGGCGTAAAAATACCGCCATAAATACCACCTAAGACAATAACCGGAAGCAGTAAGGCCCAAAAACCCTTGTGAACAGCTCTCCCAAACTCTTTTGATTGTCTGGCGAAAGTCGTTGGAGGCAGGACTTTGATTGGCAGTTTTCGTACCACAACCCAGTTTACAAAGCTATAGAGACAAACCATCAGTATTCCCGGAATAACTGTAGATAAAAAACAGGCAGCTACGGACTGCCATGTAACCCAGGCATAGAGAATCATGGGCACGCTTGGCGGGATAAGCTGTCCCTCAACAGATGCGGCAGAGATAAGTGCCGTGGCATGGCCGCGGGGATATCCTCTTTCGACCATTCTGGGAATCATAATACTGCCGATAGCCGCTACTGCGGCCGTGCATGTTCCTGAGATAGCCCCGAATAAAGCAGAACTGATCACTGAAACCGTTCCCAGGCCGCTTTTGGTTCTTCCTAGCAGGGTATCTGAAATAGCTACCAGCCGTTCTGCAATCCCGGTAGTACTCATAATACCGCCCATAAGGATGAAAAAAAGAACACAAAGCACGGCCAGGGAATTAATTTGATGAAACCCGGTGGAGATTAAAAAAATTGGACTGAATCCACCTGTAACCACCATCATAAACAAAACAGCAGCCATGAAACAGAAAGGGACAGGCACGCCAAGAACCATCAAACCCAGCAATATTAATAAATCAATCACAATGGTCATAATCAATTGTCCTTTATCGTTAATGAGATAAAAATTTGTTTTTTCCCCATGGACAAAAGTATATTATCTATCAGTTCAGTGATAAAATATGCAGACATCAAAACAGAACCAAAGAAAATAGCACTTTTACACAAAACATTAGGCAGGAGAAGCGCCTGTGATGTCCCCCCCCTTACAAGTTCCCATATAAAAAAAGGGTACGTCCATGAAACCATGACGATAGAAAGAATAACAGTTATTATACTGGCAATCGACCGTAATATGGCAAGTGATCGCTCACTTTTGCACCAGATATTGATCAGCTCAGCTTTTATATGAGTCCTCTCAAAAGCACCATAGGAAGCGCCCATAAAATACAGCCACATACCAATAAAAAGAATCAGCTCTTCTATGCCAAACAAGGGAGAGCCCAGTACATATCGCAAAAAGACTTCAGTAAAAATCAAAATACCAACAATACCTCCTCCGACAACCATGATCAGTATCTGCAAAAATAATGGTATTTTCCAGATAAATAATGCAATCTTTTTCATGATTTCCCCTAATGCTGCGAAATTAAAGGCCAGATAAAGACCGGCGAAAAAAAACTCTTCGCCGGTCTTTATCTACACATTGTTGAATAAGAACAAACTGATGAAGAACTATTTTACTTCTATCCCAACATTTCTCCGACATTTGTCAACGATAGCTTTTCCCATCAGGGATTCCAGCTTAGGCCAGACTTCTTTTCTAACTTTATCGGCAAATCCCTTGAGTTGTTCATCTGTCGGCATAATTACTTTCATCCCATAGTCTTTCATTTTCTGCCTGTAATCTTCATCTTCCTGCAAAAAATACTCCCAGCGACCGTCAACCTGTTTCTGGGCAGCGGAAATAAGCACATCTTGATCGTGTTTGGTCAGTTTATTCCATGTATCCAGATTCAAAATAAACCAAAAGGGTTCCAGATAGTCGTTTGTCTGGATCCAGACGCCCTGGACATCACGAAATTGATACCCTTGAAAAGCAGGTCCTCCACTTTCACCATCAGCCACTCCTCTTTCAATCGCGCTGTAGGCTTCACTGTATGGAATTGTTGAGGGGATATAACCCAGGGCCTCCCAGGTCAACTGGCATGCTTTTAATGGCATGACCCTGATCTTCATCTTGTTGGGTGCCATTGTTTCCCAGCCTTTAGGAACAACCTTGGTAGTTACCCCAGCCCAGCCTGACGGGTAGAGTGCCAGACCTTTAATACCCTGGTCTTTGAGCAGATCTCCTACCATGTTATAGACCCATCCTCCAACACGATAAGCCTCTTTTGCCTCTTCTGTGCTGGTAAACATATAGGGCATATAATAACCAATATTCAAACGTGGGTCATAGGTTGGCGCCAGGGGAAGCATCGCCATATCCACATCGCCCCGCATGACATATTCATTAATATTTACCCAGTCGCCAAGGACGCCTCCGGAGTAAACCTTAATTTGAATTCGACCGTCGGTTTTTGCCTTGACATCCTCTGCAAAAGCAACACACCGCCTGTGGTGGTCACTGTCTTCCGGCATGACCTGGGCTAACCGCCATTTGAAATGATAATCTCCGGCAAATACCGGAGCGGCCATTCCAACCAATAAAAATGCAATCAGGCTGAAAAACATTACTAATAGGTTCAATTTACGAAACATGAATTCCTCCTTGATGTTAAGGGTTAACTATCACTGCGAATTATTTTAACCATAGAAAATTGATTTTTATAAGTCAAGCTAAACATTGCCCAAATAATTTAGATGTGTGTCACAAGGGTATAGCTCCATCAAGCAAGGCATTCATGATACCATAATAACCGCGGCAGGCACCTGTGAGCTGGGAAATTTCTATATATTCATCATTGACATGTGCCTGGTTTTCTTTTGAGGGTCCAAAACCAATGGTCTTGATGCCGGCTTCACCAGCGTAGTGTGAACCATTGGTACAAAAAGAATATACTGTTATTTCAGGGTCAAGACCAACCTCTTTAAGCCCCTGATAGGCTGTTTGAATAAATTTTTCATCTTCATTATATAGCCATGCCGGGAAAAAACGCTCCGCCTCAATATCAGTATTAGTGTAACAAATTTCTTTGCCAACGGAATAAGATACCCGGGCTTTAAAATCAGGGTCCTGGTTCTGGAGTTCTTTAATTAATGTCTCTATTGGTGCAAG
>JAOZST010000122.1:0-11334 GCA_029939535.1 Desulfobacteraceae bacterium | reverse complement strand
ATGGATAAAAACAAAATGGTGGCCTATCTGAGAGAGTTAATAATGTGACTTAAAATACAAACCTCTGCAAAGAGCTTTGACACTACTCATGTTTTTTTTCCATTATCGACCGGTTGATGCACAATGCTCACATCATTAATATCCGGGAAGATCTCAGCTATCGAACGGAAGGCCCTAATGCCATGAACGCCACCATCCTCAATCCATACCCCAATAACCCATCTGTTCCCATCTACCGGGTTTTATGCGATTCCGTATAAAACCCGGCTTTTTTACTTCAAAAACCTGAGTTGATGTCTGCTGGTGGCTAAACTCTTCCGACTACAGGTGTTTTAATGCAACAAAATTGATTGCCAGGGCGCTATACTATCCATATATCGGGTTTTAGCTGATTACCGTTGCAAATTATCGATACAAATACGAATGGGACACACATCTCTAATACCACACCTGCGAACAGCCCTGTCAAATCAAACTATAACAAAGGGGGAGCTGTCCGTCATCGCCAAAGGTGGTGGCCTTGAACACCGGCGCTAACACTTTTGCAGTGGAATATCCCATTTTTTCATATATTTCCACACAGATGTCCGGCTTTTCTGGATTCTCCTGCCAACTTCAGCCTTATTCCAATTACATGCTTCCAATAATTTTAAAAGGTCCTCTTTGGTCAGCTTTGCCTCCCTGTTTATTCCAAAAGAATTGGTTTCAAGCGAATTCATAATATGAGAATCCTTTTCTAAAAATCCATGATTGTCCCTGATCTCCACGGGCAGATCTTTGAGTTGGATCTGGTGTGAGTTACAGATAACAAAGGCGTGTTCAACGGCATTTTCAAGTTCCCTGATATTTCCAGGCCAGGAATGCTCCATCAATTGTTTCATCCCTTCTGAATCAATGCCTTCAATAGATTTATTTTCCCTTTTATTCCCTTTTTTAATAAAATAGCTTACAAGTATAGGGATATCCTCCCTGCGCTTTCTCAAGGGTGGAACATGGATGGGGAAAACCTTTAGTCTGTAAAAAAGATCTTCTCTAAATTTCCCCTGCTGAGTACGTTCATAGAGATTTTTATGGGTTGCAGCAATAATTCTGATATCAATCTTTACCTTTTTTGAATCGCCTACTTTTTCTATTTCTCTTTCCTGGATAACCCTTAGCAGTTTCACCTGCATATATGGTGTTAGCTCCCCAATTTCGTCAAGGAAAATGGTTCCGCCATCAGCTTCTTCAAACCTGCCTTTACGATCCCTGTGCGCCCCGGTAAATGCTCCCCTGACATGACCGAAAAGCTCGCTTTCAAGTAAGGTTTCAGAAAGGGCTGAACAATTTACTGTGATAAAGGGGCTTGAGTCGCTGGTACTATTATAATGAATTGCTCCTGCAACAAGTTCCTTACCAGTTCCGCTTTCCCCCTGAATCAGAACTGTGGCATGGCTGTTTGCCGCGGCCCGTATAGCATCAAATACATTCTGCATTACTGCACTTTTCCCTATAATATTTCCAAGGCCATAGGATTTTTTAAGTTTTCTCTGGGCATCTTCGGCTGTTTTTTTAATTTTTGTCAGTTCGGTCAGGTCAGTAATTGTTTCCACAATTCCCAGAATCTTTCCATTATCATCATGGGCAAGTCGTGCATTTTTTATAACAGCAATATCCTGGCCGTTCTTATGCTTGATAAAACATTCCTTGGCTTCTGTTTTCCCATGTTCTATCACACCGCATTTTTGAATACTGGCAGGACATTTTTTCCCAAAGCAGCGGCTGCATTCAATCAATGCGCAGCCATTTCCAATGGCTTCCCGGGCAGAGTAACCACTGATTTTTTCCATTGACTTGTTCCATGATGTTATTGTGCCCTGGTTGTCCAAGGTAAAAAGACCTTCTGCCATGTTATCAAGAATCTGATTTAAAAAATTAACATTCCATAATTGATGGGTTTCCATAGTTATCCTTTTTAATACCCCCATTAACATCTATAAATATAAGGTAACGCTACCGTTATCATCAATGCCTTGAAAATTTCATATACAATCTGATAATCACATAGAATATATACGATATAGGATTTTGTCAAAAAACAACATCTCTTTTATTCAAACAAAAGTTGCGCTACTAACCGAAACAGCCTCTACAAAGTAACGTTCCTTTTATCAAAGCAATTCATTACGCAATTTAAAATTCATACAATTTTTATTATTATTTCCTTTATATTCAATTCCTTATGGTGTGTGTTTTCCTGGTGCCCATGGACAGTGGCACAGTTTTTGACTATAAAAGATTTCCATCACTATGAATTCACAAATCTTTTATGGAGGCCAATCTAAAATGGGTATAGATCAATTCCGGAAAACCTTGGGTACTGGAGTTACACTGGTAGATTTTAATGCTGACTGGTGCGCTCCCTGTAGAGCCCAGGAGCCTATCTTAAAGAAACTGACCCATGTCTATCAGGATAGGGCAGTGATCCTTGAAATCAATATTGATGAAAACCAGGCACTGGCAACAGAATATATGGTCCAAAGCATCCCCACTTTAATTATTTTTAAAGACGGCAAAGAGATCAAAAGATTTGTGGGACTCCAGTCTGAAACAAATATAGCCAAAAGCCTGGATCAGGCATTATAAAATGCTGAAACATTAAAAAAACAGAGGTTTAAAATGGGTAAGTGTATAAATCATCCTGATCGGGAAACCAGCTATCTCTGCATGAAACACAATATTTATCTGTGCGAAGAGTGTCTGGAGTGCAGAGATCCTGATATATATTGCAAATTCAGGCCCTCCTGTCCCATTTATTTTATTTCAGAAAAAGACTTTGACTCTGGTAAAAATGGACCTGGTAAAAACGGACCTGTTGAAAACGGATCAGGTAAAAAAGAAAATTATGAAATTATTTTTCAACCAGAGGAGGAGAAACTTCTTGTTCCTGCTGGTACGAATCTATTGGATGCCTCCCAAAAAGCTGACATTTATATCAATGCCTCCTGCAATGGCAAAGGATCATGTGGGAAATGCAGGCTTATCATACTCTCGGGCAAAGTAAAATCAGAAAAAACTTCCCTGTTAAGTGATGCAGAAAAAGAAAAAGGTTATGTCCTTGCCTGCCAGTCAACTGTACATGAAGATATCATTGTTAAAATTCCAGAAGAAACCATTGCTAAGAAATTAAAAGCTGCCGGAATGGGAGAAGTAGCAACAAGAAAACTTTCCGGCCTTGTAAAAAAAATAGAACCCATTGTGGAAAAAGTCCAATTACAGCTTGATCTTCCCACACTGGAAGACACTGTCAGTGATCTTGACCGGCTGAAACGAAAACTCCAGAAACTTGGATATAACACTTCCAAAATGAGCACCAATATCAGGGTCATGAGACAGCTGACAGAGTCGGTCAGAAAAGACAGCTGGAACGTAATTGCCTCTATACTATGGAAAAAATGTTCTTCGGAAATAGTAGATGTAAGCCCTGAAAATGGCCAAAAACATTCTCTGGGCATGGCTGTTGATCTTGGCACAACCTCCATTGTTGTTTATATTGTGGATATGGCCGATGGTTCCATATTAAGCACTGCATCGGGCCATAATGGTCAGGCTGCCTGTGGTGATGACGTCATCAACCGAATTGTATGCTCTGAAAAAGACGGTGTTAGAAAACTAAAAAAAATGGCCATTTCCACCATCAATAACCTGACAAAAAGGGCCATAAATTCAATAGATGCAGACCACAAGCAAATTGAAAATATTGTTGTTTCCGGCAACACAACCATGACCCACCTGCTTCTGGGAATTGAGGCCAGATATATCAGGAGAGAACCATATATACCAACCGTATCTGAATTCCCCATTATCAAAGCCGGTGAAATCGGGTTCAAGGCTGCAAATCATGCCGGTGTATTTGTCATGCCAGGACCTGCCAGTTATGTTGGCGGAGATATCGTGGCAGGTGTTCTGTATACCGGATTCCATCAATTTGAAGAGCTTACCCTTTTCATTGATATTGGAACCAATGGAGAAATTGTCCTGGGCAACAATGAATTTCTCATGACAGCTGCCTGCTCTGCCGGACCTGCCTTTGAAGGTGGAGGAATCCGATGGGGTATGCGTGCAGAAGATGGAGCCATAGAAAAAATCAGCCTTGATCCTGAAACCTTTGAACCGGAATATTCAACTGTTGAAGACATGACTCCAAGGGGTGTCTGTGGATCAGGCATGATAGATTTATTATCTGAAATGCTGTTAAAGGGAGTGATTGGTCAGGATGGCAAATTCAGGATTGAAACAGATCATCCCAGACTCATCCTGTTTAATGAAGAGCCTGCCTTTATAATTGAATTTGCAGAAAATATTGATTCAGAAGAAGATATAATCTTTACACAATCCGATATAAAGAGCCTGATTCTAAGCAAGGCTGCCGTATATGCCGGATTCAGTATTCTGGTTGAACAGGTTGGAATGGATTTTTCCGCTGTTCAAAAGATGATCATCACTGGTGGATTTGGACAATTCCTGGATATTGAAAAAGCAATAACCATTGGACTGCTCCCGGATATTGAAAGAGAAAAATTTAAGTACATGGGGAACAGTTCCATAGCAGGTGCTTATATGGCCCTTCTTTCAAATACCTTTCGCCAGCAGGCCATTGCCATTTCAAATTCAATGACCTATCTTGATTTTTCAAGTAATAATGACTTTATGGAAGAGTTTACAAGATCCCAGTTTTTACCCCACACAGATGCAAATTTATTCCCCAGCGTTACAATTAATAAAAATTAAAAGAAACTGGTACCTTTCAAAATAATTGATTCAGCGCACCTTTACTGGGGCGCACTTACTGGGGCGCACTGACTTATAGCTCAGCTCACCCTGCTTTATAGTTTTTTAATCAGCTCTTTAAGGTTATTTAGATCCCCTTCATCTGGATGGCCCACAGCATGATCTGCATCTCCGATCCACACAGGAGGCACAGGTTTTTGTCTTACTTTTTCCAATACCTTGGGATTTACTTCGCCCTGGCAGGTAAAAACACTGGCGATATCTGCATCATTTGTAAGACCAATGGCATGATAAATTGCATTTTTAACATGGTCTGATTCTGTTGATGCACCATGGGTTGCAAATAAAACCACCCGGTCTTTTTTTCCTAATTTTTCAAGATATTTACTGGCTTTGGGATCTGGTTTTCCAGCCATCAGCCAGAAACCCACTGCTATTAAATCATATCCTGCGGGTGAAGGTGCCTCTTCAACAGAAAAAATATCTGTTTCACCCTCCAGATTTTCGTAAATGATCTCTGCAAGCTTTTTCGTGTTTTCTGTCTGACTGGAATAAACAATTAATGACTTCATTTTTTTCCCTTTATTATAAGTTGTTTATCAAAAAATATTCCTGTGTCCCTAGGTTTGAATTAAGCAAAACCCATACCATCATACATCACATTCCACACCCTTATATTCAGAATTAAATATTCTCTCTTGAATAGCTTAGCTCAACTTTCATCAACGATTCTTATTTTGTGCACTTTAGTTTAAATATAAAAAAGACAGAAAATACAATGATTAAAATATAAAGCAGTAAGAAATTTTGAAACCCGAAAGTTTTAATCAGGTATCCAGCTGCAAGGGGAAATATGGCAGGAATAATATTTCCTGCTCCTGCAAACCCGGTATAGATAGCCCGATTTTCCTTTCCTGATACTTCCAGCAAAACGCCATTCATGGTTATGGAAAAAATCGAATAGACAATGCCGCCTAAAATAAAAATATATTTTATATGAATACCTTCACTGATAAAAAGTGTGCCAAGGACCATGGTTAGGGATAACAGCACATTGCCGTAAAGCAGCCATTTGTATCTTATTTTTTCCGCCCATAATAAAATCAAAAAACTCACCAATACTATACCCAATATTTTAAACAATAAAAACATAGCGGTATCATTGCTTTGTGTATGAAATGTTTCTTTGGCGTAAAGGGTTAAAAATGGAAGAAAAGAAATTGCTATACCTTGTGTATTAACAAACCCGAGAAAATAGGAGAGTTTAGGATTAATTTTAAGTTCAGATTTCAATACCTGGATAAAATTTTTAAAACCCTTTATTTTCAATTTTGATGGTTGAATTTCCTTTAGATTCCAAAACCCCAGTGAAGCGATTAAAAGCCCGAATGACCCTATAGTAAAGGTATAGGCATAATTCAAAGGAAAACTTGCATTGCTTAAAACCTTTCTGGCCAGAACGACTGAGCACAGGACCACAATGCCAGCTATAATTTGCTTTAAAGACAGAAAACTTTTACGTTTTTCCTCTAAAATAGATTTTCCAAGGATATCGGTATAGCCGATGTTGGCAAATGCACCCCCAAGTGCAAAAATGGTGATTAGGACAAATATGACCCAGATAAGATGAACAGATTGCTGGGCTTGCAAATAAAACAATATTAAACCCAACCCCAGCAAAGAAAAAATTCTTGAATTAATTCCCAGTAAAAGATATTTTTTTTTGTAGGGTTTATTGCTGATATATGGAGCAAAAAACAATTGGGTAACGCTGGACCCCCCAAGTAAAATTGCCGTCATAATTCCAATATGGATGGCCCCACCTCCGGATTCAATCAACATTGCGGGGATTATGGTGTCTACATCCATAAAGACCTGTGCAAATGCTAAAAAACTGGCATGCCATAAAAAGGAAACAAAATTCCTGTTTGATATCTTTGAAGTTAAAGTCATTTATCAAGTTTTTTAATGGCAGATTTCATTATCCCGTGCTTGATGGCAAAGAGAGGATATTCAGCCATATCCTTAATTAATTCATCCTGGATCAATTGGATATGATTTAATAGGATTTTAATCATAGAATCAGGGGTTTCGTCAAATACTATAACAGGAAGAAAATGTTTGTTAATAAGTTTGATGTTTTTACCAAATTGCCGTGAAACCAGGACGTCAATATCATTTTCTTTCAGCAGGGCAATAATGGCCTGTCCCTTCTTCTTGGAGCCGTGTTGTATGCCTTCATCCAGGTCTATAAAACTATTTGAAATTTCCTGTTCAAAATTGATTTTGTTTTTTGCCAGCTGGTAAATAAGATATTTTTCAGCATCTCCGAAATGGGTTTTCGGGAAAAAACCATCATTGGTAACTGCAAATGCAAATTTTATGTTCATAGGTGTTTACTCCAATCATCTCATCACAAGCATGCTATTATTCAGGGACACAAACTCCATGTCTCCATGCTGCCGGAATGAATTTATACAAATATTTTTTAACAACTCCTCAAAAGGATTAATGACCATTCATTCACCCTGATGGTAAACGCAGCATTTATCGTGCCAGGTTAAAAAAGGACTGGCCGTTTAAATATGTCAAGGGCATATAATGGTCGAATGATCAAAAAAAATACCATAGAACAACTACAGGATATTAGAGCTGAAAACATAAGCAACACATTTGTAATATGCCCTTGCTTTGAGGCAGTATGGCTGGTAGATATCAAGAACATATGCTGGTGACCGGTCTGCTGATGGTCAATTGAATTGAGCTGAGATAGAGCAAAGGGGGAAAAAATGGGAAACAAACTTGAGGTTTCAATAAAAGAGTTGAGCAAAAAGTATCCTTCCAGCCTGTTTAACTTTAAGAATACATCTGAGCTAAAACCCCTGGACAGCATTATCGGCCAGGAACGGGCTGTTGAAGCCATTGATTTTGGATTGAATATGAAGGGTATGGAATATAATATTTTTGTCACAGGTTTGGAAGGAACCGGCAAATCAACCATCGTTAAAAAGCTCCTTACAGAGCATGCAAAAAAACGGAAAACTTCCACAGACCTTTGCCTGGTAAATAATTTTGACGATGCCTATTGCCCGGTTGTGATTGAAATGCCAGCAGGATCAGCAGTCTATTTCAGCCAAAGCATGATCCAGTTTATTGAAATGATAAAGGCCGGAATACCGGCATCTTTTAAAACCCCATCCTTCCAGGAAGAACAGAATATTATACAGGAAGAAACCTTTACCCGGCAAAAAAAATTATCAGCCGAAGTTGAACAGCTGGCCCAAACTCAAGGGCTTTCAATCACCAAGGGAAAACTTGGTTACGAAGTTGTCTTGGTCAGCAATGGAAAGCCCATGTCCCAGGAAGAATACCAGGCCCTGGATAAAACGACACGTGGGAAAATGGATAAGAAAAAAGCCAGTGTTGAAGAAAAACTTACTGAATCCATCCTTGAAATAAATAAACTTGGCGAAAAGATGAAGACTTCGTTGAAATTATTGGTAACATCAAAAACAGAGCAATTGATTTCAGAGCAGATTGATCCGATCCGGTATTATTTTCGTGACTGCAAGGATATTCAAATTTATTTAAAAAATGTCAAAGACGATATTATTGATAACATTACCATGTTCCTTGGTGGAAAGGGGCAGGAGGATGCTGAAGGCCAGAAAATTCTGGAAATGACAGCAGCTCTTGTGAAAAGATATCAGATCAATGTACTGGTGGATCGAAGACGGGAAAAAGGGGCTCCGGTTGTATTTGAGCCAAATCCAAGCTTTCATAACCTTTTTGGGAAAATTGAAAAAAAACCGGTCTCAGGAGCATTTGCAACGGATTTTACCATGGTTAAGGCCGGGTCACTGCTAAAAGCCAATAACGGATATATAGCCCTTGACATTGAACCGCTCTTAATGAATCCTCCTGTCTGGGAATCTTTAAAAAGAACACTACAGGACTCAATGCTCAGGATTGAAGATCTTCCAGGCCAGGCAGATCACGGTATGCCCTCATTAAAGCCTGCTCCCATACCATTAAAAGTGAAAGTAATTCTTATTGGCGGGTACAAAACCTTTAAAATTTTACAGAACGCAGATTTAAAATTTAATAAGATCTTTAGAGTCCGGGTGGATTTTGATTATGAAGCAGAACTGACAGAGGAGAATGGATACAATTATGCAAGATTTATTGCCCGGGTCTGTCAAGAAAAAGACCTGCTGAGCTTTACCCCGGATGGTGTGTGTGCTGTGATTGAATATGGGAAAAGGATGGCGGCTGATCAACGAAAGCTTTCCCTGCGATTTGGCCATATTCTGGGGATACTTAAAGAGTCTGATTATTGGGCCAGAAAAGATAATGCTCCGGTAATTTCCCAGGAACATGTCATCCTGGCAAATAACCGCCACAGGTTCCGCTATAATCTTTATGAAGAAAAAATACTGGACCAGTTTGATGATCAATCGATTTTAATAGATGTAAAAGGGAAGGTAACGGGCCAGGTAAATGCCCTTGCGGTTTATGATATGGGTGAAATCTCGTTTGGGAGGCCCACCAGGATTACAGCAGAATCCTATATGGGAACGCCCGGAATCATTAATGTTGAGCATGAATCTGATCTTTCCGGCAATACCCATGATAAAGGGATAATGATTGTATCGGGCTATCTTGGCAGAATGTTTGCACAGAATTATTCCCTGAGTGTCAGTATCAGTATTACATTTGAACAAAGCTACAATGGCATTGATGGCGACAGCGCCTCTTCCACAGAGTTGTATGCGGTATTGTCCAGTCTTTCTGGTATCCCCATCCGTCAGGAAATTGCAGTAACAGGGTCTGTGAATCAAAAAGGAGAAATCCAGGCCATTGGCGGAGTGAATGAAAAAATAGAAGGATTTTATGATATCTGTGTCAAAAAAGGCCTCACCAGAACCCAGGGGGTCATGATCCCTTGTTCAAATGTGAAAAATCTTGTTTTGAGAAAAGATGTTGTTCAAGCCATCAAGGAAGAACATTTTCATATTTATAAGATCCGCACCATTGAAGAAGGCATTGAAGTACTAACCGGTATCAAGGCAGGAAAAGCAGATTCAGATGGTTGTTATCCTGAAAACACTGTTTTTGGGAAAACCCGGGAAAAGCTGAAAAAATATCATGAATTATCCCTGGGGTATACAAAATAAAGGGTTATACAAAATAAAAAAGCCTGGCGCATGGAAAACCATACGCCAGGCCTAAGAGCACCAGGTTACATAAATAAATTATTTATTTATTTTTCATATCCCATGGGCAGTCTCTTGAACCGACCGCCATGTATGATTGGATCACCTTTGTATCCAAGGGCTTTAAAATTAATATAATCGGTTTTATTAATCAGATCATCCACATCTCTCCCCTGGGATTTCATATAGGAAAAATCTGTTCCCTTGTGGGCAATCTTTTTAAAATCAACTTCACGATTGTCCTGATGACAGCGGTTACAGGTCTTATCACCCTTCAGGCTTTCATGGCATTGGACACAGGACAAGGCCATATTGGCAGGCATTACCTCATGTTCCAGACGCCAGTACATCCAGGTTTCTTTCCACTTGTATGAACCGCTGTATTCAAGGCCTACTGCGTTCATACCATCCTGGAAAGCTTTTTCCCAATCAAAATTTTTCCAGTATGCAGTGGTATCATTTTTATCCCTGGGGAAAAGATGGGGGACAAGAATCATATCACTCTCCGCATCAACGGCCTGGATGGCCTTCATTATTTTAAATGGAACAATTTTAGAACTAGGATCCTTGATGGAACCTACAGGCTCGGTCAAATTAATAACATCTGCATTAAGATCAACCTTGTCTCCTATTAGCACCCGTTTCATATAGCCTGAATCCCAGGCATAGGACGGGACAACAGACTCTCCCCATTTAAATTCACCCTTTTTCTTGTTATAATCGGGCTTGCCGTATTTATCTTTTTTGGGCTTGCGTTTCTTATCCCCTGCCTTGGACCAGTTCCAAAATGTTTTGGTGGGTTTGCATTTTGCAAACACGGGTGAATGGCAGACATTGCAGTCAAGGGTTTTGGCATGCTCATTTAAATGATGATCCAGAACACTGCCGCAATAATGGGGTTCATCTGAATGGCATTGCTGACAGGTCACCGCACCTTCTGCTGCCGGGACGGATGAACTTCTGCCATCAATTTTATGGTTTCTTGTTTCATGGCACTCGGTACAGGTAAAATCATATCCGCCCATGTGAACATCGCAGTTTCTGCTGGGTGTAAGGAGCTGCCTGGACAGATCCGCATGCTTGATGGCATCCCCTCCTCCGCCATTAAAATGACAGGCACCACAGGTTGCTCGGCTTGAATGACCTACGTTTTCTGCAACCAGTTTCAGATCCACACCCTTTGCGGGCATGCCTGCTGCCGGTCCTGCTTTCTTATATTTGCCGGTGGTATCATGGCAAACTAAACAGTCCATCTTTGTTTTATCTGTAAAATCAAAAGTATCGTCTCTCCATCCATATCCTGCATGACAACTTGTGCAACGAGCCTCGTTGCTTATGGGACTAATTC
>JAOZST010000121.1:5450-11348 GCA_029939535.1 Desulfobacteraceae bacterium | reverse complement strand
GCGGTCAGTGGAGCAGGGTTTGAGGCAGTGGGCATGGCTGATTCCATCCAGTCCGATGATTTTTCCATGGAGCTTGCCAGATATGAACCAGAAACAAGCAAGGCCATTGCCAGGGTTCTCAGGACAAAGGGGCTGGATGCTTTTGTTACCCTTTCCAATCCCCTGGATATAAACCCGGCTGCCGATGATGAAGCCCATGCCGTGATAACGGAAATTCTTACTCAAGATCCCAATGTGGATGCCGTCGTGGTGAGTCTTGATCCCATGTCTCCGGCCATGCAGACCCTGGATAAATCAAAAAACCTTGAATTTTTAATGCACCAGCCTGAAAGTATTCTTAACCGGATGATAGAACTTGTAAATAAAACCCAGACTCCCATAGTCACCGTGGTGGATGGGGGAAGGCTCTATGATCCCTTGCGGGATGCCTTAATGGATCAAGGGGTGCCTGTTTTTACTGTATGTGACAAGGCCATTGCTGGGCTTTCCCTGTATGTCCAGGGAAGGTTGCGGGCTGATGCCATCCGCAGCAACGAGGGTATTAAAAGGATAAAAGTAAACGGGAAATTCAATGGAAAAAAATAAGGCCAGGATAGTATTTATAAACAAAGAGCCTGTTGAATTGTATAAGATTCTTAAATTTGAAAACATGGCAGCCAGCGGCGGGGAAGCAAAATACATTATTGCTGATGGCTTTGTGACTGTGAATGACAAGGTTGAAACCAGGAAACGCAGGAAAATTTATTCAGGGGATGTGATCGGGTTTGACGGGAATTTTCTTGAAATTGAGACTAAGCCAGCTAGGCCTTGATTAAAAGAACCCTGCCATGGTATGGAACCCCATAATCAATTCATGAATTTGCGGAAAAGTTATGATAGATATTGATAATATGTCGATTTTAATTGTTGACGATTTGAAAAGCATGCGCACAATCATTAAAAAGACATTGAGAAATCTGAATCTGGGCAAGGAAATTTTTTCAGCGGGAAATGGTGTGGAAGGACTTCAATGTCTGCATTCCAACCATGTGGATCTTGCCATTGTTGATTGGAAAATGCCTGTGATGAACGGGGCCCAGATGCTGGACGCCGTAAGAAATGATCGCCAGCTGCGGGACATGCCTATCATCATGGTAACAGCTGAATCTGAAAGGAGTATTGTTCTGGATGTGGCGGAAATTGAGGTGGAGGGATATTTATTAAAGCCCTTAACTCCTTCAGTGCTGGATGAAAAGATCAGAACAGTTGTGGACCATGCCAATAATCCGGAC
The DNA here is from genome assembly GCA_029939535.1 of Desulfobacteraceae bacterium. Lineage (GTDB taxonomy): Bacteria > Desulfobacterota > Desulfobacteria > Desulfobacterales > Desulfobacteraceae > NBML01. The sequence continues at coordinate 10,077 of JAOZST010000121.1, read as the reverse complement.
GAGGCAACACTCAATGCTCGAAAAGCCAGAACTTGTGAAGAAACTGGGAAGCTGGGATCTGCCATTCGGTATATGGAAATGGCAATTAGGCTGAAACCTTCTGCCTCCCGGTTGATAAGGAATCTGGGTCTTCTTTATTCCAAAGCTGGAAAAGAAGAAACCACGGAAAAATGTTTTCTCAAAGCTGTTTCGGTCAATTCCCAGGATGCGGTTACCCGACATCTTTTAAGTAAGATATATTGGAAGAAAGAAGAATGGACCAAGGCGGTAGAATATGAGTGTGAAGTCCTTTCCCTGACCACCCGGTTTAATGAGGAAGCCATCCGGCTGGGTGAAGAACTCTTGAACAAAAATGAGAATCCCTTGGCCATAGAGCTTTTTAGCAAGCTTATCAGTGCTACAGAAAAAAATTTTCCGAGCAAGGAACATATTTTGAGTCTATGCATGGAAAAAGGGGAACTTGGCTATGCCAAGACTCTTGTGGACACTCTTATAAAAGAGTTCCCAACAGGCCACGGCCTTTTGTTTAAGGCAGGCCTTGTCTACGAAGCAATGGGCGATGAAGATAAGGCCCTGGATTATTTTCTGGAAGCAGATAAAAACCGGATTAATCCGGTGGAGACCAAGCTTAAGATTGCCAGAATTTATTACCTGAAAAAGAAAATTATTCAAGCGGATAGCTACCTGAATCAGGTGCTTCGTCTGGATTCTAAGAATAAGGATGCCCTGGCAATGCGAAAGACAGTGTGATTCCAGACCGGGAGCTTGTATGCCAGGTCTGATTTTTCCAGAGAAGTCATCTAAAAATTTTGTATGAGAATATCGTAATTGACAAGGCGGAGCTGTGCCAGACACCTGCCAACTAAAGATCCAGCGGGTTTTTTATCTCCTTGTAAGTTCCAAAAAGTCTAAAACGATTTCTAAAAATTGATCAAAACAAGATATTAGACGTTTCGCCTGAGATCTTGATAATTCTTAAAAGGAGAGTCAAATGAAACCTGGTACTAAAAAACGGACCATGAACTGGAAATTGATGTTTGCTGCCATTATCCTGGGGCTGTGTGTTGCGGTAAATCCAAGTTATGCCCTGTTGGGCGGGAAGATAGATACCTTTACTGCAGACAATGTGCATATTAATTCTAACGGAACCATCGTTCATTCATCCAAACTCTATGTTACTAAAGATGCCATCAGGATAGATGGTTTGCCAGCCGGCAGCATGGGCAATGGCCAAAAAATGAGTTTGACCATGCTGATATTGAAGAAGCATAAAAAATCATACTTTTATAATCATGATAAAAAACTGGTGTTTGAAGCCCCGGCTGATGAAAAGGATTATGTAGCAGGCTACAAGGCAATGGATAATATTGATTCCGAAAAAGTGCTGGGTAAGGAAAAGGTATCTGGATACAAGTGTGTAAAAAAAGAGGTGGTAACCAGTTTTAAAACCATGGGCACCAATATAAAAACCCGGATACTTGTATGGGAAAGTGATAAGTTTGAAATGCCGTTAAGAACCATGGATGAAGACGGTGAAATAGAAGAAATGCGAAATATAAAGACCGGAAAACCGTCAAAAAAATTGTTCCGTCCCATATCAGGGTATAAAAAAGTTGGCAGCATGATGGCAGTCATGGGTATGGATCTTGGTGCCATGATGGCACAGGAAAATGACATGGAAGAGGAAGAAGAAGCCCAGACCATGCCTAATCCTGAAGATCTGGATAGCAGCAAGATCATGGAGCAGATGGGCGGCAACATGAGCCCTGAGGAAAAAGCACAGTTAATGCAGACCATGAACCTGGTCAAGAATCGACTAAAAGATACCAAAAAAGGTCCGGGAAGCGCAGACAGAATATGGCAGATCATCCCGAGAAGATCGGGAGACAAGGTGGGTGCTGAGTTTAAAACTACAAATGTGCTCAATGTCATCATGGGAACCCGTACCCCGCTGGAATCGGTATTCAAATTTTATAAAAACAAACTTATCGCCAAAGGCTGGAAAGACAGGGGCATGTATCTGCAGGGCGGCGAAGGGTCCATGAATCTGACCAAAGGGGAACAAAGGTTAAGCGTTTCTTCGGCAGAGGATCCTGGGATGAAGGGCAATTACAGCCATTTCTACATGATGCAGCTCAATGGACCTGACATTTAACCTCTATGCCTGCATCAGCCAAAACAGATATGCAAAGATCTTGGAGTCATGTCCATTGGTCCGCTACACATGGGCGTGATTATATCATCACTTGGCATGGCCATGGAAAACAGCAGTCCTGTTCTGGAAAAAATTTAATCAGACGGTGGTGGTAGAGCGGCCTGTGAACCGCGGTGTTAGATTTTGTATAAATATTATGGAGGCTATTTTGAAATGACGGGAATAATAATTGGAAGTCTGATTAGTTTCGCTTTTGCTTTTCTATTAGGGACTATTGCAGAAAAAAGAGGAACAAAAGTTATGTTCTGGGCAATTATGGGAGCAGTGTTTGGACCTTTAGCTATACCATTTGTATTTTTAGTAAAACAGAACCAGCAACACAAATAGCATAATGTGTAGCAATAAACTTTTTAATAAAAAGTAGAATAAAGGCAAAAGTATGAAATTTGGTTTCCCAGTTGACAGCAATAATCTCGATGCCCTGATCAAAGAGAGAATGAGCAGTGCCGCCTGGCTCCTTGTTGTTGATACCGATGATATGAGTTTTGAGGCAGTGCGGCTCCACAAATGTCCGCCGGACCAGGTTCCGGTATCCAGGCCCTTACCCTTCTGCTTGAAGGGGGAGCCGAGATGCTGATGATCGGTTATATCGCTCCCCATATTGTCCAGTCCCTTGAAAAAAGCGGTATTAAGGGTTCGAAAAAAATAAAATGTACTTTTTATAGTCAATGCTTCCAGTTCTTCTGGGTATTATCATGATCATGGGACTTATTCAGGCCTTTTATCCAGAGAGCTGATCCTGAAAATTTTTTCTAAAAATCCGCTGATGGACACCATTATCGGAACGTTCATTGGGAGTATCTTTGTCGGCAACCCGGTTAACTCCTATGTAATAGGCCAGTCTTGTGCTCTATTTCGGTTGGCGATTTTTACTGGTATTTATAATCATGAGCCTGGCCAGCGCTTGGGGAATTCCCTTTATAGTTGCCCTGTCAGGTAAAAGACTGGAATCAGAGAGCAAAGAAAAGGTTTGAATGGGTAAAGAAATCGTTAGATATGCTGACAAATAAACCTATAACTGTTCGATATCTTAGGCAAATCTATTGTATTAATTATGCTTGACTATCACACAAAAAATGAGAATATTATTCCATGACAAGCCAACCCAACGAGCAAAATGAGCCTGATAATACCGGTTATTTGGAAGAATTTAGTGTATAAAAAAGTCCACAAAAGAAAAAATTAAAATTATTAAATTCTTATTCCAGCACAAAAGTTATATTCAAATGAAAAGATGCTGCGGTTGATACTACAGATTTTCAATTTTCTCGGCAACTGCGCCGTCGAAAAGAAAGACTGTGTGATTCCAGACCGGGAGCTTGTATGCCCGGTCTGGTTTTTTCAGGGAAGTCATTCGAAAATTTTTTCATCCATTGCTTCAGCTTCTGCTGCATCTGCTACCTGGAATGAAACCCCCTGGAATGCAGCCACTGGCTGTCCAAAAGCTTTTCTTTTTGATGTGTAGCCCGTGGCAATATCCACGGCTGGTATGGCAGCTCCAATGGTCATGGCAGCCGTTCCCAGACGTTCAGGGATCATCATGGTATTAAAGATTTTTACCCCCTGGTTCAATTCTCCCAGGAGATTCTTTTTTGGAACTTTAACATCCTTGAACACCATCCTGGCTGTTCCTCCTCCCCTGCAACCCATAAGACCATAGATGTATTCGCTTTTAACACCCTGGCTTTTGTCCACAATAAAGCAGGAAATTCCTTGGTGGGGCTTTGCATTTTCATCGGTCCTGGCATAGACCAGAAAATAATCTGCTCCATCACCACCCACGATAAATCTTTTTTGGCCATTCAGTAAAAAATGATCGCCCTTGTCCTGGGCAATGGTGGTGGTACCGAAAAAATCAGACCCTCCCCTGGGCTCGGTAAGACATTCTGCAGCAAAAATATCTCCTGCCAGAAGGGGTTTGACATATTTCTCCTTTTGGAAATCATTGCCGTGGAGGATAATGGCATCACAGACCAGTTCCGCACCCACACCAAAGGTGCAGGCAAAAATATATCCTAAGATTCCCACTTCTTCCATGACCATACAGGTTGATACCCAGTCCATTCCCCTGCCTCCCCATTTTTTGGGGTATCTGCATCCCATGAGGTTTCTCTGGCCTGCTTACTTGAGAAATTCCTTTGGAAACTGGATTTTTTCAGCATCCATGTCCAGAATCATTTTTCTCGGGATTGATTTTACAAAATCCCTGGTTTCGTCCCTGAGTTTTTTTTGTTCATCATTTAAAAGATAATCAAACATTTGTAATCCTTATTCATTTTTAAAATCTTGGCGGAGTTTGTATTTCATGACTTTGCCGCTGGGTGTGTGGGGCAGTTCAGAGACAAAGTGGAATTTTTTTGGAATTTTAAACTTGGCCAGACTATGGGATAAAAATTCAGATAATTCTTCCGG
>JAOZST010000121.1:0-5350 GCA_029939535.1 Desulfobacteraceae bacterium | reverse complement strand
TCCGGATTCATCTATCCTGGCCATGTCACCCGTTTTGTACCAGCTGTTCATAAAGGCTTCCTGGGTGGCGCCAGGGTTGTTTAAATATTCTTTCATCATGGAGTCTGCCATGAGCCAGATTTCTCCTGTTTCGCCAGGTTCTGCCTGGGTTGTTTCGTTTTTCATCACCTTCATATCGGCACCTGGAAGGGGTTTGTTACCGATGGAACCTGCATGCTCCTGGTGGTCTTCCGGGGTGAGAACGGTTCCTGTGGGTCCGGATTCAGTCATGCCGTAAACCTGGAAAAATTGGTCAGATCCATAACTTTGGACCAGTTTTTTAACTGTTTCAGGGGCAATTGGACCACCGCCGTATATCCATGCCTTCATGGAAGTAAGGTCAAAATCTGAGAAATTGGGTATTACCTGCAAAGGCATGAGATAGGAAATGGGTGCCCCGAAATAGGCTGTGCACTGGCGTTTTTCAATGGCCTGGAGGAAATGCAGAGGATGATATTCCCGGATCAGAACAGAGGTGCCGCCAACGGTATTGATTCCAATAAACCAATTGTTCAAAGGAGAGGAATGCCATATGGGCATGGCAATAAGCATTCTGTCATTTTCAGTAAGATTAATGGCCCTGGCTCCTGTGATCCCGGCTGAGATAACACTTTTGTGGGTGTGAAGGCACCCCTTTGGATTACCTGTGGTGCCGCTGGTATAAAGGATTTCAGCCAGATCTTCGGTATCAATGGGAATCGGGGAAAACGCCAGGTCCTTTGATATTTCATCCCCTAAAAATTCATACTCCTCTGCCCGGGTGTCCAGGGATATTTTTTTTATGTCTTTTTCCAGGCCGCTGGCCACCTTGTTAAGGCTACCATCAAATAAAAACAGATCTGCTTTACAGTCTTTAATTTTTTGTCAACAAAAAAAGAAATTTTATTGACAAACTTAATTTTAAGCGCTATTGAAAATCTAAATTTTAAGGCAGAAGTCTTAGATCGTTTAAACAGAAATTATATTCGTAATGAAAACCACGAAGGTTCAAGAACGGCAAAATGATGCCGAACCTTTTGTGGTTTTTTATTTTTAAGGAGTCAAAAATGAAATATATAAAATTGGTTTGCTTGGTATGGGGTGTAATTTTTTTATTGGCAGATGTATCTCTGGCTCATTTTGGCATGGTGATTCCTTCCGATAACATGGTTATGCAGGAGGATTCGAAAAAAGTGGATGTTGTTTTGTCTTTTTCCCATCCCTTTGAAATGATGGGAATGCCCCTTGAAATGCCGGCTCAGTTTTTTGTGGTAAAAGACGGGAAAAAATTAGATTTAAAGCCGGTTCTCAAAGAGATAAAGGTTATGGATCAAAAGGCCTGGACAACCGGATACACCATCAAAAGACCCGGGGCATATACCTTTGTAATGGAACCTGTGCCCTATTGGGAATCAGCGGAAGATTGCTTTATCGTCCATTATACAAAGACCATTGTGGCCGCCTTTGGTGATGATGATGGCTGGGATGAAGAACTGGGACTTAAAACCGAAATTATCCCGTTGTCAAAGCCTTTTGGCCTTTATGCCGGGAATGTATTCCAGGGAATTATAAAGCTGGATGGCCGGCCCGTTCCCTATGCTGAAGTCGAAGTTGAATATTTTAATAAGGATAAAAAAGCCCATGCTCCATCAGATTATATGGTCACTCAGACCATTAAGGCAGACGGAAACGGCTTGTTTACCTATGCCGCACCAGTTGATGGCTGGTGGGGATTTGCTGCGTTAAACACATCTGATAAAAAAATGATGCATGAAAATGAAGAAAAGGATATAGAACTGGGTGCGGTTTTATGGGTAAAGTTTGAGAAATGGCAGGAGGAATAAGATGCATATTTCCGAAGGCATCCTTTCAGGCCCTGTGCTGGCCGCAGGTGCTGTGATTGCCATAGCGGGGACTGGTATAGGCCTTAAAAAAATTGATTATGACCGGATTGTTCATGTGGCTATCCTTTCCTCTGCATTTTTTGTTGCCTCCCTGATTCATGTGAATATCGGGCCTTCAAGTGCGCATCTGATCCTGAATGGAATTGTAGGACTGCTTCTTGGCTTTGCAGCAGTCCCAGCCATTTTGACAGCGCTTTTGCTGCAATCGATTTTTTTCCAATACGGTGGATTGACCGCGTTGGGGGTTAATACTGTTGTAATGGCAGCGCCAGCTGTGGCCGTGCATTATCTTTTTCTGCCCTTTGTCGGGAAATCCCCAAGGCTTTCGTTCATCATGGGATTTTTATCCGGTATGACCGCGATATTGTTCTCAGCCGTCCTGCTGGGAGCAGCTTTATGGTTTACAGATAAAAATTTCTGGGAAACCAGCCTGATCATTATCATGGCCAACATCCCCATTATGGTGATTGAAGGTATTGTAACAGGGTTTTGCGTCTTATTTCTGTTAAAAGTATATCCGGAAATTATACAGGTAAAGAAAACATGAAACCAAAGAATCGGGTGGTGCTATTTGTGATACTGGCTTTAATGACGGCAGTGCCTGCTTTTGCCCACAAAGTCATTCTTTTCGCCTGGGTCGAAGACGGAATGATTTATACAGAGAGCAGTTTTGCTTCTAAAAGAAAGGCAAAGAACTGCCCCATCATTGTTAAAGATGATACCGGTCGAATTGTCCATGAAGGGAAAACCGATGAGCAGGGCAACTATTCATTTAAGATTCCAGACCCCATTGAAACCGGACTTGTTTTAACCTTAAAAGCTGGTATTGGGCACCAGGCAGAATGGAAGATTTCAAAAGATGAACTTGTGCTTGTGCCGTCAAAAAATAATATCCACAACGCGATGCAGGAAAAGGAAAAACTTGAAGCAGGTCCCTCTCCTTTGAAAATTATTTCAGGAATTGCCATTATTTTCCTTGCGGCGCTGATGGGAAAATTTTTGTTTCAATCAAAAAAAGGTTTGAAATGATCGAAGAAAAATTTGCATTTGGCAGGTCTTTTATCCACCAGATGGAACCCAGAGTCAAAATTTTAGTTTCCTTTATTCTGTCTGTGACCGCAGCGCTATGTAATAATTTTTCAATCATTTTTGTCTATTTTGGAATTGCCCTTATTTTGATTGCAGCGGCCAGATTGAACCTGACAGAGGTCATCAAACGCTTAAAACCGCTTTTGTGGTTTCTTTTGATGATCTGGCTTATTCTTCCTGTCACTTTTGACGGAAGCATCCTGTATGAGTATCATTGGTTGAAAATCACAAAACCGGGTATTTTCATGTGTGCGATGATCACAGTTAAATCCATTACCATCTTATTGATATTTACTGCTTTGATTGCCACCATGACAGTGGCGACCCTTGGGAATGGTCTTCATAAACTTTATGTCCCGGACAAGCTGGTTTTCCTGTTGTTGATGTGTTACCGATATATTTCAGTTATTGAGGAAGAATACAAAAGACTCTTGAGAGCCGCAAAATTCAGGGGATTTACACCCGGAACCAATCTGCACTCCTATAAAACTTTTGCCTATCTTGCAGGCATGCTATTTGTCAGGGCATCCCTGAGAGCCGAGAGAGTTTACAAGGCAATGCTGTGCCGGGGGTTTACCCATAAATTTCATTCCCTTGACGTTTACCCGCCAAAGAGAGTAAACTCATTTTTTTTAATTGGCATAGTAATCATAAGCATAAGCCTTTTCATGATTGAGCATATTTGGATGTAACAAGTGAACAACAATAGCAGTATTATCCGGCTGGAAGATCTCTGTTTTTCATATCCCGGCGCGGCTTCAAACGTATTGGATCATCTGAACCTTGAAATTTTCCAAGGGGAACGGATCGGGATGATGGCGCCCAACGGATCAGGGAAAACCACTTTATTGCATACCATCATGGGGCTTTGCAAACCTGATTCAGGTACCATAAACATTTTTGGCAATTCATTAAAAACGGAAAAGGATTTTGCCCCTGTTCGTTCCAGGATCGGGTTATTGTTCCAGGATTCTGATGACCAGTTATTTTGTCCCACGGTTATGGAAGATGTCGCATTCGGCCCGTTGAACCTGGGCTATTCTCCCCAACAAGCCATTGAGACGGCCCAAAAAACCCTGGAAGATCTTGGCATGACAGAGTTTGAACAGAGCATCACACACAGGCTTTCAGGGGGGCAAAAACGGCTGGTGGCCCTGGCAGCTGTTCTGGCCATGAAACCTGAAGTCCTTTTGCTGGATGAACCCACCGCAGGCCTTGACAGCAAGGTCAAAGAAAAACTGGCTCACATTCTTACTCGTCTTGATATCTCTTATTTTGTCATTTCCCATGAATTTGACTTTGTCAGTGCAGTCACAGATAAGATTTATTCCATGGAAAAAGGCAGGATATTGACAGATGATGAAGTTCATATCCACCGTCATGAACATGTACATAAACATGGAATGCACCCCCATGTTCACAAATAAGACAGACCCCCGAAAGACTGATTTTAACGTCATCACCACAAATCTAAGGTTCGGCCTGGCCCAGGATGGTGAAAATTCATGGCAGCTTTTACATCCATCTGATCTGAAGGCAGCAAACTATAGCCCAACGGCGATCTTATTTTTACAGTTTCAACAGCTGCCTATAGGATTTTCAGTCCGGCTTTCCGGTTCTGATTTTTCCAGTACCGTTTAAATGCGGGATGAAAAGATTCCTTTGCAGGAAGGGTTTCAATTATTTTCGCACCCCACACCCAGAAGGGGCGGCACAGCAGAACCCCATGTGTTTCCGGAACCTGGGGGTCGAGACATAGGTGCAATCTAATGCCTGATGTCCGGGGTGTTCTTTTGGGGGATGATATTCCAGGACCTGGGCATCAATGGTAATTTCACACCCAGCGCTGTTTGCTTTGTTGAACTCCCAGATTCCGGTCAAAGCGGACATAATTTTTTTTTATCAGGTTTGTTCAGGGTATTGATCCGCTTGTGGCAGAAATAATGTTCTCTTTTCCGGTAATTGCCCTGGCAAGCTTAATGGCAAGGTCAATGGCTTCTCCACCGCCAACGCCGTAAACCACCTGGTTCAAACCCTGGGGAAGGGTTTGGGAGATCATATGGGCCAGATCTGCCTTTGGTTTGCTGATCAGATGATGATTGCCGATATCATATATTTCCATGGCACTGGTAATGGCTTTGATAATCTCTTTGTTCCGGTGGCCAAGGTTGAATACACCGCCGTTGCAGTGACAGTTATAAAAGGATTTCCCGTTGATATCATATATTTTGCAGCCCTGTCTCTTTTCAGGGACAAACATGATATCGCTTTTTTTGATCCTTTAGATAAATATAATATCACATCATCAAAGTCTTTTGAAATTGGGTTTGAGGTATGGT
>JAOZST010000120.1:0-11351 GCA_029939535.1 Desulfobacteraceae bacterium | reverse complement strand
TATGTTCAGCAGTATCCAGTAAATCTTCAATGGGTAAATATTGCCACTATTTTTATAAATCAGGAATAATTGTCCCGATTATTAATAAATATTGCCATGACATTTTGGGAAAGTTTTGATATCTATTCATGGCTGATTATACAATGTTTCAAGGGTTCAACCCCGGGTATGAATCCATACATACCCAGGAATAAATATTGCAGCCTATAATAATAAATCCAGCGCAATTGTGCGTATTTTTTTATTATTAGGGATTCATGGGAATTATGCTGAAAAATAAGACAATTTTAATCACCGGAGGAACAGGATCCTTTGGGAAAAAGTGTGTTGAAGTTATTTTAAAAAATCACAGCCCCCAAAAGGTAATTGTTTTCAGCCGGGATGAACTCAAACAGTTTGATATGGCCCAGATATTTTCTCCGGAAAAGTATCCTATACGGTTTTTTCTGGGGGATATCCGGGATAAGGAGCGATTGAAATGGGCATTCCAGGAAGTGGATTATGTTATCCATGCTGCAGCCATGAAACAGGTTCCGGCCAGTGAGTATAATCCCACGGAGTCCATCAAGACAAATATTATAGGCTCTGAGAACATTGTCAGTGTCGCAGCAGAGTGCGGAGTAAAAAAAGTGATTGCTTTGAGCACGGATAAGGCGGTGAATCCAATCAATTTATATGGTGCTACCAAACTTTGTTCAGAAAAGCTTTTCATTGCTGCCAATGCATTTGTCGGGGTTAAAAAATGCATGTTCAGCGTGGTGCGTTATGGAAATGTTATCGGCAGCCGGGGCAGTGTAATCCCTTTTTTTTTAAAAAAGAAAAAAGAAGGAGTCCTGCCGGTAACCCACCCAGACATGACACGGTTCTGGATTACACTATCCCATGGAGTTGATTTTGTACTCAAAAGTCTTGAAATGATGAAAGGCGGGGAGACCTTTATTCCCAAGATTCCTTCCATGAAAATTATGGATCTGGCAAGATTTATCGGGCCTGAATGCCGCAGGGAAATTGTTGGTATCAGAAAGGGAGAAAAAATCCATGAGACGCTCATCAGCCAGGATGAAGCCCGTAATGTTCTGGAAAGCAGGGATTTCTATCTTATCAAACCTGACAATGCTTTTTTAAAGAACCGGATTGATGAAACAAACTTGAAGCCAGTTTTACAGGGGTTTGAATATAATTCAGATAACAATCACGAATGGATTACAAAAGAGCAAGTTGATAGGATGATAGAACCATTTAAAAAGGGAACTTAGCGGTCAGTTCTTGAAAACGGTGGCTGGGGAATAGCCGGACTTTGAAAGTTCGCAACCACTCAAGAGTAATTGCCCAACAATCCATGTCAGAGTCTATATTTGATAACATTGGAAATATTATTTGGCAATGTGGTTTTGCTTTTTAAATATTGACGTTATGATGTCATGACGCTATAATGTTGCTATCAATAATCTGGAGGTATAGTTATGACAACATTATCGAAACATTCAACCATATATTTAGACCCAGCGCTTCATCATGCTTTGCGGCTTAAATCTCTTGAAACATCTCGCTCGATGTCAGAAATAATTAATGAAGCATTGAGAGAATCCCTTGGGGAAGATGCTACAGATCTCGCTGTGTTTGATGAAAGAGTCGATGAACCTTTGATGAGCTATGAGCAAATGCTTAAGAGGCTTAAAAAAGATGGCCGAATATAAGGTTTTTTCCAAAAACTCTGTTTGGAAAGATTTTAAATCTATTCCAGATAAAGATTTGACAAAAATTCTTAACTGCATTGAATCTCTTAGTGAGAACCCACATCCGCCCGGCTGTAAAAAACTAAGTGGTCAAGAAAGGTATCGTTTAAGATATGGGCGATACCGAATTCTCTACTCCATCCAAAATAAAGAGCTTCAAATTTGGATAGTTAAAGTTGGACACCACAAAAATGTATATTACCAAAGCGAACAATTTAGCTGTAATATTTAAAAAAACACGAAATTGAATGTCGAGGCTATCAGAAAAGATGGTGAATATATTGATACAGGAGAAGTAATGGTCAGCTTTGGAAATCGAAGTCTGGGAGATGGTCAACCCTGTTTTATAACCTTTGAAGCAGGCGCAACCCATGACGGTGTTGAATCAGCCAAGGCCCTTATTGGTTTTGCTGCCAGAGCAGGAGCAGATGCCATTAAATTTCAGATTTTTGATCCTGACAAGCTGGTGGCAGACAAAAAACTTTTGTTTGCCTATGATATCCTTGCCAATAAAGAAACCGGTGAAATCAAAACCATAAAAGAGCCGCTTTATGATATCCTCTGTAGAAGGTATCTTGCACCTGAACAATGGAAAGAAGTTAAAAAATTCAGTGATTCCATGGGCCTTGCTTTTTTTGCCACCATAGGCTTTGAAGAGGATATTGAGCTTTTGGCCAAGTTGAATTGTGATTCAATCAAGATCGCTTCTGCTGATGTTAATCACTGGCCCCTTATCCGTATGGCTGCAAGGAGTGGCATGTGTATCCAGCTTGATACCGGAAATGCCACCCTGGGGGAAGTTGAACAGGCCGTTGAAATATGCAATTTTGAAGGCAATAATAATATCATTATTCATAATTGCCCGTCAGGTTACCCTGCAAGGCTTGAAAGCATTAACCTGAAAATTATTACAACTTTGAAACAGATGTTTCCCCAGTATCCCATTGCCTATTCAGACCACACCCCGGGATGGGATATGGATGTTGCAGCCGTGGCCCTTGGGGCAAATCTTGTGGAAAAAACCATTACCACCGACAGGAGTATCGTAAGCACGGAACATATGTTTTCCCTGGAACCGGATGAGATGACAGGGTTTGTCCAGACCATCCGGGATATTGAAAAGGCCATGGGCAATCCAAGGCGAGTCCTGCATCCTGAGGAAAAACAAAAAAGAAAAGATGTCCGGCGAAGTACATTTTTAAAACAGGATCTGAAAAAGGGTGACAGGATAAGTTTGAACCATGTTGAATTCAGAAGACCCGGGTTTGGTATTTCTCCCAAACGCTTTGAATCTCTGGTGGGTATGAAAATTGTACATGACCTTCCTTCCTTCCATTTGCTTGGGCTAAAAGATTTGGACCTGTCATGACAACAATAGCCATCATTCCAGCCAGGGGTGGTTCCAAAAGACTACCCAGGAAAAATATCATCCCTGTTTTGGGAAAACCATCTCTTTTTTATCCAATTCAGGCAGCAGTGAAAACAGGTCTTTTCAACCAGGTGATCGTTTCTACAGAAGATGATGAAATAAAACAGGTTGCAGAAGAAAGCGGGGCATTTGTCATGGAACGGCCCAAGGAGCTTGCCCGGGATGAGTCAACTGTCGCACAGACATGCTGGCATGTGATTGAAAGGCTTCATGATCAGGGCATTAATCCGGAAAAGTTCTGCTGTATTTATGCCACGGCTCTTTTTATCACCCCTGGGGATTTGCAGGGAGCCTTTCATCTGATGGAAAATTGTTCTGATACCGACGTTGTGATGGGCATTTCCAAATTCAATCTTCATCCGCTTCAGGCAATGGAAACTAAAGGAAATGGTTTTTTAAAACCAAAATGGCCTGAATATAACAACATACAGTCCCAGCACCACCCAGCACTTCAGGCGAGTAATGGTACCTTATACTGGGCAGATACTTCTGTGTTTTTAAGGGATAAGACCTTTTATGTTAAAAGACTGAGGGGGTATGAAATCCCCTGGATCAGGGCCATTGACCTGGACACGCCGGATGACTATGAAAATGCACGGCTTTTGGCACCATTGTTTTTAAATAGAATATGATAACCATAAATACAAATTTGGGAAAGCGGGAAATTGGTGCGGGGAAACCGGTTTTCATTATTGGAGAAATGTCTGGAAACCACAATATGGATTTCTGTCGGGCAAAAAAATTGATAGATGCAGCAGCAAATGCAGGAGTGGATGCGGTTAAACTCCAGACATATACTCCAGAAACAATGACCATAAATTGTGATAAAGATTATTTCCAAGTAAAAGTGAACCAGGCATGGGTCGGGAAAACACTTTATGATTTATACCAATCTGCATACACGCCATGGGAATGGCAGCCCAAACTAAAAAAATATGCAGAAACAAAAGGGTTGATATTGTTTTCAACTCCTTTTGATGCATCTGCAGTTGATTTTTTAGAAAATATGAATAATCCAGTGTACAAAATTGCCTCCTTTGAAACCAATGATATCCCATTGTTAAAAAAGGTCGGGAAAACCAGGAAACCCGTTCTGATTTCCAGGGGTCTTACATCTTTTGATGATTTAAAATTTGCAATTAAGATACTTAAAGAAAATGGGGCAGCTGAAATTGCAGTACTTCACTGCATTAGCGCATATCCGGCAGAATATGATCAGATGAATCTGAAAACAATAATTGATCTGCAGGAAAAATTTGATATGCCCATTGGAATTTCTGATCATACATTGGGAAGTCTGATTCCAATTACTTCAGTTGCCCTTGGTGCATGCATTGTTGAGAAGCATTTCACTCTAAAAAGAAGTGATGGGGGGCCTGATGCGGCATTTTCCCTGGAAGAAGCCGAATTAAAAAATTTGGTTGTCGATATCAGGAATCAAGAAAAGGCATTGGGGAAAATCAGTTATGAGCCAGGAAAAAGGGAAAAAGAAAATCTTGTTTTTAAGAGATCAATTTTTATTGTTGAAAACATAGAAAAGGGTGAGAGATTTACTGAGAATAATATTCGAATTATAAGGCCCGGGTACGGGGCAGAACCCAGATATTATGAAAGCATTCTGGGGAGAAGATCAACCAGGAATTTAAAACGGGGAGAGCCCTTAAAGGATGGGGATCATGGATAAGCCATCACTGGTCTGCCTGTTTTCCAGGGAACTTGGGTTATGGAATTTAAGAGGCATAATTGAGGACAACATATTTGAAATCAAGGCAATTGTTACGCATTATTTTGAACCGGGCCGTCTTAAAACTCCCAGGCCTCATTTTAACGCCTTTGTTGATATCTCGGAAAAGCATGGTTTTCCCTTACTCCTGGTTGATAAAAATCAAAACAAGTTGAAAATTTTAAAAGGCATGGACTTTGATTTCCTGGTTGCAAATTGTTACAAATACATTATTCCTTCTGAAATTATTGCATTACCCAGGATTGCAGCTCTAAACATGCACAGGTCTCTTCTACCCAAATACAAAGGGTTACAGCCTCTCAAAAGAGCACTTGAGCACAATGAAAAAAAAACCGGTACTACGATTCATAAAATGATTCCGAAAATCGATTCAGGAGATATTGTTGACCAGTATGAAATACCAATTGAAGAAAGGGATAATATTCCTGCCCTTTTTCAAAAATTATATCCGGTTCAATATCCCCTGATGAAAAGGGCTTTAATAAAACTTTTAAAATGAAAATAATTGTTGCAGCAATTAAATCATGGAACATTGAAAATTTTAAAACTTTACCAGAGGGGCATGATTATTTTTTTATCACAAAAAGAAATGACCTGAAATACCCCAGGCTTGTAAAGATTAACCCGGACTATATATTTTTCCCCCATTGGTCCTGGCTGATCCCCGAGGATATTCATAACAATTTCAATTGTATCCTTTTCCACATGACGGATTTGCCCTATGGAAGGGGTGGAAGCCCCCTTCAAAACCTAATTGTCAGGGGACATAAAAGAACTAAAATATCAGCCTTGAAAGTGGGTAAAGGTTTTGATACGGGTCCGGTTTATATAAAGAGAGACCTTGGTCTGGATGGAACCTGTGAGGAAATTTTAAAGCGCAGTTCTGATATTATTTTTAAAGATATGATTCCATTTATTATTGAAAATAATCCTCAGCCTGAATCCCAAAAAGGGGAGGTGGTCTCATTTGAGAGGCGTAAACCAGAAGATGGCAATATTGAAAACTTGAAAAAGATTGAAACAATTTATGACTATATCCGGATGCTTGATGGAGAAGGTTATCCCAGGGCATTTATACATAAAAACAATATCGTTTTTGAGTTTTCATGTGCGAAAATTACAAATGGAGAAATTTTTGCAGCAGTCAAAATAAAGGAAAAAAAATGAATGTTTTAATTGTCGTTGCCCATCCTGATGATGAAATTATAGGTATCGGGGGAACTGCTGTCAAACATATCCAGGAGGGAGATAATGTATATGTATTGATCCTGGGGAAAGGTGCAGCATCCAGAGAGGATGCAGATATGAAAGCGGTTAAAAGATTAGAACAGCAAACAAAGAATGCAGGCGAAATTATTGGCTTTGAAGAAATTATTTCCCATGATTTTCCAGATAATGGTTTTGATTCAGTGTCCCGGTTAGAGATTATCAAAATAGTTGAAAAACATATTGGAAAAATTAAACCTAAAATTGTTTATACTCATTATGAAAATGATGTTAATATTGATCACCAGATAACGTTTCAAGCGGTAATTACTGCTTGCCGACCTTGTTTTTCTGACTGTCCAGACAAAATATATATATTTGAAACTTTATCATCAACGGAATGGCAGTTGACTGATAACCAGACATTTATTCCAAATACCTTTATCAATATTGAAAAATATATTGATATAAAACTGACAGCCCTTGAAAAATATAAGGATGAATTGCGTTTATATCCACATTCAAGATCGCTCAAAGGGGTTAAACTTCTTTCCCAGTATCGTGGTCTGCAGTCAGGGTTAAAATATGCTGAAGGCCTTGTGTTAAAAAGAGAAATATTATGAAATCGGGTATTAAGCTCTGGAGTATTAATGATAATCTATATGAGGAGGCAATCAGGCTATTTGAGACAGGGGCAATCGATTTTGTTGAACTTTTGTATGTTCCGGGACAGATAAAAAATATTGAAAAATTACAAAAACTTGAAGTGATTTTGCATGGTCCCACATCCAGGCAGGGCTATTCTTTTGGTGATGATCAATTTGCCAGGAATAAAAAAGTACTTTTTGAAATGATCGAACTGTCAAATCAATTAAATTCAAAATATATGATTTTACATCCAGAGTTTGGAACCGTAAAAAATTTTATCAAATTATTAGGACTTATAAATAATGAAAAATTCATGGTTGAAAACATGCCTTTTTACGGCATGAATGATACCAAAGAATTGATTGCATATAATTATTCCGATATTAAAAAAATTATGGATGAATGCGGCCTGGGCTTTTGCCTGGATCTTGCCCATGCAGCAAAAACCGCAATTGCTTTACATTTGGATTACAAAGAGTTTATCAAGATGTTATTTTTACTTGGTCCCAAAATTGCTCATGTCAGTGATGGACGATTTGACAATAGAATTGATGAACACCTGGACCTTGGAACAGGGGATTTTGATATGATATTTTTTAAATCTCTTATCTCCAATAGTCTGGTTGAGTATCTTACCTTTGAAGTGTCTAAAAAAAACGGTCTAAATAACGATATTAAAAATCTTAATTCCATGGTTTTTACTTAGGGCTGTAACTTATTTCATCTGCGGTTGATCATGCTGTCCTTAGCTGGATATAGCTGACTGCATGGCAGAAGTTATTTTAACATGGTCAATGTCTTTGGGAGAAACCTGGTCATCCATGTGCAGTTTTTTTTCTGAATCCCAGAGGCAGCTATTCCATTTTCCATAAAAATATATGGAATCATCCATGTTTGATTTTCTAGGGATATTGTCTAAAAATATCATTTTGAGTTTAGGCAGATAAATAATTGCAGTGGGATCATTGGTGACCTTCAGGGCTTTCAGGCAGATATCCAGAAATGCGTAATCTCCTGCATCCTTTGTGAATCCTCCTGTCCGAAAAAACAGGTTGTTTTTCATGGCAATAAAATAATCTACCATTTGAAAGCTTCTTTCTTTTAACCCGCCTGGGAACTCAATGTTAAGGTGGAGATAGGCTGATACAGGGGCATTGTTATGATCAACAACCATCCCGGCATTTGCTATTTTCCCGGTTTTATCAGATATTCTTGCTCCAAATATTTTGTCATTACCATATTTTAAAAAGGCGTTGTTCAGATAATAAAGCCAGTCTTTAAGGGGAGCCAGGTTTTTTTCAAGAAAGATCAGAATTTCTCCCTTGGCTATTTCCCCTGCCTTGTTCATCATGGCAGGAGAATTGATGCCTTCCTGGATAGTTATTTTTTTTACGTCCCCTTCCAATGAATCCAGTATTCGGACAATTCCTTTGGATTTTTTTTCAGGCTCCAATAAAATTATTTCATAGTCCCCCTGATTTTCAGAATTGCAGGCCAATGCTTCAAGCTGAGATAGAAAAACGTCAGGATTTTCAGGGACCTGAACAATAATGGACCATTTTTTATCCGGATTCTGATGGGTTCCCTTCAGGGAAGAGATGGGTCTTGTATTTGCCTGGATGGTTTTTTCAAAGATGGCGCAAACTTTTTTAATGGCGGTTGGGGTTTCTGTCAACTCGTTTTCAAGGTATTGAGTTATTTTTTCCTGGTCCATAAGACTTGAAAAGTCGGTCTTTTCCAGTAGGTGCTCGATAAATTCTTCCGTCCTCATCTTCAGGGCTACCCCTTGATCAACAAAGGAATGGGCGGAATTTGGAGTGTAGGCAAAGTCCAGCTTGACCAGGGGTTTTCCAAAGGCCAGGGTTTCCAGACCAGTGGTACTTTTTTGTCCAAGCACAACCACATCTGCCACGGATATAAGATCATAGGTGCTTTCCTGACTATGAATGAAAAAGTTGTTGTTTTTGAATTGAGATATTACAGCATGGATCCATGTGTCAATTTGAAGCTTTTTACAGGCCGGATGAAATTTAACAAAGATTTTTTGGTCAGTATTCTCTGATACAGCCTTGAAGATCGGTTTAAAAAGATCTGGAACAGGTAGCCGGGCAGATAAGATTAGCAAGGTGACAAAGCTATTGGATATCTTGTATTTTTTTCGTTTTGTCTTTCGGATTTTTTTCTTGGTTTGATGAGCTATTTCTTTTGCAAGGTGGGTATTGCCAACAGGAATTATTTTAGATTCAGGCGCTTCAAAACTCACCAGTTTGTTTTTAATTCTCTTTCCCCAAACAAGATTTAGGGTAGAGTATTGTGCATGCCCGGAATAACCAAAATCAAGACCATAGGTAAGGCCTTCCTGGAAAGTGATGAAAGGGACATTACTTTTTTTTGCCCAGAACGCAAACATTTTTCCCCAGCGGTTGAGTTCGTGTAAAGCAAAACAAAGATCGGGTTTTTCTTTTTTTAAAAGGTTTTTAAACCCGACATATTCGGTGGCAGTTGAAAACAATGTTTTATCAGTTACAGTCACCGGCAGTATGCCAAGGAAAAAATCATTTTTCAAAGATCCTGCAAAGGTGTTTTTTAAAAGATTGTAATTTTTCTGAATCTCTTTATGGTTTTTATCCGTTATAAAATCAAAAATATGAGAATATGTAAGACCCAGTTCAATGGCAGTGATTTCCTGGGACCTTTCCGCCTGGCCCACTATATATTTTATGGTTGCTCCCTGGGATTCAAGGTTTTCCATAACAGGCGTGATAAACCGGGTATGGTGCTGCAATGCAATATACGCAATAATTTTTTTATTTTTCCAGAAATCCGTCATTTTCTGCCTGCCTTTGCCAATTGCATGAAAATTGTTCCAAATTCCATTTTTTTTGCCTTACGAGTAATTAAATTCTCCATAGCCTTTTTCAGAGATTCCATTGTATTTACCCTTTGTTTAAATCCATTGGTCATGGCTGGGAGCATGGGGTCAAAGATAAGGGTGGGAATATTTTTTTCCTGGGCAATATTGGTTTGAAAACAAGGGCTGCATGCCGCCAAGCTGTCCGCCATCAACATTTCCCATGGTGAATTCATATTGTGGAATGAATATGAAGCAAATTGTTCTAATTCATTTTTATAGATAATCTCAACCATCTCTTTTTGGGTGTGAGCTCCCCGTACCTGATCTTCGCCATAACTGAACATGAGATGGAGTTTTTTTCCCAAAGGTGCAATTATTCGCAGCATTTCCTGGTATTCATAGATCATGGCCACATTGTGGGGAAGATACAAGATCGTTCTTGTGTCAGGTATCTTATGGGTGGTTTGATAATGGTAAGATGCCTTTGCTCCATTTATATTGAACTCATTGGATACAGATGAAAATATGGATGCTTCATACAGGGGAAGTATCCATAAATTATTATGGTCCAGGATGTTTTCCAGGTGTTCATGGCTTTCCCAGGACCTTGTGATGACACCGTCCGGCAGGGATGCTGCCAGGGTCCAGCGGTTGTCCAGGGGCAGCAGTTCATAACCGATAACAGGTATTTTATTCTGTCTTGCCCAGATGATGGCTGAATGAAAAACTCTCTCTTCGGTTTCTGAAGACCCCAGGGGAGTCGGTATTTGTATGATTAACCCCTGTGTGTCGCCTGAATTTTCAATGTTTAGAGTGGTCTGTATGACATTGCCCCCTCCCAGGTCATCCAGCAATAATACATCGGTAAAGGTAAGGCCCTGGCTGAATTCAATTTCATTGAGTATTTCCCGCTTGGCAAGGTATCCCTTGTAGGATTTTGTTGCCGAGCGATTGGATACTTTGAAAGAGGTTGGATTAAGATCTTTTATTTTTTCTAAAATTTCAGAAGAGGTTTCAGGAACGATAAATGAAAGATTAATAAGTCTTTCCATTCTGGTCTGGAGAAGTTTGAGAAATTCATTGATTGTGGGGGTGATCTGGTTCGATTGAATGAGCCAGAGTATTTTTTTTATTTTATGATTTTTAGCCATATCGGGATGTTTCAATTTTTTAACATTGTTTTTTTAACTTCGTGGATGACTTTTTTTATATCGACAGTTTTCATTCCAGGCCACATGGGCAGAGAAAGGATTTTTTCATAGGCATGTTCGGCCACGGGGCATAAACCTTTGGTATATCCAAAGGTCTTTTGATAAAAAGGGTGTAAATGAACTGGAATATGGTGGACGTTGACACCTATGCCCTTGAGTCTTAGTTTGGCAAAAGCTGAGGGCCTGGAGATAATATTTGTGTCAATTTTGATTACATAAAGGTGATAGGAGTGTAAACTGTTTTTGTTGTTGCGTAAGGGGGAAATTGAGTTCATGCCCCTGAAAACTGTATCATATTTGTGAGCAATCTGTCTTCTGCGTTTCAAAAAATCGGATAGCCTTTTTAGTTGGGTCAACCCCAGGGCGCATTGAATATCTGTTAGTCTGTAATTATATCCAAGGTCCATCATTTCATAAAACCAGGAGCCCTGCCGTTCCCTTTGCCTGAAATCCGTACTGATTCCGTGATTCCTGAAAAGGCGCATGCGTTGGGCAAATTTTTCATTGTCAGTGGTAATCATGC
>JAOZST010000017.1:0-33732 GCA_029939535.1 Desulfobacteraceae bacterium | reverse complement strand
GGAGCCTTGAGAAGGGAAAAGACCTGCAGGGAATTTTTGAGGCCCTTTAAAACAACAGGCCCCAGCCCATAGACCGGCCAGAAATCCTTGATCATCCTCTGGGTTTCTTCTCCAATAAGGATATCCCCGCCTTTGGCATAATCTGAAAGACGAGCGGCGATATTGGTGACTGACCCGCTGGCTGTATAGGTCATACGAGTGTCCAGAGAACCTGTAAACCTTGTCATCCCCACAAGGGCAGAACCGGAATTAATACCAATATTCACCTCAATGGGATCCATATCACCTTCCAGGGACTGATTAATGGATTTGTTTCTCTGAACAATCTCAAAGGCGGCTTTCACCGAGTTAATGGCATTGGTTTGCGCATCATGATCTTTAAAAATAATCATAAGGGCATCACCGGCTGTTTCATTTATATCCCCGTGGGATCTGTGGATGGGGTCCACGAAGCTGGAAAACATTTTTTCTATAATTCCATTAACCTCGGCATCGGGAAGACTGGCTGAAAGACTTGTATATCCCTCCAGGTCCAGGAAAAGAACCGAGATCTCTTTTCGTTCTTTTTCCTGGGTTAACCGTTCAGGATTTTTATTTACCATATGCCGCACAGATTCCGGAACAAAGGGAGACAGGTTGGCAAGCATACGGCTGATACGAATTTTTTCCTGGGTCATCTCCCATTGGCGTTTGGCATTTAATATGATGGTCCCCAGGATATCTGCAAAATCTCTTATCAGAAAAAAATCCTTTCGAGTATACTGGGTCAAGGGCTGGATCACCACACTGATAACTGCCAGCACTTTTCCTTCCACAAATACGGGCATGGCATACTCCGGCCCCACTATAACAAAAGAGTTATCAAGTCTCTTGACTGGTTCACTCTTGGAAACCACCACAGCTTTTTTATTTTTAATGGCTTTTTTTACTGCAGGCCGATCCCTCTTACAGGACTGACAGTCCACTGGCCGCTCGTACAGGGCACATTGCAGTGGGCTGGTATATTTTTTTGCATCCGGGTCCAGCAAGAGAATACAAACCTCCATGGCATTGGGAATCAGGTTCCTAAGATCTTCCCTGACCCTTTCAATGGTTTCGTTGACCTCCATGAGGGGGGCAATATTCCGGATCAATTTTTTTTGAACCTCAAATCGTTCCTTATAATATTTTTCCATAATATACCTGTGCTAGTTTTCTTTTATAAATTCTAAAATCATACATTGTAAAAACAATATACTTTCTGCCCCTCTTTAAAAAAACCAGGACAGGCTTCCAATCCAGATATCAATGCCATCATTGGGAGCTTTAATGGAGGCGTTGGAATAATGCATATATCTAAAGTTCAAATCAAAGGATTTCATTCTAACCCCAACCCCGATCCTGTCTTCAAATTGAAAATTGGTGGACATATCACGTCCCTGGATTCTGGTTTCATTAATATAGGCAAGTCCTACCCCGCCTTCAATATACGGGCGCATAGTCTGGTTTCCTTTATCAAAATAATAAACAAAAACAGGAGACAATGCCACTGCTTTGATCTCATCTTCTGGACCATTCCACAGATTATAAGAAAATTCAAAATAGCCTGATACATACCCTGTAGCACTTGTGAACCATTGGGATACAAAATCCTTTTTCAGACCAATGCGATATATATCGATATCATCCTTGCTTTGACCGTATCCAAGGGACACGCCATACCCAGAAGACCCGGCCATTGAGTTTGTACAAACCATTGTCAGACTTAACAGGGTCAGGCATAACACATCAAAAATAGTTTTTTTCATACTCTTCCTTTTCTTTTGCCGACTATTACCTCATATTCACTTAATTTGTATACTATATAAACTAGCACATTTCCTTGTTCAATAGAAAATTTCAATTTCAAAGAAAAAGAAATGCATAAAACCATTGCAGTCAGGATTGACAACATTATCTGAATTGTTTTTAAGATTGCTTTTTAAAGCGCTTTTACCCTTGACATAAAATTTAAGGGAGTTTATACACTTTTAACGATTATGACTAGAATTTGTTGATTTATATCAATGGCTGAGAGGTTATGGAATTGAAACAGATACTCAAAAAAAACAAACCTTTTTTAATTCAAAAATGGTTCCAGGAGACCATTGATACATATCCAAAACAAAGTGCCAAGATTTTAGGAAAAGATGCCAATAGATTTGACAATCCAGTGGGGGCGGTAACCCGGGAAAGTCTTGAGGATGTCCTTGATCTGATTTCGGAAAAATTTACCAGGAAAAGCCTTGAAAAGGCGCTTGATCCTGTTATCCGAATCAGGGCGGTCCAGGCATTCAGTGCATCTGAAGCAGTCAGCTTTGTTTTTGCGTTGAAAAAAATAGGGGAAGAGATTTTTGATGCCTCACAATTGAGACTATTTGACCTGATTGTAGATGAAATCGCCCTTGCTGCATTCAACAAGCTGATGAAATGTAAAGAAGAAATATTCCTTTTAAAAGCCACTGAGAGTAAACGGCGGATTCACAGGGCTTTTGAAAGGGCGGGTTTAGTAGCAGAGTTAAAGGAGGAAGATCTTCTAGGCTCTAAAAAATCGTAACATGTATGACAAAATTTAGGTTTGTCATACATATAACCATGAGGTGGTTAAAACATGAATCAAAAGTACTTGATCCCCCTGACAGCTGTTTTCCTGCTTTTTTTAGTAGCATACACTGGGGTTGAGGGAGCAGGACTTCAATGGTTCTTTGGTATTGTTTTTCCCTATGTAGCGGTTATTGTTTTCCTTGTCGGGTTTGTATACAAGGTTCTGGGATGGGCAGCGTCTGCTGTTCCTTTCAGGATTCCAACGACCTGCGGGCAGCAGAAATCTCTTACATGGATTAAACAGAACTCCATTGACAATCCTGATACTTCAACTGGTGTATTTATTCGAATGATTCTTGAAATCTTTCTTTTCAGGTCTTTGTTTCGAAACACAAAAGCAGCATTTAACAGAAATGCATCCAACAGGCTATCCTATTCCTGGGAAATTTTCCTATGGCTTGGAGCACTTGCATTTCATTACTCTTTTCTGGTGGTTTTACTCAGACATTTCAGGTTTTTTACATCCCCTGTTCCGTCTTGCCTCCAATGGCTTGAATACCTTGACGGTATTGTTCAACTGGGCCTTCCAGGCTTATTTATATCTGGGATTGTCCTGGTTGCAGCCACATTATTTCTGCTTGCAAGGAGAATATTTGATGCAAAAGTCACCTATATTTCCCAGGCAGCCGATTATTTTCCTTTATTCCTGATTATCGGAATTGGAATAACCGGTATTGCCATGAGATATTTTACAAAGGTGGATATCATTGGTATCAAAACCCTTACCATGGGGCTGGTGACCTTCAGTCCGACAATTCCCGAAGGAGTTGGCGGTCTTTTCTATGCCCATATATTTTTGGTAAGTATTTTTTTTGTATACTTTCCCACAAGCAAGCTCATGCATCTGGGCGGCATCTTTTTAAGCCCCACAAGAAATATGGCAGGCAATACCCGGGCAAAGAGGCATATTAACCCCTGGAACTATGACGTGGACACCCATACCTATGCACAGTATGAAGATCACTTCAGAGAAAAAATGATCGAAGCTGGCCTGCCAGTGGATAAGAAGGAGTCATAAATGTCTGACGAAATAAAACCGGATGAATTATTAGATAAAATAGACTATGGTCCAGAATCTGGGCCGGGATCCCAATCCGGCAGCTGGATGGATACTGCAGTCCAGATCAGGCCCGGAATGTACTGCTACGCAGCAAAGGCTGAAAGCGTGGAAACCTTGAGTCTGCCCAATGCACGATCCTGGAATCCCCTTGAAGAGGACTGGAAACTGCCGGACAACTGGCAGGAAATCCTTCATAAAGGGATCAAAGAGCGTCTGGAAAAATTTAGAACATTCAAAATCTTCATGGATATTTGTGTTCGCTGCGGCGCCTGTGCAGATAAATGCCACTTTTTCCTTGGAACCGGCGATCCAAAAAACATGCCAGTGTTGCGGGCTGAACTTTTACGGTCTGTATACAGAAATGATTTTACAACTGCCGGAAAAATCATAAAAAAAATACCCGGAGGCCAAAGACTTAACGGTGCAAGGCCTCTGACCCTGGATGTCCTGAAGGAATGGTGGTACTATTTTTTCCAGTGTACTGAATGCAGGCGCTGCTCAGTCTTCTGCCCCTATGGCATTGATACGGCTGAAATCACCATCATGGGCAGGGAGCTGTTAAACCTGATAGGTCTGAATATCGACTGGATTGCCACGCCGGTTTCCAATTGCTACAAAACAGGAAATCATCTGGGTATCCAGCCCCATGCCTTTGTGGATATGATTGACTTTTTTGTGGAAGATATT
The DNA here is from genome assembly GCA_029939535.1 of Desulfobacteraceae bacterium. Taxonomy (GTDB): domain Bacteria; phylum Desulfobacterota; class Desulfobacteria; order Desulfobacterales; family Desulfobacteraceae; genus NBML01. Next base: position 29,363 of record JAOZST010000017.1, on the reverse strand, counting down.
GAAGACGTAACCGGGGTTAATGTTGAACCCCAGATGAATAAAAAAGGCGCTGACATTCTTTTCATCACCCCTTCGGGAGATGTTTTTGCTGATCCAGGGACATACACCTGCCAGGGATACATGATCCTTTTCAAATATCTCAAAGATAAATACGATCTGGATGTCACCTGGAGCACCTATGCATCGGAAGGGGGTAATTTTGGTTTTTTTACCTCCCATGAAACCATGAAACGCTTAAATGCCAAGATGTTTGCCGAAGCAAAGCGTCTGGGCGTTAAATGGATTCTTGGAGGCGAGTGCGGGCATATGTGGCGTGTCATTAATCAGTATATGGACACCATGAACGGCCCTGCCGACTTTCTTGAAGAACCTGTGAACCCCATTACAGGAACCAAATTTGAGAATGCCAAATCCACAAAAATGGTTCATATCACTGAATTTACTGCCGACCTGATTAAACATGGAAAGCTTGAACTGGATAAGAGCCGGAATTCCAACCGAATCATGACCTTCCACGATTCCTGCAACCCGGCACGGGGAATGGGTCTTCTGGATGAACCCCGATATATTATTGAAAACTGCGTTGATCAATTTTATGAAATGCCGGCAAACACAATTCGTGAACTTACTTTCTGCTGTGGTTCCGGTGCAGGTTTAAACGCGGGTGAAAACATTGAACTGAGAATGGCCGGCGGACTCCCAAGGGCCAATGCAGTTAAATATGTCCATGAAAAATTCGGTGTAAACAGCCTTGGTACCATCTGTGCAATCGACAGGGCAGCACTTCCAACCCTGATGGAATACTGGGTGCCGGAAGTGGATGTTATCGGCATCCATGAACTGGTAGGCAATGCATTGATACTGCCCGGTGAAAAAAAACGGACAGAGGACTTGCGGTTTGAGCCCTTGCCAGGTGTAGAGGCAGAGGAGGAAGAAGATGAATAAAAATTATATTATCACAGGACTTGTGATTTTCGTCATTGCCGTACTCTCTCCCTTTTGGTTTAACCTTGTAACCACAACCCAGGCAGCGCCTGAGCCTGAACTCCTGGGCAAGGCCAAGGAAGAAAAAAAGTGTGTGCTGGACAAATACGAGATGAGAGCCAACCACATGTCCCTTCTGGATGAATGGAGAGACTCCGTGGTCAGGGATGCAGACAGGAGGTATACGGCTGCCAATGGTCATTCATTTAATATGAGTCTTTCAACAGGTGAAAACTCCTGCCTTGGCTGCCATGAAGACAAAGCGAAATTCTGTGACTCCTGTCATGACTATGCCTCGGTAGACCCTTATTGCTGGGACTGTCACACAAACCCCAAGGAGATTGAATGATGAAAAAGAGCAGAAGAAGTTTTCTCAGAGTAGCAGGTATTGCTGCCATTGGATTGGGCTCTGTTCCGGCAATGAACTTTGCCTCATCTGACAGTACCCATCCAGCTAAAAGTAAAAATGAAACAGCGCTCCAAGCAGTACGCTGGGGCATGGTAATCGACACTAATAAATTAAATGAAGAAGTTGTTGAAAATATCATTCAAGCATGTCACAGCGCCCATAATGTACCTGATTTTAACCATGAGGTGGATGAAGAAAAATATCCAGACACCCGCCCTGTAAATCACAAACAGGAAGTCAAATGGATCTGGGATGAACATTTTCATTATGCCTTTCCAGACAAAGAAGATGAATTTTTAGCTGAAAAATTCAAACACCTTGGGTTTCTCGCTACCTGCAACCATTGTAAAAATGCTCCCTGTGTCCAGGCCTGCCCTACCCAGGCAACCTTTAAGCGGGAAGACGGTATTGTACTCATGGATTTCCATCGCTGCATCGGCTGCAGGTTCTGTATGGCTGCCTGTCCCTTTGGATCCAGAAGTTTTAATTTCAGGGATCCCAGACCTTTTATCCCGGAAACCAATGCAGACTTTCCCACCCGGTCCAAAGGGGTGGTTGAAAAATGCAACCTCTGCGCTGAAAGGCTTGCAAAAGGAGAACAGCCCCATTGTGTAGAGGCCAGCGAAGGTGCCATTGTTGTGGGCGATCTTGAAGATCCTGAATCTGAAGTCCGGATTCTTCTTAATGAAAATTATTCAATCAGACGTAAACAGGCCCTGGGTACTGAACCCTCTGTTTACTATGTCGTTTAAGAGAGGCGAGTATGCTTGAAATAGCTATTAAAGGAAGTAAAAATTATTGGTTATGGATAATTTTTCTGCTCGCTATTATAGGAGCAGGAACTCTAGCTTATATAGACCAGTTTATCAACGGTCTGATGACCACTGGAATGAGCCGGGACGTGTCCTGGGGTTTTTATATTGCCAACTTCACATTTCTTGTGGGGGTTGCAGCAGGTGGGGTCATGGTTGTGATTCCCTATTATCTCCATGATTATGAAAAATTTCACAGAATTACAATTCTAGGTGAATTTTTAGCGGTTGGTGCCCTGGTCATGTGTCTGCTGTTCATTGTTGTGGATCTGGGACAGCCCATCAGGATGCTGAACGTATTATTATATCCGTCTCCTAAATCAGTGCTGTTCTATGACATGCTAGTTCTTAACGGGTATCTGTTTTTAAACATTGTCATTGGATGGAAGATCCTGGAGGCGGAAAGAAATCAGGTGGAACCGCCCATGTGGACAAAACCCCTGATTTATCTGTCCATTCCCTTTGCCATTGGAATTCATACTGTAACTGCATATCTTTATTGCGGCCTGCCCGGCCGTGGTTACTGGCTGACAGCAATTCTGGCCCCCAGATTTCTGGCATCTGCTTTTGCTGCAGGACCGGCATTTTTGATTATCCTCTGCTATATTATCAAAAAATTCACCAGATTTGATCCAGGCTGGGAAGCCATGCAGACCCTGGCAAAAATTGTCTGCTATGCCATTATTGCCAATCTGTTCTTTTTCCTGTGTGAATGTTTTGTGGTATTTTACTCAGGAATTCCAAGCCACCAGGCCCACCTCCAGTATCTGCTCTTTGGATATCACGGATACAATGCCCTGGTACCATGGATGTGGTCCGGATTTATTCTCATGACCCTTGGGGCCATCTTTCTTGTGATTCCAAAACTGAGAAACAATCCCACCCTGCTGCCGTTCACCTGTGCCATGATTTTCATCGGCGCATGGATCGACAAGGGCCTTGGAATGATCTCAGGCGGGTTTGTCCCCTCCCCTCTCCACCATGTGACAGAGTATGCCCCCACGGGCAAGGAGATCATGATAACATTGGCTGTCTATGCAACAGGATTCCTGGTGTTGACTATTTTATACAAACTGGCCACCACAGTAAAAGAAGAGGTTCGCGGCTGATCTGATCCTTTCCTTTGGGTCCTTTCCTTTGGACAGAGAAGATACTTTATAGAAAACATAAAATCACTATCAGGATACAGGGGGGCTTTTTGAAAAACAGCTCCCCTGTTTTTTTTATTACCTTTATTAATGGCAATGGACAGACAAACCATGCAGGAAAAAACTCAAATTTCCAAAAAAGATCCTCCCACTTGTTTTAGTGGACCAGATCCTTTTTTTGAAGAAAAAAAAAATGCTTTTCTTGCAGAAATATATGATAATAACGGCCCTGGTGCTGAAACAATTTATGATCTACTCCTTTCCCGGACCAGAAAAGAAGGGAAAAATCTCAGCGAAACCAATGAAAAATATTTGCGCCAGATTCAGGTGGCCTTTAAAAAGTTCAAAACTTTTCTACTTTCCCCTTCACTATCAAATTGTTCTTCCAAAATGCAGGATAAATACCTGGAGCTGCAGTCTTTGCTACAACAAAGGACAAAAGACCAGTCAAGACTATTGGAATATGTGGATTATAAAACCTGGGAAAAAAATCTGGATCTTGCACCCTGGCAGATGGATCTTCTGTTTACCAATGCCGTGACTTTCCAGATGACTTCTGGATGCAGCAATTATTGCAGGCGGTGTAATGAATGGGCACTGCCGAAAATCAGGTCCCATTTTTCCCATGATGCCCTGAAAACCATTTTAAAAAAACTTTTGAGCCGGGAAAATTCAGACCTTTCCCTGTACGGTGCCTCAGACCCCCTGGACTGGGAGCAGTATCCATTTGATCTCAGGGATGTTTTATCCGGCTTGGACTATCAATGGGAATTCAGCCTGCTTACCAAAATCCCCAGGGGAAAACAAAGGCTTTTAAAAGCCTTGTTAAAAAAAGAGATCCCTCTCTCAGTCAGTCTTACCGATAATAATCGTTCCAGGGTTGAAACCCTGGAAAAGGAGATGAACCAATCCATTCCCAAACAGCATAATTCAAAGGATTTGCTGATTCCTGCCGGACTTGATGAAGATTTTATTTCCGTCAAACCTTCCATAACAGACAGTTATGGGACGGAAATAATACCAGATGGTGCCTGGATCATCATCCCCACTTTTACCAGTGCTCTCCACCCCTTTGGCCACAAAAAACTTCCTATCACAAGGGAAACCTCATTCTTTCCGGTTAAAAAGCTTGGCCGACAGGCCCTGCTTGTGGATTATTTCAAACCCCTTGAGGTCATGGGCAGAGGCAGGAAAATATTTTATCTGCAAAACCTTCTGGATGTTCAGGTGGAATCCATATTATTGGATAATGGTTCAGACCAATTAACCCCTCCTGGCATGAGAAACCTGAAAGAATATTTTTCAATATTTAATGAAAAACCAAGACTGCAGCGAAAAAAAATGACAAGATCTGTGATAAACCGTCTAAAAAAAGAGTTCATAAGCCAGGGCAGATATAAAAACCTGCCCAAAAAGGTGAAACAGCATTATAAAGCAAAAATCAGGGCCCATTTGGAATTCTGTGAAAAAAAAATTGTGAAAGAATCCAGACTCTGTGCTGTATCCTTTTTCCTGGGTGCCATCATGAGCTATATGGAAAATCAACCTGTCAAAGGCCGCATCATTGCCTTTCTCATTAAAAAAGAAGCTTTGGGTCTTATTGGAAAACATAAGAATGCGGCTGACCCGGAAGGAAGCCTGTCCATTCTTTCTCCTGCCTGCTTTTCATCGATCTCCTGTGATGTATGGGAAGTTTTCCGGTTTTATGCAGGCTCTCTGGTAATGGGCTGCCACAAAAAAACCATTTCAAAGTTTATAACCGCCCATCCATCCCTTTATGATCCTGTGGCCGATCGATTCGTTCCAGGTCCTGGACATCCAGGGTGAATTCGCCTAAAAACCCTCTAAATAAAGGCTGAAACCCATTTTCTTATTGACACTTATCCCGTGAAAGGATAGATTTTTCTCAATTCACATAGAATGTAAAACAATGGGGTATCGTTGAAAAACTTCAAAAAAGATAATTCAACCCAGAAATTGCTTGATCTGATACGCACGGGTGAAGAAAAAAAGGTAATTGAATTGCTTTCAGATGACTCTGATACTTCCCTTCCTGTATCCATAAAATCCAGACACCTGAATGTTGGAGTTTTTATTACCCAGCGGGATATCTCCCTGGTTATGACTTCAAACCTGGGATTTACAAAAAAGAAAGGCCTTGTCAAGTGGAAAACCATCCCTCTGCCGGAAATTCTTCGGCCGGAAAACCTTTTACCGGAAAACAATGAATTCCCCGTCTTTCTCAAGAAATGCCTGGACATGTTTCTGGAGGATAAAAAAAAGGTGCCCATCTGGTGCGCCCTGGAATCTTCAAGCCTGAAAATCAAAAATATCATTATTCCAGATATTCCCCAGGCCAAAATCGCCAATGCAGCCTTCTGGGGATTAAAAAAAGAGATGGAATTTAATGAAGACCAGGAAATATTTAATTTTGAAATCCTAGGGGATATACTGATCGATGGAATAAAAAAGAAAAACCTTCTTGTCTTCAGCGCCCCGAAAACTGAAGTCTTATCATTGAAAAATACTTTTCAGGAAGCAGGATATAATCTTGCTGGCATTACATCCATACCCTTTGCCATGCAGAATTTCATCAGAACCGGACAGACCCAGGTAGATGATCCTTATTTTGCCATTGTCAACATATCCAGAGAAAACTCTGAAATCTATTGTTTTTTCAAAAAAGGAATACTTCTGGTCCGCAGTCTTAGAACCGGCACCCAGCAATTAATGGACGAACTTGACTGCCCCCTGGACATGGATCCCATTGGCTATCTATCTTCCATGACAACTATAGATTCCAGTGAATTTTCTCCCATCAAAGAGGTCTCAGAAAGGATGATAAGTAAAATTATCCGGACTGGAGATTATTGTGCCCAGCACTATACGGGCAACAATCCAATTCAACGGTATATTTTCTATGGAGAAACGGATCATTGCACGCCTTTTATGCTCCAGGCCTCCAATTTGATCCCGGCTGCAGTTGAAACCTTTGAACCTGTAAAAGACAGTCTATCAGCCACAACAGAAGCCGGACTTCCCAAAGATGTGCAGCAGAAGAATACAGTTTTGACCTGCTTTGGGATTGCCCTTTCATCCAATGATATCACCCCCAATTTTTTATTTACCTTTGATGACCAGCTAAAAGCAAAAAAACAAAGAAAAATCACCCTGGCAACGGCCCTGGCCGGCACAATTATGCTTGCCATGGTTGTTTCAGCCCATTTTATGCTGAACTTTACCCTTCAAAAAGACCTTTCTGTCCTGGCAGGATTAAAACAGGAACAAATGAAATTTGGGAATGAAATACAAATGGAATCCATAACCAGGGCTATTTCCATTGGAGAGAAAAAAAATTCAGCCAGGAAACAATATATTGACAATTATCTTGCTTTGGCAATTATTTACGATGTCTGCCATTTTACACCAAACCATATTCATCTTTCTTCCATGACCTATGACCAAAGAAAAAATGACCAAAGAAAAAATAACCAGGAAAAAAATGATCGGAAAAAAGACAAGGCCAGCCCTGAAAAGCAAACCAAAAAATTATTTGTTGAGGGCCAGGTGACAGGTCTTTTCCATCTTTTAAACTCTGAACTAGGAAATTATATTTTAAAATTATCAGATTCTCCTGTTTTTGGAGACATTGAAATCACTGACAAACAGATTCAGCAGAAAACCCAGGACAAAACCCTTTTTTTCAAGGCAACCCTGGAGGTTCTTTGATTATGGGTAGAATCAGTCACCATAAGATTTTTTCCTCCACAGCAATTATTCTTGGCATTGCTTTTTTAACCATTATCTTTGTTTATTTTATTTTCTTTGTTTATCCATCCTATCGCTCTTTTTATCAGACCCGACAGGCCATTGCTGAGCAAACAGAAAAACTTGAGCAATTAAAGATTTTGGACCCAGTATCTGCCAGGGCCAGGGCCCTGGAGCAGGTTCAATTTAAACCTGGCCTGCCACTTCCCGGGAGAGTGCAGATTCATCAAAAAGAATTTTCGAAAATTTCCAGGAAGATATCAAATACTGCCATGGGCAATCATATGACCATGGCTGGAAGTGATTTTGATATCAATTCCCTGAAAAACCAGTCCCAGTCCTTATCCATGGTTATTGAACTTAAGGGAAAACTAATTTATTTCAGACAATTTCTCATTGAAATCATTGGGTTTGAATTTTTTGATTCAATTGAAAGCCTGACTATCAGTGCAGACAAAGACCAAATGAAAAATTTCAGTCTTACCCTGAACATAAGAATAAAAAAGAACCCATCATGAGTAAACGGGAAAAAATCATATCAATGCTGGCTCTGGCAGTTGTTATTTACGGCCTGGTTCATTTTTTAATTCTGTCTAAAGACAACAGCCTGAAAATTAAAAAAATGGCCCCTGTATCCAATAAAATCACAGCAGATTTTGTAATGGAATCATTGACCAAAATTTCAAAGATTGAAACCCTGGCCAGGCAGCCCCATTGGAAGGCTCTGGTATCAAAGATTGAATCCCCCTGGGAAAAAGATCCCTTTGTCCCGCCTTTGGAACCTGAGACTTTGCCGGATACTTCCTCCCTATCCTCTCCTGTTACCAGATTTGTCTATTCAGGATACATGAATGTGGGAAAAATTTCATTTGCCGTTATCAACGGAGTAGAATATAAAATTGGTGAAACCATAAAAGAATATGAATATAAAATAACAAAAATAACACCAAAAAAAGTGGTTCTTCAAAAGGACACAGAACAGGCTGTTATATTTTTAAAGGAAGAATGAGAAAAAGGATTTTATGCAGATACAATTTTCACAAACAGATCTGATCAAGAAAGGAGTCAAGAAAGAAACCAAGAAAAGCATTCTGGTTGGCTTGACCATTCTGCTGGGCCTTTTGGTTTTTATTTCCCTTTCCGGGTGTGCAAACAAGGAAGAAAAAAAACCTGTTTCCAGTGAAAAGATTAAAAAATGGCAGGCGCTAGCGGGTAAATCCATATCCATTAATCCTGTTCCAGCCAAAAGTGGCCATAAAGACGAATCCGTACTGGAAGATATGTCTGAACCTGTTGAAACCAAAACATCAAAAGTCAATGAAAAAACAGGTTTTTCCCGGAAACTGCCGACCATGCTGGTCACAATGAAAATGCATGAAGTTTCTCTGCCCATACTCCTTCGAACCCTTGCCAGGGTGGCAGACCTGGATATAATGATCAATGAAAGCGTTCAGGGACAGACCAAAATAGTTATTACCGATGTTCCCTGGGACCAGGCTTTTAAAGGTATTTTAGATACCTTCAGCCTTACCTATGAATGGTCAGGGGATATACTGCGGGTTATCAGTGTCGAAGACCTTAAAAAAAAACAGGACCTCATGGAAGCCAGACAAAATTATGAACGAACAAAAACCAAACATGATCTGAGTCTGATACAGCTGGCACAAAAAAAAACCAGCCTGGAACCCCTGGTAACCAAAATTGTTAAGATTCATTATGCAGATCTGACTTCTTTACAAAAAAATCTGAGCCAGTATCTGTCCACCCAGAAAAAAGAACTGGCTGCCCAGACTGCCAGTATATCAACAAACAAGTCCCAGGCAGAAGAGGAAAACCTTTCCCTTCAGGGTAGTATTATGATTGATGAATTTTCAAATTCCCTGATCCTCCATGCATCCCGGTCTGACATCAAAAAAATCATGCCCATTATCCAAAAACTTGACCAGCCCATTAAACAGGTGCTCATTGAAGCCCACATAGTAGAAGCGGAATCCAATACAGGCAAGGAACTGGGGATACAATGGGGGGGCTTGGGCACTGCTGAAACAAGCAGCGGAAAAAGTATTTCCATTGGCGGAGACATAACGGAATCAGGACAGGCCCTGACGGATGATACAGGCACGGACCAGGCCTATTCTCCCATTGATGGAAATATCGTCAGCCTGCCTATTTCCGGGACCAGTGGAATGGCCCTGGGGGTCATGGCTCAGAAAATTGGAGAATATGTTCTCTATGCCCAATTGCTTGCCCTGGAGGAAGAAGGAAAGCTTAATATCATTTCAAAACCATCCATTACTACCCTGGATCATCGAAAGGCCATCATCAAAAGCGGCAAGGAAGTCCCTTTCCAGACCGTTATCAGTGATGATATCAATATTGAATGGAAAGAAGCGGTTATCAAGCTTGAGGTAACCCCCCATATCATCAACGATAATATTATCCGACTTGAGATTGTAACCCATAAGGATGAACTGGATTTTAACGATAATGTGAACGGCAATCCCACCATTATAACCAAAAATGCTCAAACCACTGTTATGCTCCTTGACGGCCAGACCACTGTGATCGGAGGGCTGAACAAGGAAAAGACCAGTGGAGGGGAAGATGGGGTTCCAGGTCTGAAAGATGTCCCTGGCCTGGGCTGGCTGTTTAAAAGCACAAAAGATTCAAATGAAATGGAAGAATTGCTTATTTTCATCACTCCCCACATATTAAAGGAACAAACCATTAGGACCGGGAAACAATAGACTAAAGCCATGGAATATTATAAACTATTGGATTTTACCATTGAACCCTTTTCCAACTCCCCTGATCCCAGGCTGTTTTACCACTCAAAACAGCACCTTGAAGTATTACAGAAACTGGAAATTTCCATCCGACTGAAAAGGGGACTCAATGTTGTTATAGGTGATATCGGCACTGGAAAAACAACTGTCAGCAGGCAGCTGATCCAGGAACTTTCCAAAGATCAATCCATTGATTACCATTTGATTCTTGATCCTGGTTTCAGTTCTGTTCAGGGATTTTTAACCCATATTTTAGAATTACTGATCCAGGAAATCCCTGAAGAAATTCAGGATGAAAACAGCCTTAAGGAAAGCATCAAGGCCCACTTGTTCACCAGGGGTATTGATGAGGATATCAATACGGTCCTGGTCATTGATGAGGGCCAGAAATTATCCCTGGAAAACCTGGAAATATTGCGGGAATTATTAAATTTTGAAACCAACGATCAAAAATTGCTCCAGATTGTCATTTTTGCCCAGAATGAATTTGAGGAAAGCCTGGAAAACGTAAAAAATTTCCAGGACCGCATCAATTTCAAATATAATTTAAACTCCCTGAACTTTAAAGAATCCAGGGGATTAATTCAATACCGACTGAACCAGTCCTTTGCCAGGGGAAAACAGCGCACTATTTTTTCTCCAGCTGCATTTATTGCCATCTACAGAGCCACCAAGGGTTCTCCCAGAAAAATTATAACTCTCTGCCACCAGGCCATTCTTTCCATGATTACCAGGGATCAGAAAAAAGCTGGTTTTTTTCTGATCAAGTCCTGTACAAAAGTATCTCCCTATTTTTTTAAAAAAAAACACTCCCCGATTTTATTAACCTTTTGTTTTCTGGTTGCCATCATTATTGGAAGTTTTTATTATTCAGGATATTTTGTCAAAAAAAACCGGAATGCGGGCTTGGAATCTAACTTTTCTTCCAAAATAACACCTGTTCTCCATACCCCGGCGAACAAGTCGGCAGATCAAAAGATCCCCTGTACTGCAATCACCCCGGAAAAATTAAATTCTTCACCGAATGATGTATATGGAAGCATTCTTGTGCCTGCCAATGCTACGGTTTACCGCATGATCAGCCTTGTTTACGGTGAGTTTACACCTGAACTTCTCAATCAGGTGATGGCCTGCAACAACAATATTTCTTCTCCTGGTAAAGTTTTATCGGGACTTCCCATATATTTTCCTGTTCCCAGGAAAGCAAAAACATATCCCGACCATATTGTTTTTCTTCTCATCCTTCAAACTCAGGATTTTAATCAGGCATTTACCGTGGCGGCTTCTGCCAGATACAATGACCTGGATGTCAGAATTCTTCCTTTCCCGAGACAGGACAAAGGATATGAATTTAATGTGATCATTGACAAACTCTTTGAAAACAAGGATGAGGCTCTTACCTTTCTGGGAAAAATAGAACCGGGCATTAGTGCTGTTCCAGAAAATATCACATCACTTAAAACCACCGATTTAACGGACAAGGGGTAATAGCTGTGGCCAGACGAAAAAGACTTGGAGAAATCCTGATCCAGGAAGGCTTGCTTTCAGAAACTCAGCTTGAAGCTGCTTTACCCAATCTAAAAGGAGCAGGGCTCAAATTAGGGGAATACCTGACACAAAAAGGCATTGTGTCTGACAATGCAATCATCGACGCCATTGCCTCACAGATGAACCTGAAAAAATATGATCCCAGGGACTATATAATATCTCCTGAATTGTCCCAAATAATGGACGTGGATACTGTTAACAAATTCAATGCCCTTCCAGTGGGAAAAAAAGAGGGAGTACTTACCATTGCCATGGTTGACCCTCTGGATATCATTGCTATTGATTATATTGAGGTCATGACCAACATGGAAGTTGAAACCATTATCTGTTCTGAACAGAATTTCAACTATCTCATGTCCAGTCTCTATGGTGCCTATGCAGGCAAAGATGGAGTGATGAAACAGGTCCAGGACATTGCAGAACTGGAAGATGAAGAAGATGAATACCAGACCGATGCCCTAGAAACCTCACTCCAGGACATGGCCGAAGACGCCCCGGTCATCAAGCTGGTCAATTCAATTCTATCCCAGGCAGTAAGGGAAGGCGCCACAGATGTCCATCTCAGCCCTGAAAAAAATTATATTGAAATCAGATTCCGTGTGGACGGGAGACTCCATGCCGTACCCACTCCGCCCAAAAACATGTTTCTGTCCATGATTTCAAGAATTAAAATCCTGGCAAGTCTTGATATTTCCATTTCAAGAATTCCCCAGGATGGCCGCATGACCATTGTGAACAACAAAAAGGAGATCAATATCAGAGTTTCCACCATTCCCACGGTATATGGTGAGAATATGGTGCTGCGGCTTTTGGATACAAGCTCAGGAATCCACAGCCTGGATAAGCTGGGGTTCATGGAACAAGATATCAAATCTCTCATGAAAATGATAAAAATGCCCTATGGAATGATCCTGTGTACAGGGCCCACAGGTTCTGGAAAAACTACCAGCCTTTTTTCCATGTTAAAGCAGATTAATTCTTCAGATACCAATATTATAACCCTTGAGGATCCTGTGGAATACCGCATTGAGCATGTAAGACAGGTGCAGTTGAATCAAAAGGCAGGTATGACCTTTGCTTCCGGGCTCAGGTCCATATTGCGCCAGGATCCAGATGTGATCATGATCGGTGAAATAAGGGATACGGAAACCGCAAGCGTGGCTGTCCAGGCGGCCATGACCGGGCATCTTGTATTTTCCACAGTCCATACCAATGATGCAGCCGGTGCCATTAACAGGTTTATTGATATGGGTATTGAACCCTTTATGGTATCGTCTGTCATGCTGGTAACCATTGCCCAGAGGCTGGTTAGAAGGGTCTGCCCCTATTGCAAGGAAAATTATACTCCCACACCAAATCTTTTAAAATTCTGGGGTCTTAAAAACAAACCATATACCTTTGTTAAAGCAAGGGGCTGCAACCAATGCATGAATACCGGATATAAAGGCCGCATTGGCTTTTATGAAATCCTGTACATAAACAATGATGTAAGGCAGATGATTATGAATGGGAAATCAGCCCAGGATATTTCCAGGCTGACCCAGAAATCCGGCCAGATGACAAGTCTTAAATTTGATGCCGTCCACAAAGTGGTCCAGGGGATTACTACCTCGGAAGAGGCCATCTCAGCTATTTTGGTTACCTGATATGCCTTTATATTTTTTTAAAGCAATAAATGAAGATGGAAAATCCATTTCCGGAGAAATCGAAGCCGATTCCCAGCAAATGGCATTGGAACTTCTGGCCCGCCAGGGAAATATTCCAGAATCTGTCAAACAAAAATCTTCTAAAACCGGGGGTTTTGATATATTCAGGAATATTCAAAGCCTTGATCATAGAATACAGGCCTCAGAATTAATTTTATATACAAAACAATTCAAAACATTATTGCAGGCAGGGGTCTCCATAATAAAAATATTTCAGATCATGGAAACCCAGACTGAAAACAAATACCTGCAAAGCGTTACTGCAAAAATGATTGACGATGTCAGGGAAGGAACCTCTTTGTTCAAAGCCTTTTCCTCCCAAAAACCTGCCTTTTCCAATCTTTATTGTGCCATGATCAAGGCTGGGGAGGAATCCGGCTCCCTGCCCCGGGTATTGGAAAGGTTAATCTATATTATAGAACATGAAGAAAAGGTCAGAAACGATATTAAATCAGCCCTGCGCTATCCCATGATAGTCTTGACATTTCTCGGAATTGCTTTTATCATTTTACTGACTTTTGTAGTGCCTAAATTTGTTGGTATTTTTGAGAAAGAAGGGATAGAACTTCCTTTGCCCACAAAAATATGTGTGGTGATGTACTCATTTTTAATCCAATACTGGCTTTATATTACTATCTTTTTGATTGTAACCATTATGGGCACAACCCTATTTTTAAAAACAGATCAAGGCCGATTCTTAAAGGACAAACTGCTGATGCAGATTCCCATCATTGGACCTATACTTATCAAGTCAGCCATGTCAAGATTTTCAAGTATTTTTTCCATTCTACAATCCAGTGGAATCACTATACTTGAATCCTTGAGAATCCTGACAGACACCATAAATAATGCTGCCATTTCCAGGGAATTTGAACGAATAAGAGAACTTCTGGAAGAAGGCAGGGGAATCTCAAAGCCATTGAAACAGGCAAAATACTTTACCCCCATGGTGGTTAACATGGTTGCTGTTGGCGAGGAATCAGGAAATCTGGATGATATGCTTTCCGAAATTTCAATTCACTATGATGCAGAGGTGGAATATGCTACAAAAGGAATGGCCGAAGCCATTGGTCCACTGCTCATAATAGGTCTTGCAGCGGTTGTGGGTTTTTTTGCCTTTGCCATTTTCCTGCCCATGTGGGATTTAACCAAAATAGTATAATAGCAGGTTACATAAATATTATTTTTTACTTCTAAGGAGATACAAAAATGACTACAACAAAAAATTCAATTCTTGCCAATGAAAAGGGATTTACCCTCATTGAAATCATTACCGTACTGGTGATCCTGGGCATTCTTTCTGCGGTTGCAGTGCCAAAATTTATTAATCTTCAAAATGATGCCAGAGCAATAGCAGCCGAGGCTGCCATTGCAGAGGTCAAGACAAGGCTGTCCATGGGATATGGCAAATACCTGCTGAAAAACGGTTCGGAACCTGCTGATATTCCTGCAGTCTGCGGTAGAGACGGTGTAAATGATACCAGCATACTTCCCCGTGATGCCGATGGGAGAGTACCTATGGGAGATGATTATAGCGTCACCCTGGCAGTTGATGGAACAATCACAGTCAGTGTGGTCCAGACAGTGACTTTAGATACCCCGGTAACAGGGACCTGGGTCCTGCCCTGATCCAGTGAGTTGCATGGCCGACGCCAAATGCGGAGACCATAAAGGCTTTACCATGATTGAATTGATTTCAATCATGGTAATTATGGGCATTGTGGGAGCAGTTCTGGTTTCCAGAATCATGGACAATTCGTTATACTTTTTTAAAGCAATAAATAAAGATGGAAACCCAGACTGAAAACAAATACCTGAAAAGCGTTACTGCAAAAATGATTAACGATGTCAGGGAAGGAACCTCTTTGTTCAAAGCCTTTTCCTCCCAAAAACCTGCCTTTTCCAATCTTTATTGTGCCATGATCAAGGCTGGGGAGGAATCCGGCTCCCTGCCCCGGGTATTGGAAAGGTTAATCTATATTATAGAACATGAAGAAAAGGTCAGAAACGATATTAAATCAGCCCTGCGCTATCCCATGATAGTCTTGACATTTCTCGGAATTGCTTTTATCATTTTACTGACTTTTGTAGTGCCTAAATTTGTTGGTATTTTTGAGAAAGAAGGGATAGAACTTCCTTTGCCCACAAAAATATGTGTGGTGATGTACTCATTTTTAATCCAATACTGGCTTTATATTATTATCTTTTTGACTGCTCATAATAGGTCTTGCAGCGGTTGTGGGTTTTTTTGCTTTTGCCATTTTCCTGCCCATGTGGGATTTAACCAAAATAGTATAATAGCAGGTTACATAAATATTATTTTTTACTTCTAAGGAGATACAAAAATGACTACAACAAAAAATTCAATTCTTGCCAATGAAAAGGGATTTACCCTCATTGAAATCATTGCTGTACTGGTTATCCTGGGCATTCTTTCGGCTGTTGCCGTACCCAAATTTATGGACCTCCAGGAAGATGCCAGGGAAAAAGCAGCAGAAGCTGCCATAGCAGAAGTCAAGGCAAGACTTTCCATGGGATATGGCAAATACCTGCTGAAAAACGGTTCGGAACCTGCTGATATCCCTGCAGTCTGCGGTGCCAACGGTGTGAACGATGCCACTATTCTACCAACAACTGCAATTGGTGCTGTGCCAGTGGGAGCGGACTATACTGTTACCCTGGCAGCCAATGGAACGATTACGGTTACCGTTGTTCAGACTATGACTTTAGATACACCTGTCACCGGGACCTGGGTCCTGCCCTAAGCTAACCGGGTCCTGGGTCCTGCCCCTAATCCAGGGGATTACATAACCAGGAACAGATTGGGAGACCATAAAGGCTTTACCATGATTGAATTAAATTCAATCATGGTAATCGTACTGGTTTCCAGAACTATGGATAACCCTTTTGAACCAGCCCTTTCAAGGTGATATCATTAATATTGAAATAGCTGCCAAAAAAATTGCATTATCTTTTTTCCTTGTTGTTGTTTTCCTGTTAGTGTTTAATCTTCTGGGACTGTTTTTATTTTTTACAATTGACGAGTATAAGATATTTGGTATCGTAAATTGGTTTGATTTTGATCTTGAATACAATATACCTTCAATTTATTCTGGTTTTACACTTTTTTTATGTTCAATTATCCTTTTTATCATAAGCATCTCAGAAAAAAAAAAAGAGGATGCACATTGTGCCTACTGGGTTGTATTATCGCTGATTTTTGCTTCTTTGTCATTTGATGAAGTATTTGTAATTCATGAACAGGTTGGAAATATAGCAGAACAATATGTAACAGCCAGTGGATTTTTATTTTTTCCATGGGTGATACCGTACGGGCTGTTATTAATTTGTTTTGCTGTCATATATTTAAAATTCCTTTTTGGCCTGCCGCGAAAGACTAGGATTCTTTTTATTGCATCTGGAATGATTTTTATTTCGGGAGCTCTTGGATTTGAAATTTTAAGTGCAAAAGAGGCCGACCTTAATGGGTATAACTCAATTAAATACTGTATTCTGTATACATGTGAAGAGTTTTGCGAGATGTCCGGAATAGTCATTTTTTTATACGCACTTCTCTTATATCTTAAAAAAGAAATCAAATGCCTGTCATTATTTAAGATTAAAACTATTTATTTTAATTGATTGTTACAAAGATTTTTGAAAAAATCAGTGATAACAGTTGAGGCTGAACATATTAGCGTGTAATGTGATCTCTGGTGTTACAAAATCTTACAATAGGCGCCTGCCCCCTGTGCTGAAGACTAAAAAAATTGACATCCCAGCAATAAATTATTATAAATATGGAATGGAAAAAATTGGAAAACATCAAATTTCCAGTGCACTTATCGACACAAAGGGATTTACTATAATTGAAATAATCTCAGTGCTTGTTATTATCGGTATCCTTTCTGCAGTTGCAATACCCAAGATGCTTTCAACAGATGTTTATGATGTGGTCATGGAAATGGAAACCCTGAAAACCCATCTAAGACATGCCCAGATCAGGGCTATGAGCCATAATGAATCCTGGGGCATTAGTATAACAGGAGGCAATTCATACACCCTCCAAAAAAATGGTTCTGCTGCACCTGTGACACTTCCCAATGAAAATTCTAACACCCACTCCATTGCAAACGGAATCAGCACAACCCCTGGCACTAAAATTATCACCTTTGATGATTATGGTAGCCCTGGAAATTTGGATATCGTTATTACACTGAAAAAGCAGGGGGAAAATTCACAAACGTTTACAATAACCAAAAAAACAGGTTTTATCTATTAGGTTTTTATGAAACTCAAAGAAGACAATAATGGATTTACGCTGATTGAATTAATTGTTGTGATTGTAATTGCTTCAATTTTTGGAACCATGATGTACCAATATGTTTACACGTCCACTACAAAGAGTCCTGCACCGATATTTGTCCTTGATAAATCTATGGAACTTAATGAAATTGTTGAAAATATTACGTCGGATTATTTGGATCAATACACGACTGACCTGACTGGTCTGCAAACCAGCATTGGCACCACCGAGGGAAGTGATCAGAATAATGATTATGGCGTCTATAAGGTGATTCATAACCGGTTTATTAAATTTATCAGTAATTCAGAGCAAACAGCTTTGATAGATGATCCTGAATATGGGGAAGTATTAAAGGTGACCATTGAATCCACCTTTTCCGGTGAAAAGTTAACTGTATTGTACAATAAACAATAAAATTGACTATGATCAAATTAATTTTCAATAAATCCGGATTTTCACTCATTGAGTTAATCAGCGTCCTGGTTATTTCAGGATTTCTTGTGCTATTTGGCAGCTATGGTATTATCAATGCAGTTAACAGTTATTTTTTCCAGAAAACCAATTCAGAAACTGCTTATAAAGGACAGCTTGCAATGACGAGAATTTCAAAGGAGTTT
Source organism: Desulfobacteraceae bacterium (assembly GCA_029939535.1). Taxonomy (GTDB): domain Bacteria; phylum Desulfobacterota; class Desulfobacteria; order Desulfobacterales; family Desulfobacteraceae; genus NBML01. The sequence continues at coordinate 11,279 of JAOZST010000017.1, read as the reverse complement.
AGAAATCTGACTTCAACGACATCTGCTACTGCAACTTCCATTGAATATAAAACCTATAGAGAAGGAGTTGAAGAAACCCATAAACTGTCCTGGGATGGTACTGCCGGAGATCCTTTGCTGTATGACAATTTCTCCAGTAATGGAAATACCCTTGCTGACTCGGTAAAAAATTTCAAGCTTGAATACTATGATTCTTATGATGACTCATATCCGGAATCGACATGGCAAAGCTCGACAAAATTGATTGGGGTGTCACTGGAACTTATTGGGGCCGATAATACATCATCAGTATTTACAGGCAGAATACGACCAAGGAATCTGTAATAAAAAAAAGAGATGCAGTAATGAATCGATTAAAAGAAAATACCGGGCAATTTTATAATAACAATAAAGGCTCCATGTTAATCGGGCTTATCGCCGCCATTGCAATTATTGGTATCATGAGTGCAGGCACATTGTATTTTACATCCGGCTCCACACAGACCGGGCTTTTTTCCAATGCTTATTCAAGGGCATATTATCTTGCAGAATCCGGCATCAGATATGCCAGGTTAAATGAGAAAAATAATGTAACTTTTTCTAGCAATACCAAGTTTGACCTGGAAAATGGAGATGCTTTTATCATTAAAACCATGGATGATCCATCAGATTCCTCCAGGATGATAACTTATTCAACCGGCATAGTTAATTCGGGATCATGGTTTGAATCAAAATGTGATCTTACGTCAAATTCTCCAAAGTCAGGTGGAACATCATATGGTACAACTGATGTAGGCTTCACCGTGACAACCAATGGCTCCAAGGGAAAAACCAAAACCGATCTGGATCCCCGCTGGAATGTAACAGGGGGGTCTAAAACCAGTAAAATTGCAAAAGCCAAATCAAGCAAGGGAGAAGGGGTTATCCAGCTTACAAATCAAAAAGAAGGCAAGGGTAAAAAGGGGAGCAAGGGGAGTAAGGGGAGTAAGGGGAGTAAGGGGAGTATATTCAAAGCTATACTCTTAAGTCTTGGGTGGTGGGATGTCAATCCTGAAAATCCAGATCTTGATCAATCCTGGTCAGAAAATAACGAACTACTCAGCTATGAAGCACAGGTCAAGATAAAGCTTGAAGGAGATAAAGGCGGACAGGGAGAACATTTCATGCAGGGTATTTCATTCAGACTGTCTCCCCAGAATCCCGAGTGGACTGACAACAGCATAAGATCTTACGGAATATCCTATTTTAAATCAGAGGATTCAAGCTGGCCCTTTAATGTCAATCTTGATTCTTCATTTAATACCATTATGAGTGATTCTGATCCCTATATTGTGTTATGGGAAAAAATAAATAATAACAATACCTTATCTTTGCTGGATTATAAAAAATTGACTTCATCTGATGGTGTCCTTGATGGATCAGACCTGGAAGACTGGGCAACCATTGTCGTAAAGGTTGAAGAAAAATTTACAGGCTCGGGTGAAACAAGGGAAAACCATATTTCAGGATTTATCCAGGGGCCTGATTCCATGCCTTTAGGGACAATTGACTGGGATTACAACAAATATAATATTGTTTCATGGAAGACTAATAATCCCCAGCCTGTTTTGGATAATTCTCTGATATCAACAGATTTTGACAACAAAAAACCGGATGAAATAGGGATTCATGCTTTTTACGAATCCAGTAAGAAAAACAAACAATATTTTTCTGATTTCAGTTTAAGGATCAGTGACGGCTCGAGCTCCGACCCTTCATATCAATGGTAAAAACAAAAGGGGTAAAAAGAGAAGAGCCAAAAGCAAATACCAGTATTATCAGCACCATCTATTATATAATCCCTATTTTTTTATCTTCATTTCTGCTCTTCCAGGTCCAGCCCATAACAGGAAAATATTTACTGCCCCTTTTCGGAGGCAGTTCAGCCATATGGAACATATGCCTTTTATTTTTTCAGTGCCTGCTTGTTTGCGGATATTTGTACGCCCATATAATCAGCAGTTTTAAAATTAAATTTCAATTATTTTTTCACCTGCTGCTGCTGGTGTTTATATTGCTTATCATGTTTTTTTTAAATTCTGTTTGGGGGACACCCATTTTGCCGGAACCGGTTTTAGATCTGCCATATCCGGGCTCGCCTGTTATGCGAATTCTCTTTGTGTTGACAGCAAGTGTAGGGTTGCCTTTTTTTTTACTGTCTTCAACAAGCACGCTGATTCAGTCCTGGTTTGCCCGCATAAACAACAAAAAATCACCTTATTCATTCTATGCAGTATCAAATACAGCATCACTTCTTGCCCTTATTTCATATCCTCTTTTTTTTGAACAGGCATGGCCATTGCATAAACAGGCAATGTACTGGTTTGTCATATATATAATTTTTGCGATCTCTATTACCTGGATAATATTCAAGGTCAACCAAAGTTGTCTGGAAATAAGCCAGGATCATAATTTTCAGACTGATCACTTAATGGGTAAAGGGGTAGGTGCATCAAAAGATAGTAAGCCCAGCTTAAAATCCTATCTTTACTGGATATGCCTTTCTGCGGCTGCATCTGTGATGCTCTTGTCCGTGACCAGCAGAATTTCGATGGATATTGCACCTGTCCCATTCATGTGGGTCATAACTTTAAGCCTCTACCTGCTGTCATTTGTTTTTACCTTTGTCAATATCCCCATGAATTCCCAAAAATTATGGATGGTATTCTTGATAATAGCCTTAGGTGCTGCATGGCTTTGCTTAAAACTTGAAGGTAGTTTTGATGTTATTTCAAATATTTTAATCCATTCTTTAATCCTGTTTGCCTGCTGTGTTTTCTGCCATTCCCGGCTTTTTTTTTCAAAACCTCCATCTTCTCACCTGAGTTCATTTTACCTGGCCATGGGCTGTGGAGGAGCCTTTGGGGGACTGTTAGTCAATATATTTGCACCGGTCTTTTTTAAAGGATTCTGGGAATTTCACCTTGGACTTATTTTTTGTGCAGTAACAGCAATGATAGCTTTGTTCGGGCAAAAAATTTTAAAGCAATATTATATTCGATTGTCTGGAATAATTCTGCTGTCTTTTTTTGCATTTCTAATTTCAATTGATCTAATTTCAAATATTAAGGATTCCAAAGGTTCTTTTCGTAATTTTTATGGTCTGCTTCAACTTGACCACGCGATTGTAAATAATGTCCGTGTAACAAAATTGTATCATAATTCAATAATGCACGGGCTCCAGTTTTCAACTGATCCTCATAGATATGAGCCCACAAGTTATTTTATAAAAGAAAGCGGTGTGGGGCTGGCATTCAGGTTCCATCCCAACCGCAAATCAGGAAAAAAAATAAATGCCGGAGTCATAGGCCTTGGGATAGGTACACTTGCAGCCTATGGCAGGCAAGGGGATGATATAAGATTTTATGAAATCAACCCAGACGTTATCAAGCTTGCTTCCAAAACCAGATGGTTTACCTATCTTAAGGATTCAAAGGCAAACATTGACGTTGTTTCAGGGGATGCCCGGCTATCTCTGGAAAATGAACTTGAGTCAAAAGGATTGCACAGGTTTGATATTTTTGCCATTGATGCATTTTCAGGCGATTCAATACCAGTTCATTTGCTGACCAAAGAGGCTTTTGAATTATATTTTGCACACCTGAAAAAAGATGGCATTATTGCCATACATATTTCCAATAGGTATATTGATTTTGAACCGGTTATTCAAGCTCTAACCAAACATTTTGAAATGAAAGCAATTGTAGTTGAAACCTTTAAAGAAAAATACTACAATTCCAGATGGGTTCTTATTACAGGAAACAATGTTTTTTGGACAGACCCCAATATTAAATCATCTGGTGGCGTTCTAAAAAAATCAAAAGAGATTAAACTGTGGACCGATGAATACAGCAGTCTCTGGAATGTATTAAAATAAAGTAACTATAAACCAGGGACCTACAATTTTTGAACAAATTTATGGAACCTTTCCTGGTGAATGTTGCTGATGGATTTGATCAAAACACCAATTCCTGAACTGTTAACCCGCACCACCTCGGAAATAAATGCAAATTCCTCTCCATTCTGGCTGATGAGACGAATGGCAATGGATTCTCCCAGGGGAATTTCTTTTTCCGTACGGATAAAGGCACCACAAAATGAAACATCTTCAACCCGGGCCTGGATTCGTTCCTTTCCTGTATTGATATTGGCATCCAGGGCCACTGACTTTCGCTGATGTTCACGTTCTTCAATATGAATTTTTTTTCTGCCGGGCCTGGTTGTTTTTCCCATGGACTCCAGCAGGGAAAGGACCTTTTTATCAGTTTCCTCGTCTGCCTCAAGAATCTGTTTTATGATTGCCAATTTGTCTGTCATATTTTCTCCCGACTATGTTTGCCAATAATTTATACACCTGTTTTTGAGTTAAATTTAAAGCTTGGCTGGACCTGAATCAATTTTTTTGTATAGGGATGTTCTGGATTTTTAATAATTTTCTCGGCCGTATTGACCTCTACAATATGCCCTTCATGGATCACTGCAATACGGTCACAAAGGTAATTGGCAGCAGCCAGGTTATGGGTTATAAACAGAAAAGTCATATCGTAGGTTTCCCTGATCCGGGTCAACAATTTAAACAATTGGATGGCAATGGTGGCATCCAGCATGGAAGTGGGTTCATCAGCCACAATAAACTCTGGATTCAGTACAATGGCCCTTGCAATGGCAACCCGCTGGCGCTGTCCCCCGGAAATCTGGTGGGGATACCTGTCATAAAAACCAAGCCCCGGGGACAACCCGACTATTTCAAGGGTATCCAGCACCTTTTCCCTTCTTGTACTTACATTACCGATATTGTGAACCTCCAGGGGTTCCAGGATAGTTTCAGAAATGGAAAGATGGGGATTTAGTGACTGGTAGGGGTCCTGAAAAATCATCTGGACCCTGGAGCGATAATCCCTGAGTGCTTTGCCCTTTAGTCCATTAATGGGCATACCTTTCAAAAGGATACTACCGGATGTGGGTTCTTCCAATTTCACCAGAAGCCGGCCTGTGGTGGTTTTGCCGCTGCCGCTCTGGCCAACAAGCCCGAATACTTCACCCTTTTCAATGGAAAGATCAATGTGGTTCAGGGCCAGCACTTTGTTCTGATTCCCTGAAAAAAATCCCTGCTGGGGATTGTATTCCTTTGTAATCCCCTGCATTTTGATCAAAGGGGACCTGGCTGGATGTAATTTAGTCATTAATATTCCTGACAACACTTTCTTCACAACAAAAAACTTTATGGGTTGATGATACCTGCATCCAATCCGGCTTCCTTGTCTTACATGCCCTGGAACAGGTTTGGCAATTTACTGAAAATCGGCAATACCCGTTTTTAAGTTTCAAATCAGCTGCTTCCCGCATAGCTGGAATATGGATTTCGCATTTATTGTCAAGACTCAAATAGGATCCCAGCAAGGCTTTTGTATAGGGATGCCTGGGGGAGCCAAAGACTTCTTCCCTGGTGCCTGTTTCCACAATCTGTCCCCCGTACATAACACAGATATCCTCACACACCGATGCCACAACAGCTATATCATGGGAAATAAAAATCATCCCTGTATTCATTTTCCTTTGAACAATTTTGATCTCTTTAAGTATCTGGTCCTGGACAATGACATCCAGGGCGGTTGTGGGTTCATCTGCAATGATGAGCTGGGGATTACAGGCCAGGGCCATGGCAATGATCACCCTCTGCTTCATGCCCCCGCTGTATTCATGGGGAAAATCCTTCATACGGTTCTGGGGAATTTCAACCAGATCAAACAACTCTTTTACCCTTATATCCAAATCCATGGCAGAGATATCAGGCTGGTGGGTAACAATGGCCTCAATCACCTGTTCATCCACCCGGTATACTGGATTCAAGGCATTCATGGCTGCCTGAAAAATCATGGCAATCTCTTTGCCCCGGATATTTCTCCATTGATCTTCATTAAATTTTGTTAAATCATCATCTTCAAATCCAATGGTCCCGCCAAGGATGCTCGCGTTGCCTGGTAAAAGCCCCATCAGGGTCATGCCGATTGTGGTCTTCCCACATCCTGATTCACCTACAAAGCCTAGAGGTCTTCCCTTTTCAAGCTTAAATGAAATATCGTCCACTGCTTTGAGCATCCCGTTTGAAGTCTGGTAACCAACGGTAAGATTGTTTACGGAAAGTAATGCCATTATCTTAGGATTATCCCTCCTTTCTCAACCTGGGGTCCAGGACCTCATCCATGGATCTGCCCAGCATATAAAAAGCCAGGGTAAGCAGAGAAATACTTATCCCGGGCGGGATCAGCCAATAGGGGGCCTGGAACATATGACCGGATTTCCACACCCATTGGAGCATCATCCCCCAGCTGACCTGGCTTGGATCACCAAACCCCAGAAAAGAAAGAGCAGCTTCCACAAGAATTGCAGATGTGACCCTGAAGGTCATATATAAAAACGCCAGGGGAAGCACATTGGGCATGATATGTCGAAAAATAATACGTACATGGGAGGCACCGGCCACCCGCGAGGCTTCAATAAAAGGACGTTGTTTCAAAGAAAGGGTCTGGGAACGTATTACCCTGGAAACAGCAGGCCAGCGAAGTATGGCAATGATAAAAACAATGATCCATATATTGAACTGCCCAAACAAAGATGACAAGATAAGCAGAATGACCAGGGAAGGCATGACCATGATAATATCGGCTAAACGCATAAGAAGTGTATCCACTATTCCCCCGGCATATCCCGATATCATACCGACAATGGTTCCAAGCACTATACTGAAAAAAGCAGAAGACAAGCCCACGATAAAGGCCACCTTTGCCCCTTCCAGAAGCTGGGCAAACAGATCCCTCCCCACATTGTCCGTGCCCAGCCAATGGATCAGGCTGGGGCCAGTGGAAATCTTTATCTTGGGATCAATACCGGTCATGGGATCATACATGGGGCTGATAAGGGGTACAAAAAAACTGGCAATGGCCATGACCATGAAAATAAAAAGTATGATCAGTCCGGTCTTTCCCAGGGGATTTTTTATAAAAATATGCCATCCCTTTACAAACCGTTGAATATATGGATTTTTCAGCATAGTCACACCTTTTTTCCGAACCAACTACCAGTCAATATTTGATCCTCTTAATCTGACCATCTTATTATTTACTCTTTTCAATATCTGATTCTGGGATCAAGATATGCATACAGGATATCCACAATCAAATTGGCTATTAAAACCACCAGGGCAATCAACAGGAAACAGGCCTGGGCCAGGGGATAATCATTATTGCTCACCGCAAAAATCAATTCCCGGCCAATACCGGGCCAGGTAAATATCTGTTCTGTCAAAGCCCCGCCATTAATGGAGAATGCAAGACTGAGGCCCACGCTGGTAATCACAGGCAGGGCTGCATTTTTAGCAGCATGTTTGTTGCGGATCACTTTTTCAGAAAGCCCTTTGGCCCTTGCCGTAATAATATAATCCTCCCTGAGCACACTGAGCATGGAGGAGCGCATTAACAAAAGATAAGAGCCAAGATTAATAATAAAAAGGGTCATCAGGGGCAGTACCATATGGTGAATAACATCCATTATTCGAATAAAAACAGAACTGTTTCCAACCCAGAGTTCAGGTGTTAAAATACCACCAAGGGGGAAAATTCCCGTCTTAAAACCCAGGACCCAGAGTATGAGCAGGGCAAACCAGGGGATGAACAGGGTATAACATACAAGGGCAGAGATGGACATGACATTGTCCAGTCTGCTCCCCTTATTCCAGGCGGCTATTTTTCCCAGGTAAACTCCTGCCAGGGCTGCCATGATGGTGGATGTGGTAAACAATAAAATAGTCCAGCCCAGCCTTTCTTTGATGATCTTCACAACAGGTTCTCCATAGTGAAAAGAGACCCCTAAATTGCCAGTAATAAAATTCTTCAGATAGATTACATATTGTTCCCACACAGGCTTGTCCAGACCCAATTGCTCGATAAGATGGCGCATGTCTTCCGGGGTTAGCATGGGATCCACCATCTTTGAAATGGGATCACCCGGGGACAGCCGGAACAAAAAGAACAAAGCCGTTAAAATCACGAAAAAAATAATAAGGATCTCAATTAGTTTGCCCAAAATATAAATCTGATTTCTCATTACATATAATCCATTAATCCATTTTCCTAAAAACTGTCAGGAAAATCTTCACTCCAACCTTCACTTCAATCTTTACTCCTGGGGTTTTACCACACAAAGAGACCACATATTTCCGATACCATCCACCTTGGCCACCCACCCTGTAAACCTCTCATTAAAGACAGCTTCAATGATATGGGGGTTATACAATGGCAGATAAGGGATATCCTCCAGAATAATCTCCTGCATCTGCCAGATTATTTTTTTTCTTTTTTCCTTGTCAATAAGGGTTCTCTGGATATCGGCAATCCTGTCAAACTCTGGATTGCGATAACCGCTCATGTTCCAGCCCCTGGGCTTATCATTTTTAGAGTAAAAAAAGGCCCGCAGATAATCTGGATCCAGGTTCAGCTTTCCATACCCCAGCACAAAGGCATCAAATTCGTGTTTTCCCTTGACCGTATCCAGCAGGGAAGTGAAAGCCATTGGCCTTGCAAAGGCCTGGAGCCCCAGTTCCCTGAGCCACTCCTGAATCATTGTGCCGGCAAAGGCCCTTTTGGGGTCGTAGTCGGCAGGGGGTGTGAGAATAACAAATTTCTTCATTTTTTCCCCATTGGGCAGACGGATATCAGAAGGAGTTACAATTTTACCGTCCTTGTCCACCGGAGGAATATCCCAGGAATATCCAGCCTTTGTAAGCATTTCATGGGAAATTTTTATCCGCTGGTCATGGTCTTTTCCCAGCCCGTATTTCCTGATATCCGGGTTGTGCCAGAAATGATTTCCCGATGGAACAACCGAATGCATTGGAGTACCGAAATTCTGGAGTATCCTTGTGAGGATAAAATCCTTATCAATCACCGTGGCAATTGCCTGGCGGAGAATCTTGTCGTCAAAGGGTGGTTTTCTCAAATTAAATCCCAGATAATACAAAGCATTTTTATTATTAAAATACACATCAATATTGGCCTGTTTTTTAAGATCCCTGATATAGCCCGGCTGAATATCCCACCAATAAAAATCAATATCCCCTTTTTTCAAAGCAAGAATGGCCACATCCGAGGTTCCATAAATGCTGAATAAAAGATCGTCCACATAGGGCCCAAGCACATATTTGCTGATTTTCAATCCCCTGCCGAAAAAATGAGGATTTTTCTGCATATGGATATAGGCCCCTTTTTTATATTCAGCCAGAGTAAAAGGGCCTGTGCCAAGGGGCATTTCCACTGAATGGCCCTGGAGCGAGCGCAGAGGTTTTTCCTTTGTCAACGCTTCTCTGGCAATATTTTCCCATTCTTTTCTGGATACAATGGGAGCTGTCATAACCCTGGACATGAAAATGGCTGAAGGTTTTTTCAGGTGAAAAACAAGGGTATGGTCATCAAGTGCTTCAAGCTTTTTGATAATTTTCCATTTGCTGTAATACCTGGGAATCTTAAAATCAAAGAAAAGCTGTTTGGTAAACAGAACATCCTGGCTGGTAAACTCTGAACCATCAGACCATTTAGCCTTTCGCAGCCTCAGGGTATAGGTAAGGGCCTGTTTATCAAATACAGGATTTTCCTGGGCCAGCCATGGAATTATTTCAAGGGTTTGGGGATCTCTGTGATAAAGGGGCTGATAGATCAGGGATAGAATTTTACGGGAATTGGCATCGGTTCCCAGCCAGAGATTCAAAGACCTGGGTTCTTCAGGAAGTCCAATTTTCAAAAAGGCCGGTTCCTGGTATTTCTGGCAGGAAATAAACCCGAAAGAGGCTGCAACCAATATTCCTGCAATAAAAATAAATTTAATACCGGCATCAGCCCGCAATTTTAATTGACTTCCCATCTCTCCCTTGTTTTCGCTCAATGATTTTCTTTTGGATAAAATCCACCACCTTTGACTCAAGCTTTACATTATCAAGCATATTAATCCTTGGAATCCCTCCGGGGCTGACACAATTAATCTCAACAAGTTTATCCCCTATCATATCAATTCCAACAAAATAAAGTCCATCCCTTATCAATCTGGGTTTAATTCTTTGACAGATTTTTTTCTGCTCTGGCGTGATCACATGTTTAAACACCTCGGCACCTGCATGGACATTTGTCCTGAAATCCCCTGAAACAGATTTCCTGCCCATGGCACCCAGAATATCCCCATTGAGCAGAAGTATCCTTATATCCCCGACATCCTTGATTTGTTTCATATACGCCTGGACCATTATGGGAGTTCGCTCCGGATATGGTTTACTTGCCTGGACGTAATAATTGATCAAAGAGTTAAGATTTTCCTGGTCCTGGTTGCTAACCTTGATAACCCCGTGACCGCCATGGCCGTGCAAAGGCTTTATCACCATGTCACCGCCAAAATCATCAATTATCTTCCTCAACCGTCTGGGATCTCTTGATACATGGGTTTCCGGAATAATATCAGGAAAATTCAGGCTATAGGCTTTGCTGTTTCCATTAATCTGACCTATGGTATTATTAATGATAAAAACCTTGTCATTGACAGGACCCAAAAACTCCATGACTTCATAGATGAGTGGCGGGTCTTTGCGTAAAAAAAGTACATCCAGATCGGTTACAATTTCAAAAATCAATTCTTCATTGTCCAGGCACTGGGTCAATTCTTCCCAGTATTTTATAATGGAAAGGTCCTGTGAAACCGTTATATCCCTCATTCTGGCAACCACATGATTCTTACGAATATAAATATCATGAGGTTCCAGAAAATAAACTGAATACCCCCGCTGATTGCATTCATACATGATATGGGCAGTAGTTTCCCAAGTTGGATCAATCTGCCTTACATCATCCATCAAAAACCCGATTTTCATAATCTGCCTGCCAAAAATTAGTACTGAAATAATAATATAAAGATCAAAAAGACCCATTCTTTTTATGATACGCCGCTTGGATTGTCAAACCCTTAATCAATTTATACCCTGGAGAACCTCTGCTATTGGAAAAAATGCCCCTTCTGTTCCATTGCCCAGCACAGCATGGAGCATTTCAGGAAAAGAAAAGACATGAATCTTGAATTTAAAAACATGGATTTTCCCGGGCATAAAATAGCCCGGCTCAATACAGGATCCATTACCCCGGAACATATCAAACAGATCCTTCCCAACCTTCCAAAATTTTAGCTTGGGAGCAGCAAAATCAATAAAGAAATCCGAATAAATACAGGGG
>JAOZST010000293.1:0-3007 GCA_029939535.1 Desulfobacteraceae bacterium | reverse complement strand
ATATCCTCTTATGGAAAAAGTTAATTGATCAGTCCATGATTGATCAGTCCATGATCACATAGACAAACATTTGCCTGGGACCATGGGCACCATCCACCATGACAAGTTCTATGTCTCCTGTTTTGCTGGGTCCTGAGATAAAGGTCATGCAATTGGTCAAGCCCCGTTCCTGCTCTTTGGGGTCCCATTTGAGCCGGAAATAGAGTTCTTCAAGGTTTTCAATGATTTGATCAATTTTGATAATCGCCACGTGGATGGAGGGGACAAGGGATACAGCTCTGGGCTGGTCAGGATATGTTCTCAGCACCAGGGTGGCTGACTGGGCCACGCAAAAATCTGCCGAGGTAATACCCATATAGGATTTGAGCAGATGATTCCGGGTCTCCTGCCTTTCCCTTGAATCCGGTGCTCCAGAGGACTGGGTGTTAAACAGGGTGACATCATGGCCTGCCAGATTCTTTTTAAGGTTTAATTGCTCAACCAGGGGGTGGTGCCAGGCAATGACAGATTTTTGTGTTCCCCACTCAGGTTCAGTTTGTTGAATCAATTCCTGGATGGCAAGGCCTGCCTGGGATATATTTTCCATTACAAAGACCTTCATATTGAGGAATCCTGCTTGCTCAATAAAGGTCTCAAGCAGTTCCTGTCGGTTTGGCTGGCTTTTGTTGACATAGACCCTGAGCCTGGTTTCAAGGTCCTCTGGCCGGGTGCCGAATAATTCAGAAGGGGAAAGGGTGGATGCTTTTCCAAGAGCTTTTTGGATGGTATTGATAAATTCATGTTGATTGTTGTCTATGTTTTTTTGATTTTTAGACCCTGTCATGGTTTGGGTTTCCTGTTTTTTTCTTTTTTCTTGGTTTTCCAGGTACTTAAAAAGCTGGACCGGGCAAGGGGCTTTATGTCACGACTCTGGGTCCATCCCTTGAATGCAAAGGGTATGTAGGGAATCATACCATTTTTTCTTGGTAAGATTCTTTGAATTATTGAACCTGTTTTCATGGCCAGCTCATACAATGTCCTGTTTTGGATCACATAAGACCAGATCTGGAACATGAGCTTTTCCCCTGGGTTGGCCCGGGTAACTTCCCATTGATCATCTCCGTCCGCCAGTTTCGCCCTGAGTGCCAAAAGCATTCTGGGAAGATCTATATCCACGGGGCAGGCCTTTTTGCAGGCACCGCAAAGGGGTTCGCCCTGGCAGAGATCCTTTGCCCGGTTGATCCCCACCAGAAGCGGGGTGATCACAGCACCGATGGGTCCGGAATAGGGAAAGCCATAGGTATGTCCTCCGATTTTTCCATAGGCAGGACAGACGTTGAGACAGGCTGCACACCGGATACACAGGAGGACTTCCCGGAATTCAGGGTCAGCCAGGATTCTGGAACGACCGTTGTCAATGATGACCAGATGAAACTGGTCCGGTCCATCCAGTTGATTTTTGGTGCGGGGGCCTCCAATATATGAGACATAGCCTGCCATGTTCTGGGCAGCAGCACCCCTGGAAAGGAGTCTGAAAAGTGCATCATGGTCTTCCAGTTTTGCCACCACCCGTTCCATGCCCATGAAAGCCATATGAATTTTTGGCATGGTGGTGGACATGCGGATATTGCCTTCATTGGAGAGGGTTGTTATGTGCCCGGTTTCAGCACATGCCAGGTTACACCCGGAAAGACCCATATCTGCTTCCAGAAATTTTTTGCGCAATGCTTTCCTGGCTGCCTGGGTCAGGACCGGTGGGTCTTCGCAATAGGGGATGCCCAGTTTTTCCGTAAACAGCTGGGCCACCTCTTTCCTGGTTTTGTGGATGGCAGGGGCAATAATATGGGAAGGGGTTTCCCCGGCAAGCTGGATAATATATTCGCCCAGGTCTGTTTCATTGACTTCAATGTGGTTGACTTCAAGGAGTTTGTTTAAACCAATCTCTTCCGTGACCATGGATTTGCCCTTGACCACCATTTTGACCTGGTTCTCCTTGGCCACCTTAAGGCAATAGTCCGTGGCAGCTGCAGCATCTCTGGCAAAATAAACCTTGCCGCCCCTGTTTTGGATCTTATGGGCAAGGGTTTCCAGAAGAATGTCCAGATTGTTGATGGAAAATTCCCTTATTTCATGGGCTTTTTGTCTTAGTCCCTCTCCTTCGGGAAGGTTTTTATAGGCCAGGGCCGTTGCCGGGCCCAGCCGGTTTTGAACATCAAAAAGAGCATTTTGTAAAATCGGGTTTTTAATGGCTTTTGCTGCATTTTGTTTATAAAGTTCTGTTTTTATTTCAGACATAATTTCCTTTTTTATCCTGCCAGAATCTGGGCAATGTGCAGGGCCTTGACCGGTGAATTTCGCCGGGTGAGCATTCCCTGGATGTTCATCAGGCAGCTGATATCACACCCAACCACTGCGTCGGCTCCTGTGGCGATTATGTTATCGACTTTTTCTTCTAGAATGGCTGTTGAGATATCTGGATATTTTACAGAAAAGGTGCCGCCAAAACCACAGCATTTTTCAGAGTCTTTCATCTCAATCATTTGGATGCCACTGACATGGGAAATTAGTTTTCTTGGCTGATCAGCCACCCCAAGATTTCTAAATAAATGGCAGGAATCGTGGTAGGTAATTTTTCCCTGGAACCTGGCCCCTACGTCTTCAACTTCAAAGACATCCACAAGATATTCTGTGAGTTCAAAAATTTTTCTGCTGACTGCTTTTGCCCGTTCCTGCCATAAAGACCCGTCTTTAAAAAGAATGGGATATTGATGCTTTACCATGTCCACGCATGACCCTGAAGGGCAGACAATGATTTCTGCATTTTCAAATATCTCTATGAATCGTTTTGCTGCTTTTGCAGCTTCTTTGCGATACCCTGAATTAAAGGCAGGCTGGCCGCAGCAGGTCTGATTCAGGGGGATCTCAAAGGGGATATCAAGTTTTTTAAACAGAGTGACCATGGCCTGTCCCACTTCCGGGTACAGGCTGTCCACCAGGCATTGAATGAACAGGGTAATGGTTTTATTTT
>JAOZST010000292.1:0-3016 GCA_029939535.1 Desulfobacteraceae bacterium | reverse complement strand
TGAAAAATATTATGATGTTTCAACGGCAATGGAGGTCATTAAAAAAAGAAAAAAATTAACCAGAATATACAAAACTTTTGATAATAAAAGTATTTTAAATACCAGCACTCCGATTTTTGATGATCAAGGCAGGATTCGATATGTGGTTCAAAACGAACGTGATATCACCCAGATAAAGAGACTGGAAAATCAACTGGAAAAAGAAAAGGCCTTAAAAAAAGAGTTGATAAAAGAGGTGAGGCAATTGAATATCAGGTCCGAAGGCAGGGATCCAATTATTGCCAACAGCCTGAAAATGAGACAAATTTTGAATTTAACCTCCAGGTGTGCCAGAATTGATCTGGACAGTTTGTTGCTGCTGGGGGAAACAGGGGTGGGGAAAGGATTGCTGACCAATTTTTTCCACAATATCAGTGGAAGGTCAAAAAAGCCTTTGATCCGTATCAATTGTGCTGCCTTGCCGGAAAATCTTCTTGAGGCAGAGCTGTTCGGCTACGAGCAGGGAGCATTTACCGGTGCCGGCAAAACTCCCAAACCAGGTTTGTTTGAGCTTGCCCAGGGGGGAACCCTGTTTCTGGATGAAGTGGGAGAACTGCCCCTGTCCATCCAGGCAAAATTATTGCACTGCCTGGAGGAAAGAAAAATTTTTCGCCTTGGCGGAACCAGGTTCAGACAGATCAACTGCTGCATTGTGGCAGCCACAAACCGGGATCTGAAACAAATGTGCAGAAGCAACCAGTTCAGGGAAGATCTTTATTTCAGGCTTAACACGGTAAGTATCAGGGTCCCTCCTTTACGGGAGAGGAAAGAAGATATACCACCTCTGGCAAAGCATTTCCTGGGCTTTTACAATAACAAATACAAAATGAATAAAAATATTTCCCCCCAAGGCTACAAACAATTGACCGGGTATGGGTTTCCTGGAAATGTCAGGGAATTATCCAATATGATAAACAATGCAATGATCATGTCGGAAAGCCAGGATATAATGGACCATATACCTCTGGAACCAGGGGAGCCACCCAGGGGCAAAAGGGGCCCTGATTCCGGGCAATTGTTCAAAAATCATTATACCCTCGGCCGCCAGATGGATAGTTTTGAAAAAAAAATCATTAAAAAGGCATTAAACCAATTTCCCACGGCTCTGGAAGCAGCCAGAGGGCTGGGGATCAGCAAAGCCACCATGATGCGCAAGCTGAAAAAATATCAACTTTTAAAAAGGGACAGGGCATGATCGAATTTACTGCCATATCAGAGATAGGATTTTGCCCCTTTAAAATGCTGTTTGAAGTATGGGTTTTCAAGGCTTGCAACCCTTACCCTGCGGCCCCTGCCCGGGGCATGGATAAATTGGCTGTTTCCAATGAAAATTCCAACATGCAAGCCTGTTTTTTTTTCCGGGGTATTAAAGAAAACAAGATCCCCTGGTGTGAGTCCTTGTTTTGGTACGGACCTTCCTTCTTTAAACTGGTTTTTTGCTGTTCTCGGGACCCGGATGCCTGCTTTGCTGTAGGTGTGAACGACAAGGCCGCTGCAGTCAAACCCTGTATCGGGTGAGTGCCCGCCCCATTTATAGGGTTTGTCCAGGTTTTCAATGGCCTGGTCCACAATGGTCTGTCTTTTGTCTGTCAGTTTTTGGGAAAGATCCGGCTGGATCTGGGTCTCTTGCTGGGGCGGGATGTGGCTTGCTTGGATCTGGTGTTGTCTGGTTGCGCAACCATTAAGAAAAAGTAAGATAAGGGGCAGTATGAGCCATGATTTGGATTTTTTCATTTATTTATTCTGTTGGTGAACCTGTTTTGGTGAATCTATTGGCCGTGCTTCAGGGAAATATTTCCTTTTTTGCTTATCCGGATGAGTGGGTGCAGGGTTCCCACATCAAGTTTTACATTCAAGCTGAAAGAAAGATTATCCCGTTTCTGGTTTTGGATAAGGTCAGTGAAAAAACCAAGGCTGTTAAAAAAATCCACCGAGGCATGGAGTAGAACATCCCCCTCTCCATAGGCTTCTATCATGGGCAGTTTGTTGGAGGCACCGGTGAAAATATTATGGCCTTCCAGGTTTACGGTATAAGAGATACCCTTTAAATCAAGGGCAGATCGGTTTGGATTAACAATGTGCAATCCTATTTCAAACTCTGGAACCATTCCTTCTTCTGGAATTGCCTTAAAGGAAGTGATGCTGACCGCAGGGGCTTCATAATCAGTCTGAAGTGCAGCACAGCCATTCAGAAAATATCCAAAGAAAGCAATGAGGAGAATGGAGATATATCTGTTCATGGCATCTATCCCACTATATCCAGCAGCGACCCCATGGTTTCTTCCTGGGTTTGTATGGCTTTAACATTGGCCTTGAATCCCTGGCTGGCTGAAATCTGCTGAACCATTTCTTCTGCAATATCCGTGTTTGACAATTCCTTAAGGGACCCGTCATTTTTTAAGGGGTCTTCCACAAGGGGCCCCGGAGTGTTTGTCCGGGTGATTGTTGAGGTTACCTGTTTGTTCTCTCCCTGGGTGTTTATGGCCCTGCTTGCTTTGAAATCATCGGAAAGTGCATTGGCCACATTATTGGCACTGGTTGATATTTGTTTTGAAAATGCCTGGAGGCCTGATACATTGCTTTGTATTGATAAACTCATTTAAGTTCTCCTTAAAAATATTCCTGAATTATTTCTGAAAATATTCAAAGCAAGAAACGTGCGCAGTCGGTAAATCATGTGTAAACACCTGGTCTTCCTTATCCTGTTCATGTTTTAATTGTTTTTGCTCATTGGGGGTATCCATTGGATTTTCAATATTTGTTAGATATTTTAACAAAAATTGACGTCCAACCCATAATAGGATAATACAGATCAGTATTGTCAATCAAGGTCATCAAGAGGAGATTTTATTCTGGAAATATCCTTGTCCATGACATGGGTATAAAGCTCAGTTGTTTTAACATCTGCATGTCCCATTATTTCCTGTAGCATACGGATATTTATTCCGTTTTCAAGCATTGTTGTGGCAAAGCTGTG
>JAOZST010000291.1:0-3017 GCA_029939535.1 Desulfobacteraceae bacterium | reverse complement strand
CGCGTTTTCATCATTGCTTGACATGAATTCATATCTGTGAAACAATTCTTCTTATTAAAATTAATTTTAACCTGGAATATCCATGAATTACACTGATGATAAAGGCAAGGCAGGTGAATATTTACGTCTGACCCTGGGCTTGATTTCAAAACATAACCTGGCAGCAACTCCGATAAATTATACGGTCTGGTACGAGTATGTGGCTGGGAAAAATCTCAAACTGAAAAAGGCCCTTGATCTTTCCATTGAAGCTGCCAAACCCCTGACCAACAAGAATGTTGAAACCCTGTATGAGAAATTTGTTGCAGATGGAGACAGGGTGGTGATTTCAAGGCTTTTGACCAAGATAAACCTCATGCTCAGGGAAATCACAGGCCATGTACTGGAAACAGAAGATGAACTTTCAGGCCATGGGACAAACTTAAAAGAGCTGGCTGTTGAGATTCCAAAAGTTCGGGATTATGAAGATATAAAAAAAATTGTAGATCAGATGATTATTGAGACCAAGGCCCTTGTGAAATCAGGTTCCAGACTCCAGAATCGGATGAAGGTCTCTTCTGATGATTTAAAACAGCTTCATCGGGAATTGGAAAAATCCCAGAAAGAGGCAGAAACAGATGCCCTGACAGGCCTGATAAACAGGAGAGGATTGGAAAAGCGCTTTGAAGTGGAACGGATCAGGGCAAAACAAAACCAGGCTCCTTTTGCTATTATCATGCTGGATATAGATCATTTTAAAAAGGTCAATGATACCTATGGTCATCTGGTCGGGGATAGTTTTCTCCGGGGGCTTTCCGTGATTCTAAAGAGCCAGCTGCGGCGAAATGATATCGCTGCCAGGTATGGAGGAGAAGAATTTTTAATTCTTCTGCCTGAAACCAGCCTGGATGGTGCTGCTGCAGTGGCAGGGAAAATACAAAAAGTTTTGTCAGTCAAGAAGTGGCTGCTCAAGGAATCAGGGCAGAACATGGGATCTATCACAGCTTCCATGGGGATTTCAGTCTATGCCATGAATGAGTCGGGAAATAGCATGATCAAGCGTGCAGATGATGCCTTGTACAGGGCAAAAAATACCGGCCGGAACAAAATTGTTACCCAGGCAGACTTATAGTGATTATTAATTAGAGGTACTGATCAGATAGATTAGGTCAGATCAATTGGGTCAAATCAATTTTCAGGGCATAGGCCCCTCCTTCCAGTTGTGCTGTCACAGGGAAATCACCCTTCTCAAATACCTTGAGCATGGCCCGGTTTGTGGCCAGAACATCTGCTGTCATTGTGACTGCTCCCCGTTCTTTTCCCAGCCTTGTCAGCATCTGGTATAAAAATGTGGCTATACCATGCCCCTGATATGCTTCATCAACAACAAAGGCAACATCCACAAAGGGTTTATCAGGGTATTTGGCAATCCTTGCTTCAGCAATAAGGGTCTGATTTCCAGGCTCCCCCACCAGGCCCACCACAGATAATATATCCCGATAATCCACATTAATATATGCCTGCATTTTGGCATGGGGCATGGATTTAATGGGGCTGAAATACCGGTAATAGATGGCCTTGTCCGAGAATCGATAAAAAAGCCTTCGCATCTGGTCTTCATCCGAGGGCTTGATGGCTCGGAAATGTACATGGAGATCATTCTTGAACCGGTGCTGGGTGGCAATTTCTGCCGGATAAAAGTGGGCACTGTCCGCCAGAAACATCTGATCAGGGTAGAGGATTTTTTCTTTTTTTCCGCCTTCCACAAGTCCAGGCCGGTCTTCGGGGTGTGCTATTTCTATCAGGGCCTGGGCACGTTCTCTCAGGGTCCGTCCCCGGAGATGGGCAACTCCGTATTCCGTAATAACCAGATCCACGGATTCGGGCAGGCTGAGCAGATCCGGGGAATCATTGAGGGAAAGCCTGATATTAGGGACATTATCCCGGTTCCGGCTGGGCAGGACCATGATGGTATATCCGCCTGGGGAAATTTCAGCTCCATTAAGAAAATCCGAGACCTGCCCAGGGCCTGCAGATACATTGGCTGAGCTGTTGTGCAGTGATACCCTGCCTGCCAGGTCCACCCTCCGCACCGGAAGAATCATAACAAACCTGCGGTTTCTCCCTATCTCCATGGGGCTGAATACCTTTTCAATGCTTTGGAACTCAACCATGGGATTTTTGTCCAGCCATTGCATGAGTTTTTTACTGCCCAGGGCATAGGCGGTCAATGATCTTCCCCTGAACATACCCTTTTGCCGGTTGGACACTGCTCCGCTCTCCACAAGTTCCATCAGGGCATCCGTAAAAAAAGGGGTGTGGATTCCCAGGTTCCGTTTTCTGGAAAGATATTTGGGCAGTGCTTCAAACAAGGGACCAAAGGTAAAGGCCAGGCATGATCCATCATCAATGACAGAAGCTGTATTTTCAGCAAGCTGGTCAAAAATCGGGGCCACAGGATACCGGGGGAAATAAAAGGGAGGAACCCTGGCTTCAATGAGCATGTTGAAATCGTTGATATTCACAAAGGTGTCCCCCAGGGTAAAGGGTATATCTTCATTTACCTCTCCCACCACAAGATCTGCCTGGGCCATGGCCCTCCTTGCCACATCCACGCCCACGCCCAGACTGCAATACCCTGCATCATTGGGCGGGGTGATCTGGACAAAGGCAATATCAATGGGGATCTGGCCCTCCTTCATCAGGGCTGGAATGGCAGAAAACCGGGAAGGGATCATGTCCACCTGCCCGGCTGTGATTGCTTCTGCAGAGACCCAGCCCGAGAAAAAAGTCCTTAGCCTGTATCTTTGTGACTCCAAAGCCTTAAATGAAATGGCATCCCCGAAGCTGAGCAGCTGGATCAGGGTAAGGTCATCCATGGAATATCCCTGGGCTGTCATAAGGGCATTGACCAGGGTCCTGGGTTCTGCCGCACCAGTACCAATAAAAATGTGCATACCCGGAGCTATTTTTTTTAAAACTAGCTCCGGGGATACGGTATCTTTTTTCCATGAGGGGATTTTCTTTTTAAACATATT
>JAOZST010000290.1:0-3018 GCA_029939535.1 Desulfobacteraceae bacterium | reverse complement strand
GACTGGCTGGACAATCTTTTAATAAAAAGAGAAAAAATATCTCAATTATAAAGGGAAATGAATCATGGCGTTGGAAAACTACATTGGCATGATGAGCAGTCAGGATCTAAACAGGGTTCATAGGGCAAGTCTGGAAGTCCTTGATCAGGTTGGGGTTGAGTTTTTACTGGAAGAGGCTTTGCAGATATTTAAAACCCATGGGGCAAAAATAGATGGCAGTCGTGTAATGATTCCAGGGCATTTGGTTGAATCTGCCATTGAATCTGCTCCGGCCTCCTTTAGACTCTGGGGCAGAGATGTAAAGAAAACCATCCTTGTGGGTGAAGGCCAGGAAAGGACCCATGTTGAGCCCAGCAATGGTGCAGTTTATGCACAGGATCTGGAGCGTGGCAGACGTCCCGGGACTATGGAGGATCTGATAAATTTTTATAAACTGGCCCAGGCAAGCCAGGTGTGTGATATCGGAGGTGCTTTTCCGGTTGAACCCAGTGATATTGACCCTGAGAACGGATATCTTGATATTTTTTTTGAAATGGTCAGGCACACGGACAAACCCTTAAAAAGAGGTGTAAACAGGTTTGATGAAATAAAAAATATCTTTCATATGGCTGAAATTGCCATGGGCAAAAAGGATTTTTTAATGGATCATCCATCCATCTATGCGTCCATCAACCCCTTGAGTCCCCTGGTGTATGATGCAGCTCCCTTGGAAACCATTATTGCCTATGCTCGATTCAACCAGCCTTCAGCCGTTTTGTCCTGTTCCCTGGCAGGTGTTTCAGCACCCATGGGTTTTGGGGGTGTTTGTGTCATGCAGAATACCGAAATTCTTGCAGGTCTGGTTCTCAGCCAGCTGGTAAACCCGGGTTCACCCTTTATCTATTCACCAGCAGCAGCCGTGCCCAACATGCAGAATGGCCAGTATGTGACAGGCTCTCCTGAATCCAATGTTATCAATATTGCCAATCTACAGCTGGCAAGGGAACTCTATCATCTTCCCACACGGACCATGGCAGGACTCACCGATGCCAAGGTTTTAGATGCCCAGTCAGGGTTTGAGACCATGCAGAATCTGTTCGGGTGCATGGCAGGGGGCGCCAGTATTATTAATGAATGCCTGGGAGTCATGGATTCCATCATGACCAATTCATTTGAAAAATTTATCCTTGATGAGGAGATGATTTCAAGAATACTCAGGTTTATGGAAGGTATGACCCGATCCAAAGAAAATCTGGGGCTGGATGTGATTAAAGAAATCGGACCCAGGGGAAGTTTTTTAACCCATGCAACAACCATGGCAGGCTGTCGTAATACATGGAGACCAGGCATTTCTTCCTGGGATAATTATGACAAATGGAAGGAATCAGGGTCCTTGGATGTGGCGCAGAAAGCCGGGCAAAAGGTACAACAGATTCTTAAAACCTGTCCTGAATCAACCCTTGATCCTGATATGGAAACAGAACTTAAAAAGTTTATAAATCAAAAAAAATCTATTTGAACACGTATATGTAAAAACATTTTAGTCATAAGGAGGAACACAAAAAGACCTGAAGAAATTGACCACCAAGTGGTGGGAAAAATTGAACAATGTTTAAAAAAATAATGTTTAAAAGGAGAATGATATGGTGACAAGAAGTCTCGCCTCAGACATGGTCGCAACCGGTGGTTTCGGCTTTAATGTCTTTGTGGATGATGAGATTGAAAAGATTCACCTTGCCACCCTGGAAGTCATGAGAACGACCGGGCTTTATGTTGGAAGTGACGAAGCCCTGGATATTCTTGAGGGGGGAGGTGCAAACGTTGACCGTAAAACAAAGATTGTAAAATTTCCTGAATATCTTGTGGAGGACTGCATCCGTTCGGCACCGCCGAAAATTGTTCAATACGGGCGTGATCCAAAGCATGATGTGTTTCTGGAAGGAAAACGGGTCAACTTCTGTACCTTTGGTCAAGGTGTCAATGTTATGGAAACTGATGGTACGGTAAGACCGTCCATGAATGAAGATGTAGGCAACGCAGCACTTCTGACCGATGCCATGGAAGAAGTGAATGTGTGTGAACGGTCCTTGACCGCCGGAGATGCACCGGATAATGTGGCACCGATTCATGAAGCAGAAGTGGTTTTTGCCAATACATCAAAACATACGGTTTACGGACCGGGCAACGGCTGGCGGGCCGATAAAATCATAAAAATGGCCCAGGCCATTGTGGGTGGGGAAGAGGCATTAAGAGACAAGCCTATTCTTACCATCAACTGCTCGCCCACAAGTCCGCTTACCCTGGATGTGAACTGCTGTACCGGGGTGATGACCTGTGCAAGAGCCGGTGTGCCGTGTAATCTGATTTCAATGGTAATGGCAGGGGCATCCGGGCCCATCACCCTTGCAGGCTCCCTGGTTACCCATAATTGTGAGATATTGGGAGCCATTGTACTGCATCAACTTACCTGCAAAGGAGCTCCGGTGATTTATGGGTGTTCTTCCCTGGCCTTTGATCTGAAACTGACAACAACTCCAGTGGGATCTCCTGAATGCGGTCTTTTAAATGCGGCTGCACCAGTACTTGCCCAGAAATATATGCTGCCGAGTTTTTCTGCCGGTGGCTAGGCTGATTCAAAAGTGCCTGATGCCCAGGCAGGTCATGAAAAAACCTTGACTGCCATGTGTGCGGCAAATGCGGGCTCAAACCTGATTTACGGTGCTGGAATGTTGGATTCAGGACTGATTTTCAGTTATGCCCAATTGGTGATTGATAATGATATTTTTAAAATGGTTCGCAAAGTGATGCAGGGAATTGTTGTGAATGATGAGACCCTTGCAATAGATACGATCAAATCGGTAGGATCCGGTGGTGACCATCTGATGCAGGCTCATACCATGAAATACATGCGGACACTTCCATCTGCACCCCATATTATCGAGCGGGCAAATTATGATCGCTGGCTTGGAAAAGGAGGTAAACACATGGCAGAACGAGCTGCTGAAAAAGCCGCTGATATTCTGGCCAACCATAAACCCA
>JAOZST010000119.1:5015-11435 GCA_029939535.1 Desulfobacteraceae bacterium | reverse complement strand
TCCAGCAGGTTATGTTTAATTATCAGCGATGAACCTGTTGCTTTTAGAGGCTAACAAGTCCTTGTGTGGTTCTGTGTAACTTTCAATTTATTTATAGATTGACAAAAATTCAGAAGTCAAGTATAAAAATTCTAACTGGATAACACTCAAATTTGAACATTATCGATATTTGATACCATGATCAAAATACCTGAGGCGCTTCAAAAAAAATATAGCCTGCTGTTGGCGAACAGCGATATAACACCGGATCAATACAGCCATTGCAAAAAGTGGCTTCGGTATTATCTGGATTTTTGCAAAAAATATGCACATTCGTATACAGATGCAAAAAGTCTTTTGCTTTTTCTGAAAAAATTGGAAATAAAACAGCAGACACCATCTCAACGATCTCAGGCAAAAAAAGCTGTCCAGCTATATTATTCCGGGATAGAAAGATCAAAAAATCCGCCTGATCCCCAGATTTTTCCTCCTGGGGTCTGCGAGAATATGATAACCTATGATTCAACTGTAGAAGCTGCTCCCTGGGTGATTGCAATTAATTCCATAAAAAATGAAATTGAACTGCGGCACTATTCTAAAAAAACATTGAAAGCATACTCCCTATGGACAGAAAAACTTCGATATTTTACAAAAGACAAACTACCTGAGTCTTTGACACCTGCTGATGTTAAGGAATTTTTAACATTTCTTGCAGTAAAAAAGAAGGTATCTGCTTCTTCACAGAACCAGGCATTTCATGCTTTGCTGTTCTTTTTCCGCCATGTATTGAAAAAAGAGTTCGGAAAAATGCAAGGTGTTATCAGGGCCAAAAGAAAACCCTATATCCCGGTTGTACTTTCCAGGGAAGAGGTTGATCACATCCTTAAAAACTTAAATTATCCTTACGATCTTGTGGTAAAACTTTTATACGGGTGTGGCCTTCGATTAGGGGAGTGCATGAATCTTCGGATTCATAATTTTAATTTCGATCACCATGTATTGACGATTCATGATGGGAAAGGGAAAAAAGACCGGACTGTTCCGCTTCCGGATTCTATTCGTGATGATTTGAAAAACCAGACAAACCGTGTCATCTCTTTGCATGATACAGATTTAAAGGATGATTATTCTGGGGTTTTTGTTCCTGACAGGCTTGAAAAAAAATATCGAAATGCACCGAAGGAGCTGGTATGGCAGTGGTTCTTTCCTGCTAAAGAATTGACCTTTGTTGTCGAGACCAATGAGTATAGGCGGTATCACCTGCATGAAACCCATGTTCAAAAAGCAATCAAAAGCGCTGTGAAAAAGTCAAAAATTTTGAAAAGAGCCTCTGCCCATACCTTTCGTCACAGTTTCGCAAGTCATTTGCTCCAGGCCAATTATGATATCAGGACCATCCAGGAGCTTCTTGGACACAGCGACGTCAGGACTACCATGATCTATACCCACACAATTAAATCCCGGACTTTAAAAGAATCAAAGAGCCCGCTGGATCTGTAATGGGAATAACTTACAACTCCGCACCTTCGCTTACATTCCCGCGAATGAAGATGACACAGAAAAATTAATAACTGCAAGTCTTATATAAAGTGGTTTGAATAAAAGCAATCAGGGTAAACCCTGAATTTAGATTTTTTTAACCGGACGAATTTAACCATCCCCCGAAGGTAGAACATTTATCCGGGGGATGGTTTATGATTGGATGGCGCAGAAAAAAAACTAAGCCATATTATCTGCTACAAGTTCTGCGATGTCCCTGGCCTTGACTTCTTCGTCTTTGTCCAGTTCCTTCATGCCGTCTTCGATCATGGTCAGGCAGAAGGGGCAGGCAACGGCCACGTTTGCCACCTGCTTGCCAACAATTTCTTCTGCCCGCTCAACATTGATTCGTTTACCAATGGTCTCCTCCATCCACATTCTTCCACCTCCTGCGCCGCAGCAAAAACTTTCCTGACCATGGCGGTCAAGTTCTTTGAGGCCGTCTTTTGATATGGACTGCAAAATGGATCTTGGCTGATCATAAACGGAATTATACCGCCCCAGATAGCAGGGATCGTGGTAGGTCAGTGATTCCTGGAATGATTTGTTTACAGTGATTTTGCCGGATTTTATGAGCTCATCAATGAACTGGGTGTGGTGGATCACCTCATAATTTCCACCCATCTGGGGGTATTCATGCTTAAGGGTGTTCAGGCAATGGGGGCAGGCCGCAATAATTTTTTTCACCTTGTAATTGTTCAGAGTTTCAATATTTTCCTGGGCCATCATCTGATACATCATTTCATTACCGGCCCGCCTTGCGAAATCGCCTGTGCATTTTTCTTCCACACCGAGAATCGCAAAGCTGATATTGGCTTTTTGCAGGATTTTGACAAGACTGATGGATACTTTTTTACTTCGATCGTCAAAGGAGCCGGCACAGCCGACCCAGAGCAGATATTCCACATCAGGGTCATCTGCCATTGTTTTCACATCCAGCCCGTCTGCCCAGTCAGCTCTTTTGTCATAACCTATGCCCCAGGGATTTCCATTACGCTCAAGCCCCTTAAAAGCCACGTTCAACTCCTGGGGATATTCACCAGCCATGAGAGCCTGGCCCTGCCGCATGGCTACAATACGGGGCACCTGTTCAATGGTTACAGGGCAAACTTCTTCACAGGCCCTGCAGGTTGTACAGGCCCATAGCGTGTCAACCGTAATAACATCGCCGATAAGCTGTTTTTTGCTGTTGAGCTCGAGCATCTGGGTTTTGATCTCTTCATTCTTTTCCTCATCTCCATCCTCCTGGAGGGTGGCAGACAATTTTGCTCTTTTAATAATATTCTCTGAATTATCAAATAATTCGGCCTTTAATGTATCATTGACGTCATGGAGATTTAAAGGCTTGTCCGTGGTGTAGGTTGGACAAACCTCTTTGCAGCGGCCGCACTCGGTGCAGGTGTAAAGATCCAGGCCCTGTTTCCAGTTAAGCTGGTGGATATGGTTTATCCCTAGGGATTCATCTTCCCAGACCGATTCATCTTCCAGGTCCAGAAGTTTGGTTTTTTCATGGGGATACCCCAGGTTCTTAAGGAACACATTGGGCAAAGCAGTGATCACATGGAAATGTTTACCCAGGGGCAGAAAATTTAAAAAGGTTAACTGGGTTATGATATGCAGCCAGAACATCACCACAAGGATACCCTGGTTGGCACTTGCACTCAGCCCGGAAATAAGGGAAGCTGCTCCCACGGCAACAGGTGTCCATACAAACTCGGAACCATATGAAGGATTATTAAAAAAATGAAGGTGCCCGGGATTATTATGCAATACAATCAGGTTGTACCGGGCCCCATCCAGCAGGAGATCGGAAATCATGAGTACCCCGATCATGCCCAGGACAAAATATGCTTCCCAGGTGTTGTGCAGGCGTGCAGGTTTTACAATCAACCTGCGGTAAAAGGCATAAATCACCATTATTAGAACAATGCCTTCCATTAAATCTTTTAAGGCAATATACAGATATCCAAGTATGGACCCATCGCCGAATAAAGGCAGCTGAAAACCTTTTACAAAGCCTTCTCCATAGAGATTAAGGCTTCGGATTAAAAGTATGCAGAACCCCCAGAAGATCATGGCATGCATGAAACCTGCAGCCCATTCTTTTTTTCTTCCAACCAGACGCTTCTGGCCCAGAGCAATAATTACAAGGTTCTTTAGCCTTTCCTTAACATGGCTGGCCCGGCTGGTGGGCTCCAGAGCCATGAGTAATTGGATTTTAAAATACATTGTTCGGCCGAAAATCCCCAGGCCGACAATGAGGATTATGGACATGAAAAGAGGACTCATAATAATTTATCCTAACTTTTAATTTTTTTAATTTCTTCCTGGAGAACCGGGATTACCTCAAAAAGATCTCCAACGATACCATAGTCAGCCACATTGAAAATGGGTGCTTCAGGATCTTTATTCACAGCCAGGATGGTTTTTGAACCGCTCATTCCCGCAAGGTGCTGGATGGCTCCGGAAATACCCATTGCCATATAAAGGGTGGGAGCAACTATTTTTCCAGTCTGTCCCACCTGCTTATTATGGGCCATGAGACCGCTGTCCACCATGGCTCGGGAAGATCCAAATCCTGCTCCAAGTTCTGCAGCCAGTTCTTTGACAAGATCTACACCGGCCTGGTCCTTGGCACCCCTCCCCACTGAAATAACAATATCGGCATCGGCCAGATCAACTTCACCGCTGGCATCTAAAACCAGTTCCTTGATCACAGCCTTTAAATCCGGGGCCGGGGCAGGAAGTTTAATAACATTTTCAATACCCGTGACATCAGGGTCTGCTTCGAATGCACCTGCCCTTACCACTGCCACCAATTGTTTTGTATTCACCTTGATGCGCTGTAAAACTTTATTGGCAATGGCAGGCCTGACAACCTGAATGTTATCGCCTTCAATGTCCACCTCTGTTATTTCAGTTGCACAGGCAGCCTCTAATTGTGCGGCAACTCTTGGAGCAGCAGCCTTACCACTCTCGGAAAAACCAAACCAGATCATATCGGCTTCAAATTGTTTTGCAGCGTCCACCACACAGGCAGCATAGGGGCCAGCTGAAAAAAGTTCAAGCCCGGGATCATCTGCAATGTACTGGGTATCGGATCCTGCAGCTGCCAGATCAGCAGCTAAAGATTCTATATTGGCTCCAATGGCCGCCACTGCTGTTTCTGCACCAAGGGCCCTGGCTTTTGATAATAATTCCGTTGTGCTGCCTTTGAGCACACCTTGTTTGATATCTGCGATTACAAGTACTTTAGCCATAATATTATTTTCCTTATATAAACTCTTTATATAAAATTAGGGTATGCCTAGGATGTCTTTTATAAAGCCTTTGCTTCATTGACCAGAAGATCCACTACTTTGGCTGTGATTTCAGCAGCATCACCCTCGAATTTCTGTCCTGCCTGGCGGGATTTGGATGCCATGAATTCAACAATTTCCGAGTTGGGAGTGCTGCCGCATACCTCTTCAGCAGATGTTCCCAGGGCAGCCAGATCCATGACCTGGATTTTCTTTTTCTTGGCCATCATGATGCCCCGCATTGCAGGAAGCCTTGGTTCATTAATACTATCACTAACCGTTACCACGGCAGGCAGTTCAATTTCAATTATTTCCGTTCCAGCATCCCCCAGCCGGGAAACCTTAATATTCTGATCATCTATTACTTCAATGGAAATCACGTTACTGACACAGGGAAGGGACAGGGCTTGGGCCAGCATAATTCCGGTCTGGCCGCTGTCTGTATCCTGGGCCTGTTTCCCTGAGATCACCAGATCATATTCACCATTTTCAAAAACCTTCTGCAGCACTTTGGCAAAAACAGTTGAACCAGCGCCTGCCAGTGCTGGATCATCAATAAGAATTCCGTTGTCAATTCCCATGGCATAGCACTTACGAATCATATCCGTGTTGTCACCACCGCCAACGCTCACCAGGGTTGTTTCGGCTCCGTTATTTTCCTTTAACTGAACAGCGGCTTCCACTGCATTTTCATCCCAGGCATTAATAACATACTGCAGCCCTTTTTCAACAATATTACCGTTTTCCAAATGGATGTTCAATTCCACATCAACTACTTTTTTTACGGTTGTGAGAATTTTCAATTTATCCTCCTCTTTAATAAATATTTTTTTATTCAGTCATTTTTTTATTCTCTTATGATGCGGTCTTTACCGCAAAGTATCAATAATTTTGATGCTTCAAAAGCACAGACAAGGGTCATGTTAAGTGCCTTTGCCATCTTTACTGCCAGTGCTGTGGGCCTTGATTTGCTGATAATCATGGGCACATTTGCTCTGGCAGCTTTTTGAACCAGTTCATAACTGATTCTAGAAGATAAGACAAGAAGATTTGCCGATGAAAGCTTATCTTTCATGAGTGCTTTTCCAATGGCCTTGTCCAGTGCATTGTGGCGGCCCACATCCTCGGCAAAAGAGATCATTTTCAAATAATGATCAAATAACAATGCTGCATGGGATCCTCTGGTTCTGGGATAGTAGTTTTGAGTCTTGGAAAGCATTGCAACACATTCAAAGATCTGGTTAATGTCAATTTTAAAACCATTTTCCGCCGGGGTTAATACAGAATTCAGATCCTCTATCATTTTTTTACCGCAGATACCGCAGCTGGTCTGACTGACATAGGTTTTTCTATTTAAAATATGTTGAATTTTTTTTTCCCGTTCAGGTGTCAGCCAGATATCGATAATATTGGGGTCCAGTTCAGGATCATATCCAATGGTCTTAAAATCTTCCATGGAATCTACAATTCCCTCCCCGAGACAGAGGCCTGCAACATGGAAAATCTCTTCTCCCGGTGTTCTCATCACAACGGAATAGGGCTTTTCATCAAAATGAATTAAAAGGGGTTCCTCTCCTATCAATTCCAGGGATCTGCTTTGGTC
>JAOZST010000119.1:0-4915 GCA_029939535.1 Desulfobacteraceae bacterium | reverse complement strand
CAAAATGAATTAAAAGGGGTTCCTCTCCTATCAATTCCAGGGATCTGCTTTGGTCTAAGGGGCTGGTTTGGTCAGTGGAACTGGCTTGGCAGTCTCCTTTTTCACAATAAATTGCTTGATAAAATTCAGTGTTTCTGCCTGCATTCAACTCTTCCTGGCTCCTTATAATATTGATATAAAAGCAATGGAATTTGAGTAGTGAGTAGTGAAATTGGAATATTGCAATTTTTTCTCATAACTCATGCCTCAATACTCATAACTTTCATGCTTTGTTGTGCCTGCCAGGGCACGGCTGTTGGTTAGACCTTATCTACAATCCAAATTCAATCGCAGCATTATTAACGGTGGTACATCTTTGCCAGTTTAGGTTTGCCTATTTGGCTTTGCCGCCAGGCACTGATTCAGGAAACGCCAGGGATTGAGCTAAAACAAAGGCAGCCTGAAGATAGGATGTGGGGCAGAGAGGGAAACATTCCTTGCAGTCATTACACTCTTTTGCCGCTATTTCCGGAATAAAACTGATCTCTTTATTAATTCCTCTGTCAACAAAGCCGATGGCATTCTTCTTTGCAACTTCAGCACAATATCTGACACACAGACCGCAGTGGATGCAGAAGGATGGATCCATTTCATACCGGTCGCTGGCTGCTCCATACTCCAGGGCCAGTTCCTTTAACTTAGGTGAGTCAGGGGCATGGGCCATTAAAAGTTCTATAATGGTTTTACGGATTCTATCAATTTTCTCAGACCGGGTCTTGACAATAATATTTTCCTCAACCAGGTACACACAGGAAACAACGAGCTTTGTCCATCCGTTAACTTCCACCTCTACGATGCAAAGCCGGCACCCTCCAAAGGGTTCCAGTTTCTCATGATGGCACAGGGTGGGTATAAATATTCCCGCACTTTGGGCTGCCTCAAGAAGGGTCATGCCTTTGGTTGCCGTAACTTTTTTTCCATCAATTTCTAATTGAATCTCACTCATTTTTACTTGCTCCCTTTTGGGCTTTCCTTTTTAACTTTCTTTTGAAGAGCTCTTTTTGGTTATCATTCTTTTCTCTTCAGGAACAGGTTCCGGAACTGGCTCGCCGGATATCTTTGTCACTGCACCAAATTTTGTGGGACAGACTTCAAGACAGGTCCCGCACCGGGTGCATTTGTCCTGGTCAATGATATGGATTTTTTTCTTTTCGCCATCAACGGCTTCGGCAGGACAATTCTTAAAGCACATGCCACAGGCCCTGCACTTGTCAGGATCAATATAGAAAGAAATCAGCTCTTTACAGGACAATGCCGGGCATCTTTTTTCTTTAATATGGGCTTCATATTCATCCCGGAAGTATTTCAAGGTGCTTAAAAACGGATTTGGGGCACTTTTTCCCAGTGCGCATAGAGATGCTTCAACTGCTGTCTCGGACAGTTCTTCCAGCAGTTCGATATCACCCTCTTTTCCCCTGCCCTGGGTAATATTGGTCAGAATCCTATGCATCTGCCGTAATCCCTCCCGGCAGGGAACACATTTTCCACATGATTCATCGGTGAGGAAATTAATAAAGTACCTGGCAACATCCACCATACAGGTATCTTCATCCAAAACAATCATCCCGCCGGACCCCATCATGGAACCGGCCTTTGTGAGTTCATCAAAACCGACTTGAAGGTCCAGTAAACTCTCAGGAATACATCCACCGGAAGGCCCTCCGGTCTGGACAGCTTTGAATTTTTTTCCGTTGGGAATCCCTCCCCCGATTTTATAAATGATATCGTTCAGGGTCATGCCCATGGGGACTTCCACTAACCCTGTGTTGGTGATCTTACCCACCAGGGAAAAAATCTTTGTCCCTTTGCTGGATTCAGTCCCCTGCTTTATAAACCAATCTGCACCCTTATTGATGATATGGGGTACATTGGCCCAGGTTTCCACATTATTCAACACACTGGGCCTGTTCCAGAGGCCTTTGACATTGGATCGGACATACTTGGGTCTTGGCTCTCCTGCCTTGCCTTCAAGGGATGTCATCAGGGCTGTGGATTCACCACAGACAAAGGCGCCGGCTCCCTGGTGCACAACGACCTTAAAGTCAAAGCCCGAGCCCAGGATATTTTTGCCCAGCAGACCATAGGCTTCTGCCTGTTTTATGGCCAGATTTATATTCTCTACTGCCAGGGGGTATTCCTGCCGTACATAAAAATAACCGACCTGGGCTCCAATGGCATAACCACCCAGGATCAATCCTTCTAATATAGAGTGGGGATTTCCTTCGAGAAGTGCCCTGTCCATAAATGCACCTGGATCACCCTCATCTGCATTAACAATCACATATTTAATGGGCTCGGGTGCATTTCGTGATCCTTCCCATTTTATCCCTGCGGGAAACCCGGCACCGCCTCTTCCTCTCAGGTTGGACTTTTTGACTTCTTCCAAAACCTCTATATCCGTCATCTGGGAAAGTGCCTTGGCCAATGCCGTATACCCATCCAGTGCCAGGTAGTCGTCAATGCTTTTGGAATCAATCTTTATATTATTACACAGAACCGTTCTCTGCTGGGCTTTATAAAATGAGATATCAGATTCCTTGACTGCTTTTTCCCCTGTAGCGGGGTCTTCAAAAAGCAGGCGTTCAACGATCTTATTCTCTTTTATGGTCTGCTCAACAATCTCCGGGACATCTTCGGCCTTAACCTGAAGATAGCAAATTTCCTCGGGATAGATAACCACCACAGGGCCTCTTTCACAGAATCCGGGACATCCTGTCCCCTTGATATCCACTTTTGCAGATAATCCCTGATCTTCTATCTCTTTTTGAAACGCTTTTATCACTTCATCTGCGCCGGAAGCCACGCAACCGGCACCAGCACAAATTGAAATACAAGGATTGTCCGGATCTCTTTTGGATAATATTTCCTGCCTGAAATTTAATAGTTCTTCAGGCGTATTTAACCGCGCCATAGTTTTCCCCTACTCATAAGTTTTTAAGGCTTCTGATGTCTTTACCGGTGTCATTTTTCCATGAACCTTACCATCAACTTCCATGACAGGACCAAGTGCGCAACAGCCCAGGCAGTTAACGGTTTCAAGGCTGTATTTCAGTTCCAGGTCTGTTTCACCCGGTCTGATTCCCGTGGCCTCCTCCACCGTGTCAAGAATACGTGTGGCTCCCCGGACATGGCAGGCAGTGCCCACACAGATATGAACTTTATGACGTCCTTTGGGTACCAGGCTGAAGGCTTTATAGAATGTAGCAATATGCTGTATCCGGGTTAACGGTACATCTAAGCGCTCACTGATTCTTCCCAGTACTTCCCTGGGAAGCCAGTTATTTTCACTTTGAATATCCAGCATAATTTGAAGCAGATTGCTCGCTTCTCCGTTATGTTTGTCAATAATCTGATCAATTTTATCCGTATCCATAGCCGCTTTCCTAATTTTTTCCTTTTCTTAAATCCAATGGCGCTGCCTCTTCTTAAGTCAGTGCATAACAATTGCTGCTTGTATCATACCGAACCATACCGTGCCGGGATGAGCGTATCATGTGCCGGGATACATCCGATGGATTCAAGTCTAATTTCTCTGCAATATCGCCAGTCGAAAGAGGGTGTTTCCCCAAAAGTAACAAAATCTGACTGACGGCCAGTTTATCTGAAAAAATTTCATCAAACAAATCGTTGATCGGGCTGCTTTCAAAAAACTCAGTATAAGCTTGTTTGGATTTAATGGGCACCCGGAGCTGTTCCCTTTCCACCAGTCTCAGGTAAGGGACGAGTTTTCTGGCCGCTTCAAACTTTAACTTTACAAGTTTTGTATCCATGTTTTCACTGGTACCCAGGGGTCCAAGTTCTTTTATCTGACGGCTGAAATCATCGGTATATTCGGCCAGCAGGTTGCCATCGGCGCCGGACATAAAATCGGTTCTCAGGCGTTGGGGATTTACACCGATTATTTCCAATATTTTCTTGCACATATATGTATTGGCCAGTGCATCGTAATTCCCATGGGTCACATAATTACACTCACCCAAGTTGCAGCCGCCGATAAACACGCCGTCCTGCCCATTGGAAAAGGCTCTGAGTATAAAATCCAGGTCAACTCTACCGGAACACATAACACGGATCAACCTCATATCATTTGAATATTGCAGTCTGGAAACTCCAGCCAGGTCAGCAGCTCCGTAGGCTCACCAATGACACACAAAACCCAGTAATTTCGGTTTAAATTCAAGACCTGTACTCATCCCTGTAACCTCCTTTGTTCATAACCCTTTTCATTGCTTCGGCTTTATTCATTACCGTAATTTTGATCTTTCCCATTATTTTATTGATTCCAGGCATTTCAGACGTTTTCCATTTCATACTTCTTCCGTTTCAGACTTCTTCCAGGATTGCATCCATTTGTTCAATTATCTGCTCATCTGTTATTGCAGCATCAATCTGGCTCAAAAGTGCATCATTGGTAAAATGCTTCAATGTAATGGCATTGGTGGGACATTTTGCATTACACAGTCCATCTCCCTTGCACAAAATGGGATTAACAATGGCCTTACTGCCCTTGGGAGTATCATGGAACTCAATGGCATCATAGGTACATGCAGTAATACAGGCACCGCAGGCAACGCAATCGTACTCATTTACCCTGGCCACGGAACCTGAAGCCACCACTGTCTCCTGTGACAAAATTGTCAGGGCCCGGCCGGCAGCACCATAGGCCTGGTTAATGGTTTCCTGTATATGCTTGGGATAATGAGCTGTTCCGCAAAGATAAACACCATCTGCTGAAAACTCCACGGGTTTGAGTTTGACATGGGCTTCTTTAAAGAATTCATCCGGGCTCAAGGTTACCTTGAAATGGGAGGCGATTTCCTTGGTGGATGCCGAAGGGATAACCGCAGCTGCCAGGGAAACTATATCTGCATCCAGT
>JAOZST010000118.1:0-11458 GCA_029939535.1 Desulfobacteraceae bacterium | reverse complement strand
AGAGACCAGATCAAATATGATGCTGCCCACAACCACCTTGATCTGGATGCGAACTGGAATTTTATTTTCATCATCGCTTATCCATATACGCACAGTGGGATCACGGCTTTTTTCAAAAACACCGGAGAAATGGGTCACAGAGGGAACCACCACAAAGGCATCAAAAGCTCCTGAGGGGGTGGTGATCCTTTCTTTTTTAAAAATCTCCCCCTTTTGGATAAAACATTTTTTCCCGTCCGTGACTGGAAAATTCAGGGTTTTTCCCACCTCAAATTCAAGGGTACGCAGCCTGTAAAAACTTGCCACAGGATCAAAGGTGTTTAAAGGGATTTTAATTGGCTCCCGTTTTTTCCCGAAATTTGAATACACCACCTCATGTTTATCCAGGAAAAACTCAACAAGGATTTGTTTTTTTTCCTTGCCAATGGAGGTCTGCTTATAAGATAGTGAACCTGAAAATTCTTTATCAACGAAGCCTTCCAGGACATCCCTTGCTTTATAAAACATATCCACAAATTTATTACTTTTGGCAGACAATTGAAAATGAAAGGCAGGAATATTATCCACACGGGTAAGGGGAAGAACTTTCATGCAGGCGGTTCCAGCCGGTATCTGCTGCCATTGGACAATATAATTAATTTCCTCTCCCGG
This sequence comes from Desulfobacteraceae bacterium, assembly GCA_029939535.1. Taxonomy (GTDB): domain Bacteria; phylum Desulfobacterota; class Desulfobacteria; order Desulfobacterales; family Desulfobacteraceae; genus NBML01. The sequence goes on along the minus strand of JAOZST010000118.1, from coordinate 10,807 downwards.
GGCAAAGGGCAGGTCTTGAAACTGGATATTTGCCCCTGTCTTTGCCCCGGCAGAAAAGAAGAGCACAGCTGAAATAATAAAAAAAAGAAGGGGAAATAAGCGCCTGTAATCAGGCATAACCCGCCCCTATTCCAGGGATTCCGCAATGGATACTATGCGGTCGCCAAGCATATTTACATAGCTTGCCATTTCATTGTCATACCATCCGTAAATCACAGCCTGGGTAACCTGGATACTGCCCACATGGTCCTTGATGCTGTCAAGCACATCCTTGTCAATACCACGCATATGTTCCAGGTTAATGTTGATGGACCCGGTCCGTGTATGGGTTTCATGGCCCTCGATTACGGCAGCAGCCCTGGGTGTGCCCATAATATCCGAGGAAACGTTTTGTTTTCCCGTATAAACCAGATAGCCATTGGAATTCTGTTCTGCTGTTGTCTTATAAATTTCGTTTATCATATCCCTGCGAATGGGCTTTTTATTCAACTCCTCTTGAAAATTCATCACCAGGATGATCAAAGATCCAGTGGAGGTGGGAATACGCACGGATTCGGCAATAAACCCGATGGTGGCCATTTCCGGAATAACCAGCTGTAATGCCTTGGCAGCGCCAGTGGTTGTCAGAATAATATTGTTCATGATGGATCTGTTTTTTCTCAGGTCAACGGCCCCGGTCTTAGGCAGACGGTCCAGCACCTGCTGGGACCCTGTGGCAGCGTGTACTGTGGCCATGGAAGCGGATAACACCCTGTCAATGCTGAAGGCATCCAGCAGGGGTTTCACCATATGGGACAGGCAGGTTGTGGTGCATGAGGCATTGGAAATAATGGTGTGGCTGATGGGATCATAGTCTTTGTCATTGATTCCCATGACCGTTGTAACTGCATCTTCAGGCATGACTGCACCCTGTTTCAGCTTAAATGGTGCCGAGGCAATGACCTTTTGGGCACCTGCCTCAATATGGCCCCGGATGGAGCCTTTGGGATTATCTGCCCCAAGGTTGGGGTCCAGGAACTGGCCTGTGGTATCCACTACAATACTGGCCATGTGATCTGCCCATTCAATATCCCTGGGATTCCTGTGTTTTTTCAGGATTTTCACTTTAACACCGTTTACCTCCATGGTGCCTGAAGACACATCCACATTTGTGATCACAGGTTCAGCCCGGTATCCGTTCAAATAAGCCTCCAGCCTGCCATAGGTGGAATCCCGCTCAATATAATGGATAATATCTTTCAGGTCAGTTCCCACTTCCCGGCCCACATTTATCACGATTTCGTCAAAATATTTTCTGCCTGCATGGTGCCACAACGATAATTTTCCAATTCTTCCAAGTCCATTAATACCCAGAACTTTAAATTCCTCTGTATTCATGTCTCTTTTTCATCCCTTTTTAGATTAAATTTACTTTAATTTCACCCTGATATACAGAACCCTTGTATCCGTTAATACTTATATAGTCACCAACCTTCATCTTCATTCCATCAATTTCACACACCTTTTCCTGCTCATTACAAACAAGTTTTTCACACCCAACCACACAGGTTTTTCTCAAGTTATAGGCCACCACAGCTGCATGGGAGGTCAGGCCCCCTTTGGCAGTTAAAATCCCGTCTGCCGCATCAATCTCCAGAATATCGTCGGGCACCGTGTCATTCCTGATAAGAATCAAATTTGCATCCGGATCCTGGCGGCGGAACCCGTCTATTTCCTCCAGGGTAAAGACGATCCTGCCGGTCATGGCACCGCCGCTGACACCGATTCCCTGCCCCAGACAGGAGGATGCAAGATTCCTGTCACCCGCCTTAAACCGGGCTATTTTCTTCCTGTCCCGCAAGGAAAGATCCCTGGCCTGGAGAATAAACAGATCCTTTTTTTCAGGGCCTTCAAATGTAAATTCAATTTCCTGGGGATTCCATCCATTTTTATAGATCAATTGCTGGATAATTTTTCTAAGCTGCTCGTAAACTTCAGGAAATTTGGTTTCCAGGCTCATGGGTGAATCCCTTTGCTCCAGTTCCCTCTGGCTTTCCGATATGGGAATAGTCTTTACAAGGCCCGACACCACATCTTCTCCCTGGTTGCCAATTGTAAAATCGCCCCAGAGGCGGATGGTATCCCCGGGAAGTTTGGGGCTGTGACTGAAAACCACCCCGGAACCGGACTGCCGCGACCTATTGCCAAACACCATGGACTGAATGGTCACAGCCGTACCCCAATCATCAGATATACCCATGATCTGCCGATAATCCTTGGCCCGTTTTGAATCCCAGGAGGAAAAAACTTTGTGAATGGCCAGGAAAAGCTGTTCCATGGGGGATTCGATCAGATCAATCCCGGAATTTATGAGTAGCTGCTTATAGGCCAGGGCCACCTCTTTCATCTGGTCCCCTGTAAAATACCGTTTAAAAGAAATTCGGCGCCTTTCTTTGTGGGTGCCTATCACATGATCAAAGGCATCCCGCTGGATGCCAAAGGCCATTCCATAGGCCTGGATAAACCTGCGATAGGAATCCCATGCAAACCAGGGATTGCCTGTTTTCTCTGCAATGCTTTTGGTAATTTCTTCATTGATTCCCACATTTAAAAAAGAATCCAGCATCCCGGGCTGGGAAATGGAAGATCCGCTGCGCACGGAAAGAAGCAAAGGATTTTCAGAATCACCAAAGGATGCCCCGCACTTTTTTTCAAGATGGGCAAGCATGGATGCAACATGCTGCTTAAAATTCACCGAGGCAGGGGGATATTTGTTGATAAGATCCAGACATTTGAAAACCTCGGTTGTGATGATGAACCCATTGGGAATCTCAATGCCCAGATTTCTGAGCCTGATCAGGTTCCATCCCTTATTTCCCAGGTAAATTATATTATTGGAAATACGATCTTCTTCATCAAGATTCGTAACCGAACATTTGGGATCATAATTAAGCAGGGCGCTCAACTCGTCCTGGGAAAGTTTTTCAGACTGCCTGAACAGGGTGTGCAGTATCCGGTTCAAAAAAACATCCATCTGCTGGAGACCCAGGGATGTGGCAATCCGATCCCTGAAAAATATATCTGCCACCCTCTGGTCCATTTTTTTGGCCATCTTTGTGTCCATATCTTTGCCATTAACAGCATTGGCCCCAGGCAGGTATTTTTCCAGGATCTTCTTTTTTCCCACCCTGGATTCAATATGGACCAGGTTTGTGGAATGGATATTATTGAAATGGCCATTTACAGCATCGGTCACTGCCCGGGTAAATCCCTTGAAAATATCCAGGTACTGGGTAAAGGAGCAGGTGGTAATATTCACGGAATACTTTAAAAACTCCAGCTGGGTATCCAGCTTGTTGGACACGATTCCATCCAGGCTCAATGCCTTTCTGAACAGCATGAGTATACTGAAAATCTTGACAAAGGTAGGTTTGGTAATCAACCGTAAATCAATACCATTGACCAGGTCTTCAAACAGAACATTGACTACGCTTTCAATGCGCAGGGTCAATCCCAGGGCATCAAACTTTGCTTCATTGTAACTGCCGTACATGGACGGAATATCCACTGCAAAATGTCGTTTATGATAAATGGCCTCATTTACTTCAAAACTCTTATCTGAAAGGATGATCTCCTTGAGCTTTTCCATATAGGTAAGCAGAGATCCAATTTTGGTTTCCAGATTCTTTTCTTCCAGGGCTGAAATCACCTGAAGGGGATCGGGCAGATGCTCTGCCCTGAAAGAAGCAAGATACTCTTTCAATTCCAGATGACCTATCCCGTATTTTTCATTCAATAGCCGATAAAACCGTAATATGAGCTTCACCCTTGAACGGTCCAGATCCTGGACATCCTCAACTTTGTCAATCAACCGGTCCAAGGCTTCCTGTTTATACATGAGATAATCTTCAGGCTGAATCAGTTTTTCTGTTTCAAGGGAAAAAAGAATTTTGTTTGGGCCCTCAATAAAACGGCCCCCGGGCCTGATATCCTCATAAATAGATGGTGGAACATAGGGCTTGAGAGGGGTTTTGTCCCGGGTTTTCCAGAATATCATTACCTGCTGAATAAAATCCACAATCCTGCTGGAGCTTTCAACGTGGCACTGCTTTCGCAGAAAATGAATCAACCGGTCCCTTCTGTAGCAGGACTCATCAAGCTGGGTGGAGATATCCCGGAGCTGACCTTCTGCACCGATCTCATTGAAAAAGGCCGGTAAAAGTCTGGCCAGCTGCTTGACCAGGTTATAAACCGGCTCGATATCGGAATTGAGAAACTTTGTTATATCCCTTGGAAACAGATCTGTGTCCCGGATAAAAACCCCGCCAATGGACAGAGAAACTATAAGGGCTGACAAAAGGCGTTTGGATTTTTTCGGCTGCTGGCCAATCAAATTAAGAAAAATCCTGATATTTTTCACATGGGCCATATTCCCCTTGATCTGCCAGTCATCACCAGTCCCCTGGATCATGGGAAACTGGAAACCATGGTCAACAGCCCTGTCTATAAAGTGATTTATCAATTCAATTTCATCGGTCTTGTACACTGCATCGCCGATCTTCTGGATACACTCAAGTACTGTGGTGGGATACCTGCCCTTATGCTCTTTCAGCAAAGAAAAAGTCTGGTCAACAATCTTGATATCCTTTTTAAAGCCACGGTCCCCGATAAGATGAATCAATGTTCGATGAATATCACCCAGAGCCTCACGATGGATCATTGAAAGCCCGGGTGTATGGATAATATAAAAGAGAAAAGTCAGCTTAAAATACTTACCATATGTCTTGCCCTGGGAAAGAACCAGAATCTGCCTGGGGATCTCCTTGATTTTTTTTACAAAATCCCTGTATCCTGTCAACCTCACCAGTTGGGCTGTGGTCTCATAACTTCCCATGTCATGGGTATGGGTGAGATCCTGCAGGGATGACTGCCAAGTGGTCAGCTGTAAATGGGAAATTTTGTCCAGTTTTTCCAGAATGTCCGGGTTCAGTCTCCATTCATCAATATTTTCCCGCATCCAATGGACAGGGTCGTCCTGGGCCAGCCAATAGGCAAATGAGGCCTGATAAAACTTGACCAGCAGCTGGTTCAAATTTAGGAAAATATCGTCATCCCAATCAAAATTATTGGTTTGTGCCTGGTTTTCCAGAAAAGCCTGGGCAAGTCTGTCCGGCTGATAATAGGAACAGACAAAAAAAGAAAACTCATTTTCTTCATAGGAATGTATTCTGGTCACCCCTTTTTTCAAAACCTTAAGAAAGGATTCCAGCTCTTTCCCAGATTCCCTGGCAATGTGGTGCATCAAAAGCATCAAATTATCTGCGGCATCCACCCTGGCATCCTGTTCCACAAGGGACTCAAAGCCTGTGATAAAAATATCCACAAAGAGTTCCAGGGCTTTTCCACCTTCAGGATGGGACTTGTAAAGATAAAAATAATGGAGGGCAAAATGTCTTGCCTCACTGATGATAAAGCTCCAGTTACGATAAGGATGGGACAATTCTTTTAAAAAAATTTCCAACCGGTTTAAAATGCCCACATACCCGTCAAAAATATCCAGCAGCAGTTTATATTTTTCATCAACCATGACATCGGCTCTGGTATCCGAGAGATTGATTTCAAGGGCTTTTGATTTCACAACCATCCTTTCTTTGTCCACGAAACCTGAAAAAAATTAACTCCTTTTATATTATCATTTTTTCTCTTTTTTTCAACGAACTTTATGGAAATTAAGGACTTCACGGAAACACCTATAAAATATTGATTAAATCAAAATCAAGCTTAAAAAAATGCTTTAGTGAACCATGAATTGGACTTACAAAATTACTATTTATGTCGCTGTTGTTGACATTGAGTATCGATGTTGTTATTGTAATACCAAACATGGAACGATAAAGGAGGCGCATGCAAACAGTAACGGTGTCACCAAAATATCAAGTTGTTATTCCTAAGCAAATCAGAGAAACTTTACAGCTTAAGCCTGGTCAAAAAATGAATGTAGTTGAATATGATGGTCGCATTGAACTAATTCCAGATCGTGCAATTTCTGAGTTGAGGGGTTATATCAAGGGGATCAACACACAATTTAAGCGTGAGGGAGACCGAATGTGAATATTATAGATTCCTCTGCATGGCTTGAATACTTTTCTGATGGACAAAACGCTGATAATTTCTCAAGTGCAATTGAAGATGAAACTTCATTAATTATACCTGTGATAACTATCTATGAAGTTTTTAAAGTCGTATTACGAGAAAGCACCGAGAACAAAGCTCTGCAAGTGATAGCAGCCATGCAAAAGGGGAAGATAATAGATCTAACTCCCGGTTTAGCAATGGAAGCATCAAAACTTAGCCTCAATTATAATCTTCCAATGGCCGACAGTATAATTTTAGCTACAGCCAGAGGCTTTGATTGTACCATATGGACACAAGACTCTGATTTTCAAAATATCGAAGGGGTAAAATTTTTCCCAAAAACTTGAAGCGGCATAACCAGGAATAAGGTCTCCTGGAATTGGCCATCCCTTGGCAGCCCAGTAACTGTATTTTTCAGGATCTGATTTATAATTTTCATTTACAATCTCAGCGGCACCCATGCCAAACACATGCTGTACTTTGTATTGAGCTGCAACATCCATTACAGCCGCTGCCACAGAACTGTGCCAGTTCAGCATGGCAGCCTGGACACCCTTTGACTCCACGGCCTCTGCATAGGCGCCTGTGGCTTTTGCGGGATCTGACTGGGAATCGATCCAGACGAGTTCTATCAGAAAATTATAAGTTCGCCCATACCGGGCACACAACAAACGCACTTGATTTTATTGGTTATTTTATTTGACATCACACCTTCATTGTATTACAATTTGTATTACGGAGGTGATAAAAATGATCACATTAAGGCTCGACCCCAATTTAGAGCAAGCTATAACTAATACAGCAAAGAACCTTGGTCTTACAAAATCTGATTTAATCCGAAAAAGCATCCTTGAATATCTTAAAAAACTTGGGAAACAAAATGCCTGGGAGGCAGGACAAGATCTTTTTGGAAAGTATTCATCTGGTTATCATAATTTGTCTTCCAATCGAAAAGAAATCTTTAAGAATAAAATAAGGGCCAAAAGGGGATGAAAAAGATCTTAATTGATTCAGGACCATTGATTGCTTTATTCGATTCATCAGACAAGTATCATGAAAAATCTGTTAATTTTATCAAAACCAACAGATATCCTTTAATCACGACCCTTGCTTCAATAACAGAAGCGCTTCATTTGTTGGATTTTAATCGAAATGCTCAGATTGATTTTCTGGAATGGGTGCGCAGAGGTGCGGTTGAAATACACAATATCCAAAATAACGATTTTAACCGGTTGAAAGATTTAACTGAAAAATATCGGGATTTACCAATGGATTTTGCTGATTCTTGTCTTGTATATATAGCAGAAAAACTCGACATCTATACAATCGCTACCATTGATCGAGATTTTACAATATATCGGATCAAAGGAAAGAAAAAATTTAAAACAATTCTTTCATAAAAATAGTTATTCACGGCGGGAAACATGGAAAAGAACATTCAAGACAAAAGTAAAACACAGATAAAAAAAGAGGCTGAAGAACTCCAGAAATTAGGTGTAGAACTCATTAAACTGCCCGAGCATCAATTGGAACGTATGGATATTCCCGATGTTCTGCGGAATGCCCTGATAGAAGCGAAATCCATTACATCGAACATTGCAGGCAGAAGACAGAGACAGTTTATCGGAGCCCTGATGCGGGATGTGGATCCAAAACCAATCCGCCTTGCATTGCTACAAACCAATGCCGATCTTCCCATGGAATCGGCAATGGACAAAGAGGCCAGGATATGGCTGAACAGGCTGTTAAAGGGTAACCCGGATGACCTGGAAGAGTTTATCTCTGCCTTTCCAGGAATGGAACGACAAAGACTTAGACAACTCCTGAGAAATATCAAAAAAGAGAAAACAACCCGCAAATCTTTGAAAGCACTGGAACAACTCGTTATGAAGAGTATAAGCAACAAATAAAATACCCATGAAAAGAAAAATTGAATTACTGGCACCAGGCGGGGATATTGATTCTATAAAGGCGGCAATTGCAGCAGGGGCGGATGCTGTTTACTGTGGTCTGAATAAATTAAATGCCAGAAACCGGGCAGCAAATATAAATTTTGAAGATTTAAATGGGATCTTGCATCTTGCCCATAAAAACAATTGCAAAGTTTTTCTAACTCTTAATATACTCATAGTTGGAAGTGAAATTCCCTACCTTGTAAACCTGCTGAACAAACTCATCAATACTAAAATTGATGGAATAATTGTTCAGGATATAGGATTGTTTTATTTATTATCCACCTATTTTAAAGACCTTGAAATACATGCCTCTACTCAATGCAATACCCATAATGAGGGCCAGATAAAATTTTTACATAAACTGACTGCTGCCCGGGTTAATCTAGCACGGGAGTTGAATATTAATGAAATAAAAGCCTTAACTCTAACTGGACAGAAAAATAATATTTTAACTGAAGTATTTGTCCATGGTTCCTATTGCATCTCTTTTTCAGGAATCTGCTATATGAGTTCTGTTCATGGAGGCAACTCGGGAAATCGCGGAAGATGCAGCCAGCCCTGCAGGGACAGATATGTAACCACTTCAGAAGGTAAAAATTTCCCCCTTAATCTTAAAGATAATTCAGCCTATTTTGATCTCAGGGAAATCTCAGATGCAGGGGTTGCCTCTATAAAGATTGAGGGAAGAATTAAGAGGCTTGATTATGTATATACTGTGGTGAATTGCTGGAAAAAACAAATCAATAATTTTTATGCTCACAACAAACTGAACAATGATGATCTTGACCTTTATAAGGTCTTTAACCGTGATTTTTCAAATTCCTATTTACGGGGGAATATTCATAAAAATATGTTTATTGATAATCCCCGGGATCATTCAATCAAACGATTTTCCGGGATCAATAATGACTCTGAAAATAAAAAACTGGCAAAAGAAAAAAGAAAATATTATGAAGAAAAAAGAAAAATTATCAATACTGCTGAAAATAAAATCGAATCATTAAGTATAGCGAAAATTCCTTTAAAAATAAGCATTTCAGGGAAGCTTGATGACCCTTTAAAAATATCTATAGATACTCCGGATAATTCGTTTATTGTACTTTCTAAAATCAACCTTGCTGAAAAAAACAAACAAAGCATTTCCAAGTGTCTGACTTACAATTTTTTATTGGAGCGGTTTGATGCTGTAAATGATACTGAATATTATATTAAGCATTTAGAATTAGGAAATCTTCAAAAAGATCTTTTTATATCTTTTAATGAGGTCACTTCCATGAGAAAAAGAATTTTATCCATTCTGCATGGCTCAAGGGAAATTATTGACCCCATAAATGTTCCCTTCTTAAAAAAATATACATTTACACCACCCCCTGATCTTGCTGTGTTAATCTCCTCCCGAAAAGATCTCTACCTTTGTGATAAAACCTCTGTAGAGATCTTTTTTCAACTTCCCAATTGTATAAAACATGAATGTTCTAAGTTTATAGATTTTTTCCTGAAAAACAAACAATTAATTCCCTGGTTCCCATCTGTTTTAATAGGGGAAGACTATACAGCTGCGGTGAAATTTCTTCTACAGGTGCAGCCAGAACTTATTGTAACCAATAATACCGGGATAGCCTATGAAGCCTATGTAAAAGGAATCCCCTGGATAGCAGGGCCCTGTCTTAATCTTGTTAACTCCTTTGGCCTTTTATGTTTAAAAGAAAATTTTAATGGATATGGTTCATTTATTTCCAATGAGATCAGTAAACATCAGATAAAAAGTATTATTGCTCCTGAGAATTTCAAACTATACTATAGTATCTATCATCCGATTGTACTCATGACCACCAGGCAATGTTTACTTCACCAGGTCATTGGCTGTAAAAAAAGCACAATGGATGAGGAATGTCTTCAAACCTGCAATAAATCTTCAACAATTACAAACTTAAAAAAGAATTCTCTTTTTATTAAAAAAACAAAGGGGAACTACCATTCCATCTATAATAATAACAATTTCCTGAACACAGATATTGTGGCTGATTTTCCTGGTCTCTTTTCCAGTTTTTTCATTGATTTAAGGGATATAAAAACAGAAACTACAATTGCCGCAGATAAATCCAAAATAATAAAGCTGTTTGAAAATCTTCTAAATGGAAATCCTGATTCTGAAAAGGAACTCAAACAGAGTATTTATCCCTCCACAAACACCCAGTATAAAAAAGGGATCTGACAAAGGGATAAAAGCAGATAAAGTAAATCTATAGAAATATTTCAGTGGTAAATATCTTTTTTATAATAAAAGGAACCCATAAAAAGTAAAATTCCTGCAATGAATGCAAATACCGGCAGGATTGTCAGGGCTTTGTCAAGGCCATATGTGTCGGAAAGCCTTCCAATTACAATGGGAGCAAGACTTGAACCCAGAAGGTGTTGGATAATAATATTAAAACTTAAAGAGCCTGCCGGAAATAAAAGCCGGGCGTTTTCTTTTTTTTTCATCCATACGTCTGCCAGACCCGGAACAGGAGGTTTGAACGCTTTTAATTCATCAAAGGTTTTTATGGGGTGACCAACAGGCACTGGAATACCATATTCTGACAATTTATAAATCACATTGAATTCATCTTTAATATGGAGGTCATCGACCCGTGTTTCATGGCCGATTTCAAATGTTGTAATGCCGTCAATGTCAAAATTTTCATGGATCATGAAAAGGGTATCAACAAGTTTGAGCTTGTCATTATCATTCATAA
>JAOZST010000117.1:0-11480 GCA_029939535.1 Desulfobacteraceae bacterium | reverse complement strand
GGAGGTGATTATTCTCACCTCCAGGCGAAGGGGCTCCTAGTGGCATAAACTTTAATCAACTTTAAAAGCCGTTATCAGCCCCGCCAAGGCAGATAACGGCTTTTTTAGTTTTAGGAGAACAACATGAAACTCACAGGGGCTCAAATACTTATTAAAATGATCAAATCCCAGGGAGTGGATACCATTTTCGGTTATCCAGGCGGTGCCACCATTGACATACATGATGAGCTTTCAAGACATGATGACCTGCGCCATGTCCTAGTCCGCCATGAACAGGGTGCTGTCCATGCTGCGGATGGATATTCCCGTGCCCATGACAGTGTTGGTGTGGCCCTGGTAACCTCGGGCCCGGGTGCCACCAACACCATAACCGGACTTGCCACGGCCCATACAGACTCCATACCCATTGTGGTTTTTACAGGACAGGTTCCCACTGCCCTGATCGGCAATGATGCCTTCCAGGAAGTTGATACTGTGGGGATCACAAGACCTGTAACCAAACACAATTATCTGGTGAAAGATCCCAAAAAACTGGCATCCACCATCCAGGAAGCGTTTTACATTGCCAGATCCGGAAGGCCGGGTCCTGTACTGGTGGACCTGCCCAAGGATATTCTCCAGGCTGAAATTGAATTTCAAATGCCGGAAGAGACCGCCTTGCGGTCATACAAGCCCAATTACAAACCCAACAAAAAGCAACTTGCCAAGGCAGTAGCCATGATCAAGGAGGCAAAAAAACCAGTTATATTTACCGGGGGCGGGGTGATTCTATCCAGAGCGTCAAACCAGCTCACCCGCATTGCCAAAATTGCAAATATCCCTGTGGCCGGCTCTTTAATGGGCCTTGGTGGTTTTCCAGGCTCTCACCCATTGTGGCTGGGAATGCTGGGAATGCATGGAACCTATCGTGCAAATATGAGTATCGGCAATAGTGATTTAATAATTGCAGCAGGTGTGAGGTTTGATGACCGGGTAACTGGAAATATTGAAAAGTTTGCTCCCCATGCCAAAATCATCCAGATCGACATTGACCCCACGTCCATCCATAAAAACATTGAGGTTCAATGCCCCATAGTGGGAGACTGCAAAACAGCACTTACAGGAATCCTGGAGCTTCTGGAAAAAGAAGATCCCAAAGACCTGACAATGGACCGGGCCCAGTGGCTGGATCAGATTGACCAGTGGAAACAGACCACCCCATTGAAATATGACCAGGGCAAGGAGATCATCAAACCCCAGTTTGTTGTGGAAAAACTCTATGAAGCCACCAATGGTGAGGCCATTATTACCACGGAAGTGGGTCAGAACCAGATGTGGGCTGCCCAGTTTTATCATTTTGACAAACCAAATCATTTTGTCACCTCCGGCGGCCTGGGCACCATGGGATTCGGCCTGCCCGCTGCCATCGGTGCCAAGGCTGCCTTCCCAGACAAGACAGTTGTGGATGTGGCAGGGGATGGCTCAATCCAGATGAATATCCAGGAACTCATGACTGCCATGGAGTCCAGACTGGATGTTAAAATTGTAATTCTAAACAATAGATACCTGGGAATGGTCAGGCAATGGCAGGAATTGTTCTATGACAAGGCATATTCAGACACTGACATGATGAATGCACCAGACTTTATAAAACTTGCAGAAGCCTATGGAGCGAAGGGCTTTACATGTGAAGATCCCGCAAAGGTTGAATCCACCCTTAAACAGGGCCTTGAAACTCCTGGCACGGTAATCATGGAGTTTATCGTGGAACGGGAAGAATCTGTCTACCCCATGGTGCCGGCCGGCGGTGCCCTCACAGAGATGCTTCTGGTTTAACAAGGAGAAACAACAATGGAAACAAATAAATACTTACTCTCAATTCTTGTGGACGATGAACCAGGAGTTCTTTCCAGGATTGCAGGACTCTTTTCAGGCAGGGGCTTTAACATTGACTCCCTGAGTGTGGCAACAACGGCAGACCCGGATGTCTCCAGGATCACCATGGTAACAAATTGTACTGCCCAGGTCATCGAACAGATCAAAAAACAACTTCACAAACTCATCAATGTAATTACCGTTAATGACCTTACTGAAAAAAAATATGTAGAAAGGCAGCTGGCACTGATAAAAGTCCATGCCAAACCGGAAAAACGGGCTGAAATCCTGAGAATCGTTGATATATTCAGGTGCAAAATAGTGGATGTGGGACATTCCCATTTTATTATTGAGATGTCCGGGAACAGTGAAAAACACCAGGCCTTTATTTCTCTTTTAACTCCCATGGGAATTGTGGAAATTGCATCCACAGGTGCCATTGCCCTGGCAAGGGAAAACGGGAATAAAAACCCCAAAGATAAAAATAAAATATAGTCAGAAAACAAAAAAATTGAGAAGAAAAATGGAAAAAATACTTTTATATGATACCACCCTCAGGGACGGGATGCAGGGAGAAAACATATTTTTTTCCCCTGAAGACAAGATCAAAATTGCCCAGCGTCTTGATGATGCAGGTATCCACTACATTGAAGGCGGATGGCCAGGGTCCAACCTTGGGGCCCAGCATTTTTTTGAACTGGCCGGAAATATCGAATTTAAAAACGCAAAAATAACAGCCTTTGGTTCCACACGGCGCCAGGGAAAAACCTGTGAAGAGGATTCCAATATCAGGGCCCTCATTGATTCCAGAGCGCCGGTCATTACTCTTTTTGGAAAATCCTGGGACCTCCATGTGGAAGCCATCATGTCCAATACAAAAGAAGAAAACCTGAACATGATCCAGGAAAGCATTGCATACCTTCTGGGTAAAAACCGGGAAGTGCTCTATGATGCAGAACATTTCTATGACGGTTACAAGGCAAACCCTGACTATGCCCTTGAAACCCTGGAAGCCGCAGTCAGGGGCGGCACAAACTGTCTTGTACTCTGCGACACCAATGGGGGATGTCTGCCCTGTGAGATTGAAACCATTACAAAAGCCGTGGCCGACCATTTCAAAAACCATGTCCGGGAGGACATCATATTGGGTATCCACACCCACAATGACTGCTCCATGGCCGTTGCCAACAGCGTGGTGGCTGTCCATGCCGGTGCCAGCATGGTCCAGGGTACTATCAACGGGTATGGAGAAAGATGCGGCAACGCCGATCTCACTGCTATTATTCCCATTCTTGCCCTTAAGATGAAAAGAGAATGTATGGATAATGTAAACCTTAAAAAGTTATTAAACCTTTCACGGTTTGTATCTGAAACCGCGAATATGCCTCCTGCGAGTTCCAGGCCATTTGTGGGAAAATCTGCTTTTGCCCACAAGGGAGGAGTTCATGTTTCCGCCATAATGAAAAACCCCAGGGCCTATGAACACATTGCTCCGGAACTTGTGGGGAATCAGCGCAGGGTCCTGGTATCTGAACAATCTGGAAAAAGCAATATCACTTACAAGGCAAAGGAACTGGGCGTTGACCTTGGAGAAGATGAAAACAAAAAAGCATTGATCGTCAAAAGCATAAAGGAACTGGAAAATAATGGGTTTGAATTTGATGCTGCCGAGGGCTCCCTCAAGCTTATCATGGAAAAACTAACAGACCAGTTTGTCCGTCACTTTGAACTGGAATCCTTCAGGGTAAGTGTGGAAAAGGATAAGGAACGGCCCTGCTATTCCCATGCCATGATCAAAATCCGGGTTGGAGACAAGACAGAAATCACTTCTGCCGAGGGGGACGGGCCTGTATCTGCTCTGGATAATGCATTGAGAAAAGCATTGACCACTATTTTCCCCCAGATCAATGACATGCATCTGGTGGACTTCAAGGTTCGGGTCATTGACGGGTTTGACGGCACAGACGCCAAGGTCAGGGTTTTGATTGAATCCCGGGATACCCATAATATATTTTCAACAATAGGGGTGTCCGAGGATATTATAGAGGCAAGCTGGCAGGCCCTGGCCGATAGTTTTCAATACAAGCTTTCTTTAAATAATAATATTAGAAAATAAAATACTTGAGTATTGAGAAAAAATTGCAATATTCCAATCTCACTACTCAAATCTCACTACTTGTAACTTGTAAAAAAAGGAAAGAAAATGAATGATGATAGAAGAATTATAATTTTTGACACCACGTTAAGAGATGGAGAGCAATCTCCCGGGGCCAGCATGAATCAAGCGGAAAAACTGCGTATTGCCACCCAGCTTGAAGCCCTTGGGGTGGATGTAATTGAAGCAGGGTTTCCAGCCGCATCTGACGGGGATTATGAGGCGGTAAAGGCCATTGCAGATGCCTTGGAAAAATCCCAGATTACAGCATTGTGCAGGGCCAATGAGCAGGATATCCACCGTGGATGGGACGCAATAAAAGATGCTGCCCAGCCCAGGCTGCACATCTTTATTGCCACCTCGGAACTCCACATGAAATACAAATTGCAGATGGAACCTGCTGATGTGTTAAAAAAGGCAGTGAAATCCGTGGAGCTTGCAGCCTCTTTTACGGACAATGTGGAATTCTCGGCCGAAGATGGATCCAGGTCTGATCCTGATTTTTTATGCACGATATTTGAATCCGTGATTGATGCCGGGGCTACCACCATCAACCTTCCGGATACTGTTGGTTATGCCATTCCCGAAGAGTTTGGTGAATTGGTGAAATATGTAATGGAAAATACTTCAAACATTGACAAGGCAATCTTGAGCGTACACTGCCACAATGACCTGGGACTTGCCACATCCAACACCCTTGCTGCCATTCAAAACGGGGCCAGGCAGGTGGAAGTCACCATCAACGGAATAGGTGAACGGGCCGGCAATACCTCCATGGAAGAAGTGGTCATGTCTTTGAACACAAGGCCCAATTTCTTTCCCCAGACCACTGGTATCAATACCACCAGGATCTATCCCACCAGCCGGCTCGTGAGCATGATCACAGGCATCATGGTCCAGCCCAATCGTGCCATTGTGGGAGCCAATGCCTTTGCCCATGAAGCAGGTATCCACCAGGATGGAGTTTTAAAAAACCCCATGACCTATGAAATCATGAAGCCTGAAACCCTGGGAATCAACAAGAATAATCTGGTCCTTGGAAAACATTCCGGCCGCCATGCCCTGAATGCCCATATCCAGACCATGGGATATAACCTGTCAGACGATGAACTCAACCTGGTATTTAAAAAATTCAAGAACCTGGCTGATAAGAAAAAAAGCATTCTTGATGAAGATATTGAAGCCCTGATCAATGAAGGCGTCCTAAGATCATCTGAAGTGTTCAGCCTGGAATATATCCATGTCCTGAGCGGAAATACAGTCTACCCCACGGCAAGTATAAAACTTAACATCAATGGCCGTCCGGTCCAGGGAGCCACAGATGGCAGCGGTCCCATTGATGCTGTTTACAATATCATATCAAAACTCACTGATACCAAATCAGAACTGCTCAGGTTTACCATTTCCGCCCTGACCGAAGGAACAGATGCCCAGGGTGAAGTAACTGTCCGTCTCAAGGAAGATGGCATCATGGCCCTGGGTAAAGGGGCTGATCCAGATATCATAACTGCCTCTGCCCTGGCATATATAAACGGTCTGAACCGGCTTGAATTTTTAAAGAACCATCCCCCAAAAAAACAGGCTATCCTCTAACCTGATCCTTTGAATCTTAAATAAGGGCAGGGGAATTCTCCCCTGCCCTTTTTTTTCTGCCGTGTTTGCAAAGAAACAATCACCCTGTTTTTCAAACCCAGGTGCTCTTGAGAAACAACAGCAGCATCACCATTGGCGGGCCTAAATTCAAGAATGGGACTCTTTTGTTTAATATCTCAGGGTCTTTGCAATAGATATATGACATTGGCTGCTACCCTGCAAAAGCAGCATCCGGTATCTCCATGATGGATGGAATATTGCCCTGGAGGGCTTCCATTTTACCCATGGCAGAGGGCAATATCCAGGTAATAAAATACTCGGCAGTCTTTACCTGGCCCTGGTAAAATGCCAGGTCTTTTTTTCTGGCTTTTTTAATTTTTGGAGCTGCCACCACTGCACGCCAGAGTTCCAGCCATGCCAGGCAGACATCCCCTGTAACATCCAGGAAAGGATGGGCTGTTGCAAAGGCATCCAAAACCTTCTCAGACATGGCAGTCATGCCCATGTGCATGGCCACCTCACCCAGTTTATTAACTGCCAGTTCAACTTTTGCCGCCATAATGTCCAATCCTTGAATTTCCCTGGCCGCGGCAATGGTCTTATTCATTTCACCCAGAAGGTCCATAAAGGGCTTACCTTTTTTCAAGCCCAGTTTTCTTCCCAGAAGATCCATGGCCTGGATCCCGTTGGTGCCTTCATAAATGGAAGTGATTTTACAATCTCTCACCAGCTGTTCCTGGGGATATTCCCGGATAAACCCATACCCGCCGAAAACCTGAACACCCTGGGCACATACTTCAAAAGAACGGTCTGTACAATAGGATTTGACAATGGGGGTTAGAAGCTCAATCAGTCCTTCATATTTATCTTTTTCATCTTCAGTTTCAGCGATTTCCGCCTTGTCAAAACAAAGGGCCGTATAATAGAGTAATGACCTCATCCCATCCACATACGCTTTCATGGAAATAAGCTGACGTTTGACATCAGGATGATTAATAATAGCCACTGATTTGGGCTCCTTATCAAAGATCTTCATCAAATCCGTTCCCTGGACCCGCTCCCTGGCATAATTCACCCCATTGATATAGGAAGCCGTTGCAAAACTGAATCCCTGGAGTCCCACGCCCAGGCGCGCCTCATTCATCATCACAAACATGGCCTTCATGCCTTTATTCTCTTCTCCTAGAAGCTCTCCAATGCAATCACCCCTGGACCCAAAGGACAAAGAAGCTGTGGAATTGCCATGGATACCCATTTTTTCTTCAAGGCCTGTGCAGACAACGTCATTGGGTTCGCCCAGGCTGCCATCTCTGTTCACCCGGTATTTAGGCACCAGAAATAAGGAAATCCCCTTGCTACCCAAAGGCGCTCCTTCTATCCTGGCCAGTACCGGATGGATAATATTCTCTGTCAGATCATGGTCTCCACTGGAAATAAAAATCTTATTGCCTGTTATGGTAAAAGTACCGTCATCGTTGCGTTTGGCAGTAGTGGAAAGATTGCCCACATCCGATCCTGCCTCGGGTTCTGTCAGGCACATGGTACCCGCCCATTTCCCTGTGTATAGATTCTTCAGAAAAAGCTTCTTCTGCTCATCAGTACCAAATTCTTCAACAAGTTTGCCAGCCCCGTGGGTAAGGCCCGCATACATCTGAAAAGCACAATTGGCACCAACGAACAATTCCCCGGCAACCGTAGCCAGCACCCTGGGCATGCCCTGGCCGCCAAAGCCGGGATCATCACACATGGCCAGCCATTCACCCTCACAATAAAGTTTATAGGCCTTGTGAAAGGATTCTGGTACTGTCACCTTTCCATTATCAAGGGTACATCCCTGCTCATCCCCTTCCTTGTTTGTGGAAAGAAGCTCTTTAACTGCCAAATTCCTAGCTTCAGATACCACCATATCCATGGTTTTTTTATTAAAATCCTCAAACATTTCATGATTTGCCAGATCTGAAGCCGACAGCATTTCGTGGAGGACAAATTCCTGGTCCCGTCTGTCTGCGATTGATTGTGCCATTGTTTATTTCTCCTTATGGGATATCAATTTAAAATTCCATTGGTAAACATATTAAAAATCATTGAAAGCCTTTTGTTCATACCTGTTTCATCTTCCTCCCGGAATAAGGATGCCCAGGCAGCTGAATGAACAATATCACTGAACAGTACAGCCATATCATGGGATGGATATGACTTGAATTCCCTTTGGGCAATTCCCTGGTCAAACATACCCTGGAAAAGACTCACCATTCTCTCATGAAGTTTATTGACTTTTTCATTGAGTTTGGGCATTGCCACGGCATCAATATTGCTACGCTCTGATATATAAATTCTGACCACTTCCCTGTTTTCCTTATAAAATGCAGCCTGGGAAAAAAGACAGGACTCAAGCTTCTCAGATACACTGATTTCCTGATTCTGGCTGATTTCAAATAATATCTGACCCAGGTCATAGACCTTGTTAATGACAAGATCATGGTACATCTCTTTTTTCCCGGGAAAATATTTATAAATACTGCCCAGGGGATATTGGGATGCCTTGCTTATCTGGGCCATGGTGGTGCTGTGAAAACCCCTGGATGCAAATATTTTACAAGCGGTTTCAAGAATTTCTTTTCGCTTTCTCAGGTCGTCCCGTTGTTTTCTGGTTAAAGCATCCATATATATCTTAAATCTCCATTTCAAACTTAGAATATATATTCTATAAATAGAAGCATTGTTTTTGTCAAGTGAATTATCCCATTGACAAAAAAATCTCCAGATACTAAAAACACTAGTAGTTTTAGCCTGTACTATTTTTAAATCATTGCGCTATGGTGCGGACTTTTAGCATTCAGTCATTAGCTGTTAGCTAAATGCTGACGGACAAATGCAAATTTCTATACTATTATATTAATGAACTGGAGAATAATGATGAAAACCATGTTTAAGCTCAGTGCAGCAATTGTTCTTTTTTCTTTATGCTTTGCCTGTTATGCCTTTGCCCAGGCACCCATTGTTGGAAAATGGAAAACCATTGACGATGAAACCAATGAACCAAAATCCATTGTAAACATTTTTGAAAAAGATGGAAAATATTACGGAAAAATCATTGAATTATTTATCAAGGAGGGCGACAATCCAAAGCCCACCTGTGACAAATGCGATGAGGATGACCCCAGGAAAGACCAGCCAACCCTGGGAATGGAAATCATTCAGGGCCTTCAGCCCAATGGGGATGCTTTTTCATGGGGAACTATCCTGGACCCCAAAAAAGGGAAGGTCTATAAATGCAAACTATGGATTGAAGATGGAAAACTCAGGGTCCAGGGCAGCTTCTTATTCCTCACCCGCACCCAGACCTGGCACAGGGTGGAGTAAGCCAGGATATCTGTTGTAAAACCCTAATAAATTACAAGGGTTCAAGGGTACAAAAACTATCATAATAGGCTGCCTGCCCCCCCATATCAGATACCCTGGAATCGGTCAAAAAATTCACAGCACCGCTTTTATGCCAAAACCCCTGGTAAATAAAAGCGGTATTGTCATACATACCTTCATCCACACAAACCACAGTCTCAATACCTGCCTTTTCTCCGACAACCTTTACCCTGTCCCCTGAATTTACCTTGAATTTCCCTGCTGTTTTTTCACTGATATAAAGAATGGGAGCCCCTGTTTTATCAAAAAACCCCTGGGAATGCAGGGAATCACGGGCATGGCAGGTCAGTAGCCGCAGGGAAAATTCTTCTGACCCTGTTAAAGGAGGACGATATTCAGGCAGGGCACTCAAACCGTCGGCCAGGGCTTTTTCACTGTAAATTTCAATTTTACCGGAAGGGGTTAAAAATTGCTTGTCTTCCCAGGCAATTTCATGGGCCCTGATTTGTATATATTCTGTTTCAAGCCCTTGAAAATTATTGTTGTAAAATTCTCCCACCTCCTTTAATCCGATTTCTTTTAATAAAGGAGATGCACATTGAGTAAGATAATCTTTTGATGAATCAAATCCCAGATTCCCCAGTCCCATCCTTTTGGACAATTCCAGGTAAAATTCGAACTCGGGCAGAATAGTTTCAGGCGGATCAACAGCCTTTTGCGAATAATTAAGCACATGGGAATACATGGAGGTGGCAAAAATATCTTCCTGCTCTAACACGGAAGCTGCCGGCAAAACAATATCTGCATGGGCTGCCGTATCTGTCATAAAATGATCAAACACCACCTTGAAACCGACCCTTGAAAATTCCCGGACTGTGGTCACCAAATTCGGACTCTGAACCAGAGGATTTCCACTTGAAACAAAAACCGCCTTTATGGGAGGATTTTTGGCCTTTTCCAGAAATTCTCCCAGCCTGGGTGCCAGAAAAAACCTATTCTTGACAACCGATTCAAGGCTCTTTTGTTCAGGAAAATTTAAAAACTGGGCCAATGATTTTGAAGCATAATTCACCCCTCCCCCTTTTTTTCCGATATGGCCTGCCAAGGCAGCCAGTGCATCAATACACCTTACATTATTCCCACCATTTTCATACCTCTGCATCCCATATCCAATATAGATACTGGCAGGATCTGCATGGACATATTCCAAGGCAAGAGCCTCAATCCCTGCTGCATCAATCCCTGTGATATTTTCTGCCATTCCAGGTGTAAATTTTTCCACATATGCTTTAAACCGACCAAACCCTTTAACATGTTCTTTTACAAACAAGGTATTGATCCGTTTTTTTTGGATCAGAACATTGGCCATGGCAAGGGCAAGGGCCCCGTCCGTTGAGGGTGCAATGGGAATATGCTCATCAAAAGCCCTGGCAGTGTCTGTTTTAACCGGATCGATAACGATTACCTTTGTCCCTTGCTTTCTGGCCTTTACCAGCAATGACTGCAAATGAATACTGGTATTTTTTGGGTTCCTGCCCCAGAGAATAACCAGTTTTGAATTCAAGACATCATGGGGCACATGTCCCCGGGCAGTACCAAAATCATAGGTCTGGGCAGCCATGCCAGCCCCCCAGCAGAGACTTCCCGTAAACCGTGTATCCCCGCCAAAGCGATTAAAAAAGATACTCTGAATTCTGTTTTTCATTCCTCCATATCCATCACTGGTATAATTCATTATGGCTGTATTTCCATGGGCTTTCCTTATGGACAGCAACTTTTCACACAGGATATCAAACACCTGGTCATAGGTTGCCTGGACAAAGGAATTATTTTTACGAATCAAAGGATGGAGCAGCCGGTCCGGGTGGTTCATCCTGTCCACCAGTTTTTTCCCTTTTGCGCAGACAAAACCCCTGGTCAATGGGTGGCAGGGATCGCCCTGAAAATTTATAATTTTATTGTTTTTAATAGTTACCAGAAACCGGCACAGGTCAAAACAATCCATTGGGCAGGAAACATACACCTGTTTTTTCATAAAAAATTCCTCTTTAATACCAACCCCTTAAATATTCATTGAGATCCTGGATTATTTGATACATCGAAAAAGGATTATTCCTTTTATAAATGGTGGTTAAATCTTGTGAAAATTTAGGTATTGAAGGCATTGATCTTTATGGAGACGCAAGGCATTCAACAACCACAGAAATCGCAAAAAGACAAGGAAAGGCCAAAGCAATTAAAGCAAAGGATCACGAAACAAACAAAGCGTTTAAAAAATATTGTCAAGTTCAGGATAACACTGCTTTAGAGATAGCAAGATTGACAATAAATGAACGAGAAGGGAATCAGGCACAAAATTATTAACTTAAAATAATATGCAAGGAAATAGTCTTGCTCACGTTTTACACATGATAATTTGTGCGATAAAATTTAATAAATTACTGAATTTATAACAAATATTGGTGGAGGCGGCGGGAGTTGAACCCGCGTCCGAAAACAATCAACCTAGGCTTCT
>JAOZST010000116.1:0-11540 GCA_029939535.1 Desulfobacteraceae bacterium | reverse complement strand
TAAACTTATATTTATCTCATTGGCTTTTGCAAAGTTCACTAAGCGATTCATAAATTGACTCCTTCGGCTGCTACTATCAGGACCGTTGTCTGAATTAATAATGTTGACAGTTGCCTTTGTATCTATCGAATCCGAAGAACACCTTCTGTTTCATCTGCTATTTTGTTGGTCGAATGGACATAATTAAAGATGGCATCGGTTTCTGGGTTTTTTTTGGTTTGCATTTGCCAATTTTTTTAAGCTGATATCCCATTTGATTGAGCTTACTGTTTATCATCCGGTCGGCATTGGATACCACTTGTTGGACATATCATTTCGATCATTGGTTCAGCAACATCTACTCCTGAAGCATCTTGACAAGCTGACCCTCGTCAAGGATCTCAATTCCCAGGTCCCGGGCTTTTTTCAATTTGGAACCGGCATCACGGCCTGCAACCAGGTAATCGGTTTTTGAAGAAACGCTGGAGGTGACCCTGGCTCCCAAAGTTTCTATATTTTTTTTTGCCTGGGCCCGCTTCAGGGTTTCAAGGGTGCCGGTAAGCACCAGGGTCTTGCCTGAAAAAGGATGGTTAGATCTGGTTTCCTTTAAATGGAGATCATTATGGATCTGGACGCCGGACCTGAGGATCTTCAGAATTATGGATTTGTTTTCCCGGCTGGAAAAGAAACTCATCACAGACATTGCTGTCTTTTCTCCCATACCGTGGATATTTTCAAGGGAGGCCTTGTCAGCCTCCATCAGGTCTTCCAGGGTCTCAAATTTCTGGGCCAGGAGTCTGGCTGCATTTTCACCGGTATGATCAATGCCCAGGGCAAATATAAACCGGGCAAGACTTATTATTTTTGAGCCATTAATGGCCTTTACCAGATTGGCGGCTGACTTGTCTGCCTGGCGGTCTAGTTCTGCCAGACGATCCTGGTCAAGGCTGAACAAATCGGCAAAGGAGGTGAGCAGACCCTCATTGACCAGCTGGTCAACTATTTTTTTTCCCAGGCCGTCCATGTCAAACCCTTTTTTGGATACAAAATGTTTGATTCGCTCCTTGAGTTGGGCCTGACAGGCCACATTAATACATTTTACAGCTGCCTCATCTTCCAATTTTCTAACCTGGCTGCTGCACACAGGACAGGTGTCCGGCATTTCAAAAGGCAGTTCATCTCCCTTTCTCTGGGATGCAAAAACCTTAACCACCTTGGGAATCACATCACCCGCCCTCATGACCAGGGCCTTATCCCCCACCCTGATATCCTTTCGTTTAATTTCATCTGCATTGTGAAGGGTGGCCCGGGATACCACAACCCCGCCGACATTCACAGGTTCCAGCAATGCCACTGGTGTGAGGGTGCCGGTTCTGCCCACCTGGACAATGATCTTGTTTATTGTTGTTGTTTCCTGCATGGCTGGAAATTTATAGGCAATGGCCCATCTGGGGCTTTTGATTTTCTCCCCCAAAGCCTGCTGCATTTCCATGGAATCCACCTTAATGACCATGCCGTCAATTTCATAATCAAGATCAGGACGGAGATCTGCTAATTTTTTATAATAGTCCAGGACTTGCTTGATGGTGATGCCGTTCTGTATATGGGTATTCACGGGAAAACCAAAATCTTTCAAAGTAGAAAGCATGGAAGACTGGCTTGAAAAGGCAAGCCCATTGGCAAGCCCAATTCCATAAACAAAAATTTTCAAAGGTCTTTTGGCAGTTACCCTGGAATCCAGTTGCCTTAATGAACCTGCAGCAGCATTCCTGGGATTGGCAAAAACAGGTTCTCCCTGCTCCAGTCTGGTCTTGTTAAGCCCTTGAAAATCCCTGTGCATAATAATGACCTCACCCCGGACCTCCAGAAGGGCTGGAACAGGCATTCTGTTGGATTTCAACCGTAAGGGAACCGATTGTATGGTCCGTACATTCTCGGTGATCACCTCCCCCATTATACCGTCACCCCGGGTGGTTGCCCGGACCAGGATTCCATTTTCATAGGTAAGCTCCACTGCCACCCCGTCCAGTTTAGGCTCCACCGTGTACAAGATGTTCTCAATGCCCAGGTTTTTGATATTCCGACCATGGAAATCAAGCACATCATTATCATCAAAGGCATTGTCCAGGCTGAGCATGGGAATGGAATGGGGGGCAGATTCAAAGACCTCCAGGGGAGGGGCTCCCACCCGTTTTGTGGGAGAATCCATTGTTGAAAGCTCTGGATACTGGGATTCAATTTCATTTAACCGGGCAAGCATCCTGTCATATTCATGGTCACTGATAACAGGATCATCCAGGACATGGTAATGGAAACTATGCTCAGTAAGTTCTTTTTGAAGCTTTTTAGCTTCCTGTTCAATACTATTTTCCATGTTCACCACTATTTCCCATTTTCACATAATTTCCCGGCAAAGGTGATGATTGATTTACAGGCTGATTTTCTTGCCTCTTTAAAGATTTTTTTCCGGAATCCCGGGTCCCAGTCCCCTGATCCGGATGCAAGGGAATCCGACACCACCAGCATGGCAGTGATGGCAATTTTTCTATATTCAGCCACAGCAAACAGGGCAGAACATTCCATTTCCACTGCAAGGGCTCCCCTTTCACTGAACCAGGCCATTTTTTTTGGAGTTTCCCTGTAAATGGCATCTGTTGTCCAGATGGGATGTCGGCTTACAGGCATTCCAGAGGAAATCAAATGGCGGAACAATTGGTCTGATAAATCCTGGTCTGGATTTGAACATGGCAGATCCGGGTCCAGGGCCTTGTAATTGCAAGAAGTTCCTTCATCCACAATGGCCTGGTCCGGGATGATAATATCCCCAATGGCCAGGTCATTGGTCAGAGCACCGCACCATCCCAGCACAACAATCTCCAACGCACCCCTGGCAATCATAGATTCCAGCAGCATCACCCCGTAGGGAGCCCCGATATAGGGGCCTGCAATGGAGATGCCCTGACTTCCAATGGTCATAAGGGTTCCCATGAAAAAAGGCTGGACCCTTGATTTCTCATCTGATTTCTCTACTTTAGGTTTTTCTGTGGTTGCTCGCAAATACCGGATATCTGGTTCTGTACTGACTAAAATTGCAACAGGCCCGATACTTGGAGCATGTCTGGCACCTAAAGGAGGTATTATGGAATCATTATTCAGGTCCGACCATGTCGGATAATTCATCCTTTACCTCATCAATAATATCATAGAACCACATTATATCTTCCACGGAAAGCCGCCCTGCCTTGGAAGGGGCCCTGTCAGACCCATCCTTTTTTTTAAGGATTCTGGGTCCTACCTGGACCTTGGGCTCTCCCTCCCCATATTGCTGGATGGAGATTAAAAGCCCAGTTTCCTCATTTTTCCATTCTTTTATTTTTTTATCCTTATCAGGATCATAACCTGCCATGAATGCTCCTTTTCATATATTTATTATTTTGTTTTTTTATAATTGAGTTTATATTATTTACTATATCATTGAAAAATCAGCAATATTCTTAAACAGACCAGATACCATTGCCAGAAGTGCTATCCTGTTATTCTTGACTGCCTCATCATCGGCAAAGACCATGACATCATCAAACAGGCTGTCAACCCAGGGTCTCAAGGTTGCAATCTCTTTAAGAGCTCCATCATATTCCCCTTTTTCTATGAGTGATTCAACCTTTGATGACACGGCCGTACATGCCTCAAACAAATTGGTTTCCGACCCATGTTCAAACAGAACAATATTAACCTTATTCCCAAGGGTATCCCCGGCTTTTTTCAGAATATTTTCCACTCGTTTAAATGTGATGGCAAGGGGCTCAAAATCCACATCTTTTCGCAGGTTATCCAATGCCTTTATCCGCAGATGCACATCGGGAACATTGTCAAAGGATGCTGCCAGGGCTGAATTTACAGCTTCCCTGGAAAATCCCTGATCTGTCATGATATTGACCATTCTGTTTTTAAGGAATTTTTTTACCTTTGCTGTTATTTCAAGTTTTTCAGTTTTGTCTTGAATAAAACCATCCAGGCCCTTTTCAATGAGAGATGTCATGGAAAAGACAAGATTTTCAGCCTGCATAATCTGTATAATACCAATGCCCTGACGACGAAGGGCATAGGGATCTGCACCCCCAGTGGGTATAAGATCAACGGAAAAACAACCGCAGATGGTATCCATTTTATCAGCAATAGCCAGAATTGAGGCCGTGGGATTTTCCGGCAGATTGCCACCTGAATGTACCGGCCTGTAGTGCTGCTCAATGGCATCGGCCACATCAGGGGTTTCTCCGGCATTCATGGCGTAGGCACGGCCGATAATTCCCTGGAGTTTGGTAAACTCAATCACCACCTGACTTACAAGGTCTGACTTGCAGATTTGGGCTGCCCTGATCACATTGGTTTTCAGGGTTTCTTTGTCTGCATAGACTGAGATATCAGCCAGATAATCCACCAAAACCTCTATACGCCGGGTCTTTTCATATACAGATCCCAGTTTTGCCTGAAAGGTCACATTTTTTAATTTTTCAGTAAAGGCATCCAGGCTGGATTCACAATCCTGTTCGTAAAAGAATTTGGCATCGGAAAGTCTTGCCCTCAATACCTTTTCATGGCCCCGGGCAACCAGGTTCATATCCTTTGCCAGGGTATTGTTTACGGCAATAAACAAAGGTTTCAGATTGTTTTTTTCATCCACCAGGGCAAAATACTTCTGGTGCTCCCGCATGGCAGTGATCAAAACTTCATCGGGCACTTCCAGGAACTCTTCATCAAAACCTCCCAGAACAGGATAGGGGTATTCCACCAGATTGGCTACAATATCCACCAGGGCCGGATCATCAAGAATATGGCAATCATTTTCCCTGGAAAGATTCTGGATTTCGTCCACAAGCAATTGTTTTCTTTTTTCAATATCTACTATCACTCCCATGGATTCCAGCAATTGTTCATAATTATCCGCTGTTTGAAGAACCTTGGATTTGGAGTGCATGAACCTGTGACCAAAAATCTGGTTGGAGGATGAAACATTGCCCACAGAAAATTCAAGAACCTGATCTCCCAGGAGCCCGGTAAGGGAAATAATGGGTCTGGCAAAACTTATGGTCTGACTTCCCCAGCGCATACTTTTGGGAAAGGGGATGTTGAGAATCTGCTTTTCCATAATTTTTTCAAGGATCACAGCAGAGGACTCACAAACCTCTTCCACCACTGCAGTAAGATATCTGCCTTTGTCCGTATCTGCTATTTTGATATCATCAATTCCAACCCCTGCCTTTGCTGCAAATTTCTGGGCCGCAATGGTTGGTTTATGGTTTTCATCAAACCCTATTCTTTCAGGAGGGCCGGTTAAAGTGGACGTCAGGGGATTCTGGGTTTCTGCGACATTGGCAACCATGAGAGTCAGTCTTCTGGGGGTCCCAAGAATTTTTGCCTCTCCATGGTCAATCCTGGATTTGGCAAGAGCAGTACAAATATTGTTTTTAAATGCCCTAAGAGACGGAGTGATATATCCTGCTGGAATCTCTTCACAGCCTATTTCAATTAAAAGTGTATTCATCTTATTTGTCCCCTCCCTTTAATAATGGATGTCCCATTTCTTCCCTCTGGGTAAGATAGGCCTGGGAGGCCACCCGGGCAATATCCCTTATCCGTTTGATATATCCGGTTCGTTCGGTAACGGAAATGGCACCCCTGGCATCCAGCAGGTTAAAGGTATGGGAACACTTAAGACAGTACTCATAGGTGGGGATCACAAGGCCCTGTTTTACGATTCTGTGAGCCTCTGTCTCATATTTTGCAAAGAGATCAAAAAGAAAATCCACATCTGCTATTTCAAAGTTATAAGTGGACTGCTCCACCTCCTGCTGGTGATAGACATCCCTGTATGTGATTTCATCATTCCATTTAAGATCAAATACATTGTCCACCCCCTGGAGATACATGCAGATCCGCTCCAGCCCGTAAGTCAGCTCCACGGGAATGGGGTTGACTTCCACACTGCCGGTCATCTGGAAATAGGTAAACTGGGTAACTTCCATTCCATCCAGCCACACTTCCCAGCCAAGACCTGAAGCGCCTAAGGTCGGTGATTCCCAGTCATCCTCCACAAAACGAATATCGTGCTCCAGAGGATCAACCCCAAGAACTTTTATGGAATCCAGATATAATTGCTGAATATCAGGGGGTGAGGGTTTTAAGATCACCTGATATTGATAATAATGCTGGAGCCTGTTGGGATTCTCTCCATACCGTCCGTCAGTCGGTCTTCTTGACGGCTGCACATAGGCCACTTTCCAGGGTTCCGGACCCAGGGCTTTTAAGAGAGTTGCAGGATGAAATGTTCCGGCACCCACTTCCATGTCATAGGATTGTATCAGGACACAACCCTTTTCTGCCCAAAATTTGTTTAAATTTAAAATAACATCTTGAAAATTCATATTACTCCAGTCGTTATCCGTTTATAAATTATAATTCTCAAACCAAAATATTGTTTGTATCTATACCCTTTGTATCTATTTTGGTATCCAGAATTTTTCCGTCTTTTATGGGTTCAAGTAATTCCTGCCAGCCCATTTTCAATATTGAAATATTTTCTTTTTCTCCAACAGCCCAGAGACATCCTCCCCCGCCTGCTCCGGTAAACCTGGCACCGCAATTTTCATCCCCTGCTCTTTCAAACAACTTTTTGCCTGTCTTGTCAAGGACCTCCGGTGTCATTTCAAGTCTCAGTTCTGTCTCTTTTATCATCAATTCCCCGGCCAGTCCGAAGTTTTTTCTTTTCAGGGCCCTTGAAAATTCTTTTGTGATTTCCACAATTTTTTTAAAAATCTCTGTGTTTTTACCCCGGATAAAGAGGTCAACCCATTGTTTATTTATGTCTTTTGACACATGGGGAATTCCGCAATATGCAACCAGCATATGGTCATTCAAAGCATCCACATCCTTCTTATGAGTAAAAACAGGATGTTTTTTAAACATGGGTCCGGTTTCCCCCATTTTCCATTCCCAGAGGTTCACACCACCAAAGGCAGCTGCGGCTTGGTCCTGAACCCCGCAGGGCACTCCAGCCACAGAGGATTCAATATAATGGGCCAGCCATGCAATTTTTACAGGATCCATTTTTTGACCCAGGGCAGCATAAAATGCAGCAATAATAGCAACAGCAGCTGATGAAGATCCTCCCAAAGCGCTCCTGGGGGGAGAGGTTGAGTTAATCTGGATATGGACTCCATGGGCATTAAAATACTGGGCAATGGCAAACATCAGCCCCATGGGGTGATCAAATCGCAAATTTTTCCTGTCAAATTCAGCAGAGTCAAAACCACTGGAGGACACTTTGATCCTTCCTTCAGTCCAGGGAGACAAGGTGACATGGGTTCGCATATCAAGGGAAATATTAAAACTTGCAGGGCAAAGATGTGCCAGGGGCAGATAAAAGGTTGAAATATCCAGGGTACCGCCAAAATCCACTCTGCAGGGCACAGAGGCTGTTGCCTGTTTTGTTTCCAGTAGATGCTTAAAATTCATTTGGCTGGTTCCGTTTATCTGGTCTCATTTTTTAGGTCTCATCTGTCTTGTCTTATTTGTCTTAAAAATTTCAATGTCTTAAATTCCCTTCCCAGATGGAAAGGTATAAAGGATTCCAATAGAGTTTCACCTTCCTTCAGGGCAAAATAGGGAAATTTTATCCTGATTGTTCTGGCAATATCAACGGTATTTATCCAAACAAGTTGTTTCAAAGTGCCCTTTGACACGCTCATGCCATATCCAGAATATTTTTTCAGACAATTTGCACAGATAATTTTGCCTTCCTTGAAATCAAACCGGATATAATTTTGTTGAATATTATCCAAAGGAGTTTTGCAATTATCACAATATTCCATGTTTGGAGTAAATCCGGAAATACTCATAAATCGAATCTGGAATAAAAGGCTTAAAACCTCCATTTTGATATCAGACCTGTTAAGCATATCAAGAACAAAAAAAAGAAGTTCATAAAGCTGGATCTGTTTTTTCCCCTCTTCCAGCCAAAAATAAACAAGTTCAACCCAATAACTTGCATAGGCGGTTTTATGTATATCATAGCGGATATTGATAAATCCGTTTTCAAGGTCAGACTGGGACAGGATGGTTAAAGAATCCTTTTTCTTTTTGGGAAAGGTGCATTGGATATGATTAACTGTAAACAGATCCAGAGCCCCGGTAAATCGTTTCACACTTTTTTTGGCATTTTTTGCAATAACTGAAATTTTACCCCTGGACTGGGTCATGAAAGTGATAATAAAATCATGATCCCCATATTCAATTTTACGCAATAAAATGGCATTGGTACAAAAATCCGGCATAAAAAACCTAGATACCAAGAAGAATTTTTGCGATCATAAAATAGCAGTACACAGAAACAATATCAATGGATGTGGTGACAATGGGACCTGTTGCCACTGCCGGATCGATGTGGAGCCGTTCAAAAATCAAAGGAACCGTTGATCCCACCAGGGCGGCAACGGACATGGAGGAAACAATGGCAAGACCCACGGCCATTGCCAGGGACCATGAAAAAGATTCAGCAGCAAAGGAAAATTTTGCCACCAGTCCTATCAGGGAGCCATAGGTCACCCCGAGAATCAATCCAATGGCAAGTTCCTTTGATACAACCTGGGAAAAATCCTGGATATTGATCCTGCCCATGGCAATACCCCGGACCACAATGGTGGAACTCTGGGTTCCGATATTGCCACCCATTCCCATGATTACAGGGATAAATGCGGCCAGGCTGGCAAATTTCACCAGGGCATCTTCAAATCCGCCAATTATGAAAAAGGCAGCAACCCCGCCCAGACAGCTTGCAAGCAGCCAGGGAAGCCGGATTTTTGTTCCTTTTATAATTGTCTGGGTTTCCACGTATTCATCCCCGACTCCTGCCATTTTCAACATATCTTCTGTGGCAGCCTCGTGGAGAATATCAATTACATCATCCACAGTCACGATGCCCAGGATTCTATTGTCATCATCCACCACGGGAACAGCAAGATAATCGTAGCGGGACACAAGCCTTGCCACTTCTTCCCGGTCTGTATAGGTTTTTACAGAAACAATGTCCGTGGCCATGAACTCTTTTAAGGGTTTGTCCGGATGAACCACCACCAGCTGCCGCAGGGAACTGACCCCTACCAGATTGCCGTAGGCATCAATAACATAAATATAAAATGGCATTTCAACATCCAGATATTTGTTCTGAAGGGATTCAATTACCTGTTTTGCAGTGACATCTTCTTCCAGGGCAATGAAATCCGTAACCATAATGCTTCCGGCAGTATCCTCCCCATAACTCATCAACTGCTCTACATTGTCTGACTCCTCCTTCTGCATCTTGGCAAGAATCTTATCAGAAAGTTCTTCATCCAGAAGACCCAGGAGTTCTGCTGCGTCATCAGAAGGCATGTTATCAAAGATCACAACCAGTTTCTCAAACTCGACATTTTTAACAAACTCAAGGAAAATGGACTCATCCAGTTTGGAAAAAAGCATGCCGATCTGCTCCGGATCTTTGATGAGCTGGAATAATTTTTCCCGGTTAAGACTTGAAAGTTCTTCAAAAACAATGGATAAATCCGCCATGTGGGTTTTATTGATAATATTTATCAATTGTTTGGTAGCACCACGGCGCAGAAGTCTTTTCAGGCTTACACTCAAAATTTTTATCTGTTCATTCTGCATTGTTTTTCCCTACTGGCTCAGATTGAATATCATCCATCAGAGCATGATTTTGATAAAGGCATTTTTCTTAAGAGATTCAATCCAGTCTTTAAACCTTTTTTGAGCCTGTTCCTTGTATAAAATATTCTGTATTTGCTCCCGGGCCTGGTCCAGGGTTTTATTCCCTTCCATAAGAATATCTTCAACATAGAGAATCTGATATCCCTGCCCTGTTTCAAGGGCAGAGGAATGATCCCCTTTTCCAAGGGGCATCAACCCGTTTTTAATATTTTCACTAAAACTGTTAATATCAAAAACACCCAGGTCGCCGCCTTCTTCTGCATTGGTTCCAACGGAATACTCTTTTGCCAGCTGGCTGAAAGAAATATTTTCCTCAAGTTTTTTTTCAATTATTTTTATATCAGCTTCATTGTCCAGGAGTATATTTTTCAAATGGTATTTTTTTATTCCATAGAACTCTTCTTTGTGTGCATCATAGTATGTTTTTATATCAGACTCGGTAATAATAACCTTTGACCGGACTGCCCTGTTAATAAGCATGGATTGAAGAATCTCCTCCTTCATCTTCAACCGGTAATCCGTATAAAGTATTCCTTCAGCTGCCAGACCCTTTTCAAGTTCATCTTGAGTTAATCTGTTCATTTTCATGAAATTATGAATTGCCTGATCTATCTCTTTGTCCGTTACTTCAATATTATATTTTTCAGCTTCCTGGGAGGTCAAAGAACGGTCTATCAACTGGGTAAGCACATTCTTTTCAAGATTTTCAATTTGTGTTTTTTGTTTTTCAATTGAAATCTGTGAAGCTTCTATCTTGGATTTATAGGGCTGTGTGGCTTTGTTAAGCTGAATAAGTGTTATAATTTCGTTATTAACAACAGCCACAATACGGTCAACTATTTCAGCAGACGCGTTGGAATAGACTCCGAAAAAAATAAAGCTCATAAGCAGAATAATCTGCCTGGTTTTTCTAATCATCTATTGTTCCTTTTTAGTTTGTTCTTTTTTATTTTCCATATCAATTAAAAAACCTGAAATTATTTTTTTATTAATATCCACGGGATATTGTTTTTTAAATTCCATAACCCATTGTTCATAGGATTCCTGGCTTTTTTCCAATCGCAGCTGTGATACAAGCCTGTTTTCATCCATGGCAGTACCAGAGGAATTCTTATGTGATCCCTGGTCCACATGTCTTTTATAAAATGCAACAATATCTTCTGGCTTTATTTCAATTTTGTCCTTCAGTTCCTGCTGGATAAACTTATCAATAATCAAATTTTTTTCCAACTTTTTCTTCCAGAACAAATAGGAAATTGCATTTTCCAATAACATTTTTTCAAAGCTGTCCTCAGGATAGTCTTCCCTGAAAAAGGCTTCAGCCTCATCCAATTCAACTCCTGAAACCAGTATTTCCCTGTCCCTGGCAGCTGAAAGCAATACAATCTCTTCCGATAAAATTGAAACAAGATCAAGAACCATTTGATTATATTCCAGTACGTCCTTCTTAAAATCATAGGGATAGGCAGTCAGTTTTAAATCCAGTTCAAGTATAAAATCCTCTTTGGAAATCATATTCTGATCCGTTTTTATGACATAATCAGGCACAATTGGCTCCTGATTACTGCCACATCCCCCAAATCCAAAGAAAAAAAATATAGTCAGAAAAAGAATAAATATACGAATTCCATACATACCCGACATTTTATCCTCATCCTTGTGTTTGTGTTTACCAATACCCCTTCCAGCAAAGCAAGAACTTTAGCATTCCACAATTTTTTTCGCAAGTTAATTGAAAAGCACCCAGCAATTCTCAATATGAATTAAAATCGGCTCTGACCATTCCGTTTTATCGAATT
>JAOZST010000289.1:0-3057 GCA_029939535.1 Desulfobacteraceae bacterium | reverse complement strand
TAGCAGAACAAAAAATCAATATTGCCTTTACATTCAATAAAGGACTTGATGAAGCAAAAAAATTAGAGGCTGAGTTAAGGCAAAAGAATATCAAGGCAGTTGCACTCCAGGCAGATGCTATTGATTTCCAGAAGGCTCAGAAAATTGGTTCCATGGTTGAAGATAAATTTGGGAAAATTGATATCCTGGTGAATAATGCTGGCATAACAAATGACAAGGCTTTGATGACCATGTCGCAAAATGACTGGTCCAAGGTGATTGATATCAACTTGAATGGAGTATTCAATTATACCAAAGCGGTGATTGTAAAGATGCTCAAACAAAAATCAGGTTCTATCATCAATATCTCATCTTACAGTGGAGTTAGAGGTCTTGCAAGGCAGACAAATTACTCTGCATCTAAAGCCGGTATTATAGGATTTACAAAATCTCTTGCCAGGGAAGTTGCAGCATACAATATAAAGGCCAATGTTGTTGCACCGGGCTATGTGGAAACGGAAATGACTAAAAAATTATCGGAAAAAGTTAGAGAAAGTATGTTAAAAACAATTCCTCTGGGAAGATATGGAAAACCAGAGGAAGTAGCTGGAATCGTCAGCTTTTTATTATCAGACGACGCAGATTATATAACCGGTCAGGTCATTCAGATGGATGGCGGATTGGGAATTTAAACTGGGAAAGGAAAAATTAAAATGGAACAGGACCAACTTTTTAGGGAAATTAAAAAAATTGTGGCAGACGTTATTGAAATCGAAGAAGATAAATTTGATGGGGAAACAAATTTTGTGGATGAACTTGAGGTTGATTCCATGATAGCATTGGAAATTTTGGTCGCCATAGAAAAGAAATATCAAATTAAAATCCCCGAGGAAAGGCTGGAAAGTATTTCCAATCTCAATGTGAGCGTAGCCGTGGCCCGGGAATACATTGAGAAAAAGTAGATGTGAAAAATATTGCTCTATCATTGTTAAAAAGATAGTAATTAAAGAGGAAAATGATGAACTCATTAGATTTTAAGCAGATAAAGGAATTAGTGCCCCAGAGGTTCCCTTTTCTAATGATTGACCGTGTCATTGATATTAAACCTGGCGAAAAGGTCCTGGCACTGAAAAACGTTTCCGGAAATGAATCTTTTTTTCAGGGACATTTTCCTGATGATGCTGTTATGCCAGGGGCACTTATTCTTGAGGCAATGGCCCAGACAGCGATTATATTATTTAGTTACGGAAACAATGACAAGGATAGATCTAATAAATTATATCTTTTTGGCAAGGTTAAAGCCAGATTCCTCAGTCCTGTCTATCCGGGAGATCAAATCTTGATTACTATGACTTCTGTCAAGATGATTTCCAACGGTGGGATTGTTGAAGGTGCAGCAAAGGTGGATGATCGAATTGTGTGTAAAGGTGAATTGAGTTTCTCTGTTAAAGAAAAATAAATCTCTCTAAGTTTAAGGATAGTAATGGTTAGAATAGTTGTAACGGGATTAGGTGTTGTCTCTTCAATTGGAATTGGAAAAGAAAAATTCTGGAATAATGCCCTCAGAGGTAAGAATGGAATAAGTAAAGTAGAGTCTTTTGATACATCTGCTTATGAAAATCATCGAGGAGGTGAGATAAAAAACCTGGACCCAGAGCCATTCCTGTCCAAGAAAAAAATTGCCGATTTGGAACGTGGCTCTATTCTGGCAATTATGGCAGCCAAATTAGCCCTTGAAGATGCTTCACTGAACCTGAAAAAAGATAGTTTCCAGAAAGTTGGTATATCCATGGGAACAACTATGGGAGAGATTCAGGCCCTGGAAAAGGTGAACCAGATTTGGGTAAAGGACGGGCGTGATAAAATTCCACAGTCGGTTTTACGGAAGTACCCCAGTGGAAATATACCAGCCAACATAGCAAAGGAATTGAAAATTTCCGGTCCAAGCATAATGATTGCAAACGCATGTGCCGCTGGAAATTTTGCAATTGGCTATGCCTTTGACTTATTGCGGTCAAATAAAGCTGGTCTGATGCTTGCGGGTGGGGCCGATCCTTTTTCCAGGGTCCCTTTTACCGGTTTTAATCGTTTAGGTGCTGTATCCCATGATGTTGTGCGTTCCTTTGATAAAAATTCAAAGGGAATGATTGTTGCTGAAGGTGCCGCTGTAGTGGTTCTTGAACCTTTAGAATCAGCTATAAAGAGAAAAGCCCGTATTTATGCCGAGATACTGGGTTATGGAATCAGTTGCGATGCTCACCATATAACTGCTCCGCATCCAAAAAGCTACGGAATTATGCAGGCGATGAATTCTGCCTTGGAGAGCTCGTCTCTTAAAAACGATCAAATTGATTGTGTTATAGCCCACGGCACTGGTACTCCCTCCAATGATAAGGCAGAGATGCTGGCTTTAAGCAGAATCTTTGGCACTAGGACACAAGAACTCCCCGTAACCTCAATTAAAACAATGTTAGGGCATTCAATGGGGGCAGCCAGTGCCATTGAAGCCTTAACCAATGCTCTTGTTGTACATCACGATCTTATCCCTCCAACTATTAATTTTAATGATCCTGATCCACAATTTAATATAGATATTGTCTCAAACAGATATCGGGAGAAGGAGATAAAATATGGGATGAATAATGCTTTGGCTTTTGGTGGTAATAACTCATCGCTTATAATGGGTAAATACCCGAGAGGATGACTTGATGATTGAGGATAATCGCATTGTTGTAACAGGTTTAGGAGTTGTTTCTCCCATTGGCATAGGCAAAGCCAGATTCTGGGATGGGTTGAAAACTGGCAAAACCGGTATAAAACCTGTCAGCCTTTTTGATGTTTCTGAATTCGTTTCCAGAAATGCAGGAGAAATATCAGATTTTGATCCTAAACTATTTTTAGGGAAAAAAGGGTTAAAATATTTTAATAGAACCACTAAACTGCTCATGTCCGCTACCTTTTTATGTCTCCAGGATGCGGGAATCAAAAATGAAGATCGTGAATATTTATGTTATGGATCTGACCAGGTAGGGTTGGTAGTGGGAACCACTTGCGGGGTAATCAGCAGTATCGGTACTT
>JAOZST010000115.1:9540-11620 GCA_029939535.1 Desulfobacteraceae bacterium | reverse complement strand
CCTTAGCATGACCCTTTACAAAGGTGGCTTAACAGAGAACAGGGCTGTACATGTCAAGGCTTTCTGCTTTTTAATGATCTTTTTCCGGATAGATATGGATTCAAGGTAATCATAAATGATCTTTTCCAGCACATCTGCCGGTTTATTGCTCAACTTTGAAAAAAATGCAAACTGATTGTCAAACTCCTGTTCCAGGGTCATTGTTTGATCCCACTCCATTGTATCAAAGCTGATATCCGGGAAAAGCCCCATGGAAAAAAGCAGGTTGATCTTATAAAAAATGCTCTGGGGCTTGTCATCCAGTGGCTTGTCCATAATTCTCTCCCAGAGGTCCAATAATATGGGATGCTGCTTCCTGGCAGCCCAGCCCCGAATTGCACATCCGTTTTTAGAGCAATGGATCATTTTAAAAAAAGAAGCCGGAGTTGCCACGCCAGGAGACATAAAGGCTATGACAAGATCAAATTTTTTTTCCCACCCCTTTTTACTTATGTCCAGGCTGTGCCAGTCTTCCAGAAGAATGTTTATGTCTGAATTCAAGGGCAGTTCCTGTTGAAATCGCTCCAGCATTCCCCTGGAAAAATCAAGGGCCGTCACCCGGGCCCCCTTTTCCCCAAGGGCTCTGGCCAGAAGGCCTGTACCGCAGCCGATTTCAAGCACTTTCATGCCTTCAAACAAAAAGCCTTTTTTTCTGAAAAGATCCAGGGTTTTTTCCAGCCGCCGGGCCTGGACTTCTTTTTTGCTTTTATTGTAGGTTGTGGATGCCTTGTCCCAGTATTCAGCTGTGGAAAAGCCTTTGTGAACGGCATAGGTATCGCTTGATTTGTCCTTTTCCCATTCTTTAATCCAAAAGGCTTTCTTAAATAAAGTATCCATTTACTGTATTTTCCTTGTGTGCTTTAATCTTTATGTACTTTACTCTTTCTCATATATTTTTATTTGGAATATTTTCTGATTCAGATATTTTCAAAGCAGTATCAACCCCATTCTCCTGGCTGGCCATAAAAAGTCTTGTCACATCCCCCAGCACCAGATAGATGGCAGGAACAAAGACCAGGGTCAGACCTGTGGCAGCAATCAACCCGAAACTGATGCTCACAGCCATGGGAATGAGAAACTGGGCCTGGAAGCTTGTTTCCAGGAGCAGGGGCAGCAGACCTGCCACAGTGGTCACCGAGGTCAGCAGAACCGGCCTGAAACGACTCTGCCCTGCCTCTATAACCGCTTCAAGTACCGGGTCTCCCCTGCGCACTTTGGTGTTGATAAAATCAATGAGGATCAAAGAATCATTGATCACAATGCCTGACAGGGCAACGATACCGAAAATGCTGATCATGGTAATATCCAGACCCATGATAAAATGCCCGATAATGGCGCCAATGATCCCGAAGGGAATGGCTGTCATAATTATCACCGGCTGAATATAGGAGCGAAACTGACTGGCCAATAGCAGAAACATGACCATGAATGCCAGGGAAAAACCCTTTACCAGACTGTTAATGGATTCCTCTGTACGCTTAGCCTGACCCTCAAGGTCATAGGAAACCCCGGGAAACCTGGTCACAAGAGTATCTAAAAAACCAGCCCTTAAATTGTCTGCAATCTTCTGGGCATTGGCAACATCTTCATCAATATCCGAGATAACGGTAATCACCCGCTTTCTGTCCACCCTCTGGATGGTGGAATATCCCTGTTCCATCTCAATACGGGCCACCTGATTCAAGGGTATCTGCCTTCCATCCCGGGTTCTTATTCTTAAATCATCGATACTGGCTTCAGATTCCCGCTCCTCCTGGGAATACCGGATCATGACCTTTATATCGTCTTTTCCCCGCTGGATTTTCAAGGCCTCGTCTCCGTAATAGGCCTGGCGAATCTGCATGGCAATATCGGCCATGGTGATACCAAGGGATTCAGCCCCTTTTTTAATAAAGATCTGTTTTTCCATTTTTCCCGGCCTGAAATCATCGGTAATACCAAAGGTACCCGGATAGGTGGCGATCTCATCCTTCAGAGCCTGGGCTGCCTGCTCCAGCTGTTCAAGGTCGGCTCCCACAAGCCTTATTTCTATGGGGTTGCC
>JAOZST010000115.1:0-9440 GCA_029939535.1 Desulfobacteraceae bacterium | reverse complement strand
CCTGCTCCAGCTGTTCAAGGTCGGCTCCCACAAGCCTTATTTCTATGGGGTTGCCCCCGGGCCCCCCTCCGATAATAGTAAAACTCAGCTGTTCCACACCCAGGATATCCCCGGTGAGCTCCCTCCACTTGGCCGTGACCTCGGGTGCAGAAATATCAGGGCGCAGGGAAGCAGGCTGAATTTCGATCCAGGCCTCCCCGCAATGCCCGCCAAACACCCCTGGTTTCCAGTCCCTCCTTGGGATAATGCCTACCTGGGAAAAGTTATTAACAATAAGGTCCTTGTTGCCCATAACTCTTTTCCTGAAAAAATCATTCAGCTCAAAGGCCCCTTGTTCAATCTGCTTGATGGTCTTTTCCGTTGTTGCAAAGGGAGTTCCCAAAGGATATATTGTTTCTGAAATTATCCAGTTTGAATCGGTTTTTGGAAAAAAAACAAAGGGCACATGGCCCCCTGCCAGAAGGCCCAGGCTTACCATCAGGCACCCACACCCCAAAGCAAGGGTAAAATACCTATTTTTAATGCAATACCCCAAGACAGGCGTATAAACAAAATGAATGAACCAATTCATAGCCTTTTCCACCCAATCCCGAATCCAGGCATGGGCATCTGAAATATCTTTTTTCAGCCAGTCCAGCCAGAAAAAGAAAATTCTATACACCCTACTTTTATGCCTTTTTGGAGGAGTCAGGGTATGTTCCAGATGGGCCGGCAAAATAAAAAATGCTTCCATAAGAGATATGGTCAAAATGCAAATCACGGCCTGGGGCATTATGGAGATAAATTTTCCCATAATCCCTTCAATGTGCAACAGGGGAGCAAAGGCCACAATGGTTGTGGTCACTGCCATGACAACCGGAGCCCCTATCTGTTCCACACTGTCAAGAACAGCCTGTTTTGGGGATTTGCCCATGGAATAATGGGAGTAGACATTTTCTCCCACTATTATGGCATCATCCACCAGTATCCCCAGGGTCATGATAAACCCGAACAAAGAAAGCATATTAATGGAGGCACCCAGGTAATTCAGGATCAAAAACGCCCCCATAAAGGAGATTGGAATTCCCGATGCAACCCAGAAGGCAAGGCCCAGATCCAGAAACAATGCCAGCACGATAAACACCAGCAAAATTCCCTGCAATCCGTTTTTAAGCAAAAGATCAATACGTCCCTGGACCATATCTGCCATATTAAACCAGTATCCAAGGGTTACATCTCTCGGCATCTGGTCCTGGTGTTCTTTAATATATTTTATGGCTGTGTTTGAAATTGTGATGGTGTCCTGGGATTCGGTCCTGCTTATCAGAACAAGGGCTGCTGGTTTCCCATTGAATCTTGCCTTAACATCAATTTCTTCAAACCCGTCCTTTACCCTTGCAACGTCCCCCAGTCGAATAACAGTACCATCCGCGCTTGTTACCAGGGGAATTTGTTCAAACTCTTCCCCTTTATAGAGTTTTCCCTTGGCCCGGACCAAAAACTCTCCACCACGAGTTTTGATTTTCCCTCCTGGTAGCTCCAGGCTGCCTGTCTTAACTGCTGTAACAACCTGATCAAAAGAAAGATTAAACTGGCGAAGGCTTTCTTCGGATATTTCAATGGAAATCTCAAAATCCCTGACTCCGATGAGGGAAGCCAGGGAGATGTCATCGGTTTCCACTAGGTCATCCCGGATCTTTTCAGCTGTATCCCGTAACACCCGCTCATCCACATCTCCATATACGGCCAGATAAATAGCAGGCTCATTGTTTTTGATTTCAGTGATCACGGGATCTTTGGCTTGTTCCGGAAAAGAATCGATGAGATCTATTTCTGTACGAATTTCATCCAGTTTTTCATTGATATCTGTCCCGGACAAAAGTTCCAGCAAAACAGATCCATGACCCTCATGGGCAGTTGAATACATGGTTTTAACATCTTCAAGACTTTTAAGCTGTTCCTCGATCTTGATACAGATACCCTCTTCCACTTCTTCAGGAGAGGCGCCAGGGTAATCCACACCAATATTAATCATATCCAGGGAAAACTGGGGAAACAATTCCCGTTTCATATGAAAAACAGTAAAAAGACCGGCCACAATCATAAATATCATGATCAGGTTAACTGAAACCCTATGTTCAACAGACCATTTGCCCAGGGATTTCATGGTTTAGCTTCCATTTGTCTTTATGATTAAAGGCATGCCATCAATGGCATTGGGAAGGGGTGAGAATACAATCAGATCCCCTTTGCTCAGGCCGCCATTGATATAGATTTTTTCTTCAAATTTGCGCAGCACATTTACCTTTCTCATCTCAAGGCGGTTGTCTGTTACAACAAACAGAATATCACCGGTTTTCAATAGATACCTGGGTAAAACAAAGATATTTTCAAGAGTCTCTCCAATAATCCTGCATTTTACAAACATACCTGGTTTTAAATCAAACATGGAGCCTGAAGAGTCACTGGCAGGCTCTGAAATTCTATTCTGTATTTCCAGGGTCATGGGCAGGGTTCTGGTTTTTTCATCTATCCTGGCCTTTATCCTGGCCACACGGGCATTCCAGGCCGTAACTCCCGGGCTGGTAAAATTGGCGATGCTCACCTTTGCCCGGGGCATATTCCCATCCTTAAAAAAGGTTTCTATCCATTTCATCTGCTCCAGGGGAATTTTAACATCCACATCCAGAGCATTTTTTTCATAAATAGAACCCAGGGCCTGGCCGGGATTCACATACTCACCAACCTCAACCTGCTTATCCATAACAAATCCATTAAATCCAGATCTGATTTCTGTTTTTTTTAATGCCAGATCTGATTTTTTAAAATCAACATTTGCCATGGCCAAAGCAGATTTTTTTAATTTCATTAAAGGCCCTGTAAGCAATAGTCTATTCTGAATGGTCTGCAATTGAATCCTGGCTGAGAGATGCTGCTGCTCAGCCTTGTCAAGACTGGTTTTTGAGGCAAATTGGTTTTTGCTCAGGGCCTTTATCCGTGTAAGCTCCTTTAAGGTCAGGTTCACATTGGCCTTTGCCAACTCACTATCATTTTTCAGGTTGCGAATATCCTGCCTCAGGCTGTCGATATCTACCCTGG
Source organism: Desulfobacteraceae bacterium (assembly GCA_029939535.1). GTDB lineage: Bacteria > Desulfobacterota > Desulfobacteria > Desulfobacterales > Desulfobacteraceae > NBML01. The sequence goes on along the minus strand of JAOZST010000115.1, from coordinate 6,362 downwards.
CCTGGTTTATCCGTACTGCGGCTGCTTCTTTGTCCAGCCCATAGGATCTCTGGTCGATCCGGATTAAAAGATCCTGGTCACCTATTTCACCCCCTTCCACAAAGGCCGGATTCAGATAATCTATCCGTCCCGGCACCTCCACGGCAATTTTAACCAATTTCCGGGGAACCACAGTTCCAAATGCATCCACTGTCATTATTTCAGACTGTGGATGGATCTCTATTATTTTCACACTTGGCGGAGTTCGCTTTAATTCCTTTTTCTCTGGTTTTGTACGAATTTCGTATAACCAGAATGCAAGAGCACCGGCAATGGCCAGAACAATAAGAACTCTTAAAAATCTAAACAGGAAAGAAGCAATAACTTTAATTTTTGATCTCTTTTCCATGGTTATCCAGATTTATTTTTTGGGTTTAGCTTTTGCCTTTTCTTTTTTTTGGGGAGAAGCGCCTTCCTTGGAAGCAGTTTTAGCAGGGGTTTTGGACGGGACTTTTTTTCCGGGGTTAATCCCCCTTAAAACAGGAATGAGTTGATCACGCTTTTCAGCCATTAACAAAGAGACCTCTTCAAGCTGGCTCTCATTGAGTTTTACCTTAGCTTTTTCAAGGAAATCAAACAAATTGTCGGCAATATCAAGCATTTTATCATGGGCGTCTGCTTCTTTTTTTGTCGCAAATGTCATTTTTTCCTCTCCATTCCTGACAACAATATACTTTACAATTACAGCCATTTTTTCTCCTTAGGATCTGGCAAACCATGGGGCTTATCCCATACTTGGACTTAACGCGCTACCGCGCGGGCATTTAGCTAAAACCCTGACAGCTAACTGCTGCTAACTGCTATACTTTCAAGATATACAATAATATGGTTTTCCTATATCGTTTCCTGCCATAAAACAAGGCCCTGGATAAAATTCTCACCAGGGCCCTTTATGACATTGGATATGAATTAAACTTCAGGTCGTGGATAAAGACCGCTCCTCTCAACTATCTCAGGCACTTTTTCTTCCCACTCAATGGCCATAATATGGAATCCTGCAACTCCCTCTACTTCCTTGAGAGCCTGGATATGCTCCACACAGATATTAATCCCTTCCTGGGCCTGTTTTCCCTTTTCCACCCCTGCCAGACGACTGATGATCTCTTCGGGCACATCCATGCCCGGCACCTTGTTTTTCATATACTTGGCCATACCCACTGATTTCATGGGGGTCATACCAGCCATGATAAAGGTCTTTTCGCAAAGCCCCCGGTCCCGGGCCCTCCTAACCCATTCCTTGAATTTATCCAGATTGTAAATACACTGGGTCTGGATAAATTCAGCACCGCAGGCAATCTTTTTGGCAAGCCTGGGCACACGGATTTCAAAGGGGTCTGCAAAGGGATTTGCAGCTGCTCCCACAAATATCCGGGGCGGACGTTTGATATTGTCTCCCCCAAGAAATTTTCCTTCATCCCTCATGTGGCGGACAGTCTGGATAAGCTGCATGGAATCAAGATCATGGACATTCTGCCCCTGGGCGCAGTCGCCGAAACTCTGGTGATCGCCGGACAGACAGAGCATATTGGGGATATCAAAGGAGGCAGCTCCCAGGATATCACTCTGGAGGGCCACCCTGTTCCTGTCCCTTGTCACCATCTGGAGAACCGGTTCAATGCCCAGAAGTTTTAAATGAACACAGGCAGCAAGGGAGGACATTCGTGTCATGGCAGTCTGATTGTCCGTGACATTGATGGCATCCACATGATCCTTGATCAGCATTCCTTTTTTTTTCACCTCTTCAGGATCACTGCCCCTTGGGGGTCCGCATTCGGAAGTGACACCCAGATGTCCTGCTTTTAATACGCTCTCCAACCTGCCAACTATTTTCAGCTCGCTCATATCTTCACATCCTCCCTGGTTACGGTTCTGGGGCCGCCTGCTCTGTCAGTGGACCAGTCTTTTATGGGGGCTATTTTTTCATAATCATCCATTTTGCCAAGGGCTTTGAGCCGGTCAATGATCAACTGCCAGGCACAATCCGTATCAGGACCCAGTTCACACTTACCATTGGTTGAACCTCCGCAGGGACCGTTGAGTACACGTTTGGCACACCTGGACACCGGACAGATGCCCCCGGTTCTTGCCAGGACACAGGACCCGCAGGCCTGGCAGCGCTCTGTCCAGAGGCCTCTGTCTTCATTGGCACCTAGACAGACGGTGTTCACACCCGGAACCAGTGGGGTGGTCAGATATTTTTCCGCTGCAAACTGGACACCCACACCACAGGCCAGGGATACAATGGCATCATAATCATCAATCTTCTTGCGGAGTTCCTCCAGATACTCATGATCACATTGACGTTCAATGGTTTTTTCTTCTATGGTCTTTTCATTTCCCTGGGTAATAAAATACATTCTCAAAGCCGATGCCAGTATCTCGACTTCTTTTTTACCACCTGCCTCACACACGGTCACGCATTCGTTGCAGCCAAGTATCAGGATACGATCATAATCCCGAACTTCCTCAATGATCTCTTCAATGGGTTTTTTTTCTGCTATTATCATATGCTTACCTCATATTCCGCTGTTTAGTTAATTATATCCTAAGCTGCTTTTGCTTTGTTCTGTTTTGCCAGGCGAATGGGACTTGGCCCCAGTTCTTTTATTTTATTTACCATTTCAATGGAATACTGGGCAAACAAAGGGCCTTCCCCGGAAGATAAGTTGTACATTTTCACCCGTTCTCCACCTACTCCCACCTGATCCAGAATCTTTGCTGCCTGCTCCACACGCTTCCGGGCCCTGAAATTACCCTCGTTAAAGTGGCAGTCACCTTCCATACAGCCCACCACATAGAGACCGTCCGCGCCTTTTTCAAAGGCCCTGAGAATATGAATAATATCAATTTTGCCTGTACAGGGAAGGCGGATAATTCTAAAATTTGACGGGATCTTCAATCTCATGGAACCTGCCAGGTCCGCGGCTGAATACCCTCAGAAATTACAACAGAACGCCAGTATTACGGGCTCGAATTCTTTTGTCATATTACCCCCTCCAGCAAAGCGTCCACCTTGCTGAGCAATGAATCATCTTCATACCAATTCAATTTTATGGTTTTTGCCGGGCACTCGGATGCACACACACCGCATCCCTGGCACAGGGCAGGATCAATATAGGAAGCCCCGGTCTCATCAATCACAGGCACATGATAGGGACAAGACCTTACACAGACCAGACAGGCCGCACAATTTGCCTGGTCCACTTCAGCAGTGACTGCCGACAGGGTCAAATATTCCTGGGCAAGGTAGGTAGTGGCCCTGGAAGCGGCTGCCATTGCCTGGGCAATGGTTTCTGTTATCAACTTTGGCCCATGGGCAGTGCCGCAGATAAACACCCCCTCAGTAGCTGCATCCACTGGCCTGAGTTTGACATGGGCTTCCATGAAAAAACCTTCGGGATTCCGCTGGGTCTTTATAATGGTGGAAAGTTCTTCATTGTCTGCTGCCACCACACCTGCGCTTAATGCCACCAGGTCGGCACTGGCTTCAATGTGCTGGCCCAGAACATGATCCCTGAAGGTTACCTTCAGCTTATTGTCATCACCTTTTTCAACCAGAGGTGGATTGTCCTTTTCAAACCTGGAAAAAATAACACCCATGTTCCTGGCTTTTGTATAGAACTCTTCAAGCATTGAATACATTCTCATGTCGCGGTAAAGTATGAACACGTCTATATCCGGAGATTTTTCCTTGAGGGCAATGGCATTTTTCACTGCATTCTGGCAGCAGATCCTGGAACAATTTGGGTTATCATCATTTCTTGAGCCCACACATTGAATCATGATAACCCGGTCCAGATCTTCTGCATTACCAGTTCCAATGGATTTTTTTTCAAGCATTCCCTCTTCAATCATGTCAGACAATTCCAACTGGGTAACCACTGAATCACTTTCATTGTAAAGATATTCCGTGGGCTGGTATTCCATGGCCCCAGTGGCAACAATCATGACTCCATGGTCAATTTTCATCTCTTTCATGGAAGGTGCAATGAGAATCTCCGTTTTAAAATTTCCCTTATAACCGGAATAACCCACAATCAATGCCTGCTTTAACACCTCAATATTGTCATGGTTTTCTACACAATCTACAAGCTCACTGACATAGGCCTTGATATCATCCCCTTCAATGGTGTGATGGAGATGCCTGCCAAGGCCGCCCAATGATTCTTCCTTTTCAACCAGAGTCACGTGGAATCCCTGGTCAGCCAAGCCTTTTGCAGCTGTCATGCCGGCAATACCACCGCCGATTACCAGGGCCTTATCAATAATGGTAATACGCTTGTCATGCAAAGGTCCCAGGGTGGCTACCCTTGCCACTGCCATGCGGATGAGGTCCTTGGCTTTGGAAGTTGCTTTTTCCGGCTCATGGAAATGCATCCAGGCATCCTGGTTTCGGATATTGGCCATCTCAAAAAGATACTTGTTCAGACCTGCTTCCTCCAGGGTGTCCATGAAAATGCCCTCATGGGTCTTGGGTGTACAGGAGGCCACCACCACCCTGTTGAGCTTATGTTCATCAATGACTTCCTTGATGGTTACCTGGGTGTCCTGGGAACAGGTAAAAAGATTTTCCCCTGTATAAACGACATTGGGAAGATTTTTACAATAATTTTCCACCTCTTCCACATCAATGATCCCGGCAATATTAATACCGCATCTGCATACAAAAACCCCGATCCTGGGTTCTTCACCCAGAACATCCCTTTCCTGGGTCAGAGTCACGGCCTTTGTCAGGGTATGCCTGGCAGGTGCCAGATGAACTCCTGCCGCTCCTGCAGAACCCGAGGCCTCTGTGACCGAAGATGCAATATCCTTGGGTCCCTGGAAAGAGCCGGAAACAAAGACACCGGGCCTGGAAGACTGCAAGGGGTTAAAGGTTGGTGTTTTTACAAAATTATACTTATCCAGTTCCACGCCAATGCGGTTGGCAAGGTCGATGCTTTCTTTGGGAATGGTAAGTCCCACAGACAGGATCACCATATCAAAAATCTCTTTGTGCATCACCCCTTCATCGTCTGCATAGTTCAGAATCAAATTGTCAGTACCCGGCTCTTCCACCACGGAATGTATCCTGGACTTGACAAACCTTACGCCGTCCTGATCAGCGGCCCGATTATAATATTTTTCATAGTCCTTTCCAAAGGTCCTCACATCCATATTAAATATTGCAGCATCCAGCTCTATTTCCGAATGCTCCTTGGCAATCATGGCATCTTTTATGGCATACATGCAGCAGACAGAGGAACAATAACCATTTCCGCATCTATTGGTATCCCTGGACCCGATACATTGGAGCCAGGCTATCTTTTCCGGTTCTTTTTCATCGGAAGGCCGGACAAGATGTCCCATGGTGGGGCCGCCTGCAGAAAGTATACGCTCGAATTCAAGGGAGGTCATGACATTCTGGGAGCGTTTGTACATATAGGTATCATCCAGGTCCGAGGGATCAAAGGGTTCAGCGCCCGTTGTCATGATCACTGATCCCACATTAAGATCCCTGAACTTTGGCTGTTGATCGTGATCCACAGCCCCTGCCAGGCATGCTTCAACACATTGGTAACATTCGGAACAGATGCCGCAGGAAAGGCATCTGGCTGCTTCCCTGTCAATTAATTCCCTGGCAATGCCCAGGGTTACCTCTGCAAAACTGCCTTCCCTCTGCTCCACAGAAATTTTTTCAGGTTTTACCCTGGGAAGTTTCGGCACATTGGAGATATCTGGTTTTTCAAAATCATAATTTTTCTCCCGGCCCTCTGTCAGGTCCAGACCGTTAATAAAACGATGCATACTTTCAGCTGCAGTTTTGCCGCTGGCAATGGCATCCACAACGGATTTAGGTCCGTAAAAGGCATCCCCCCCGGCAAACACCCAGTCAATGGGAGTCTGCAAAGTCACTGGATCAGCTTCATATCCCCCTGGCGGTGTAAGGGAAATCCCTTCCTTGTCAGCAAATTCCAGTTCACCGGCCTGGCCGATTGCCACTATCACAATATCGGCATCATGGGACGTAAGTTTGCAATCATCATACTGGGGATTAAACCGTCCGTTTTCATCAAACACGGCAGTACATTCCTGGAAGGCCACTTCATTAACCCTGTTGTCTTTTCCATGGAATCCTATTGGACCAAGGCTGTTGACAATCTTTACCTTTTCTTCCAGGGCTTCTTCGATTTCATAATCCCAGGCAGGCATTTCATCCCGTTTTTCCAGGCAGACCATGGTGACATCATCAGACCCAAGTCTTCTTGCGGTCAATGCCACGTCAACGGCCACATTACCACCGCCAATGACAACCACTTTGCCGGAAAGTTTTTCAGCCTTGC
>JAOZST010000288.1:0-3088 GCA_029939535.1 Desulfobacteraceae bacterium | reverse complement strand
TACATATATCAGGATCGGCAATGGGTTTATGTATTTGACGGCCATAATCTTAAAGTTAAAGCCATAATCGATTGGTTCAGCAGGTACGTTTTATCATGGCGGCTCAACAACACCCTTGAAAATGCATTTTGCATTGAGGCCCTGGAAGAAGCCCTGTATTATTCAGTACCTGAGATTTTTAATACAGACCGGGGCAGTCAATTCACTTCATTAAAATTTTTAGATATCATGCTTTACAGCATTGTGGCGCATCACTTCTTGATCAAATCAATGTACCAATAGGTTCAATCCAAAGAATTCTTGGTCATGAAAACAGAACAACAACGGAGATTTATCTTTATTCAATTGGTAATGCTTGGTAATGCTGAAAAAGATGCAATGGCTATGTTGGATTTACAATTTCAAAAAAATCCACGCACAAATCCACACACAGAAACAAAAAAGGATTTCCAGGGAAAGCTGAAAACCCTTGGTATTAATGGTATGCCCGGCAGGATTCGAACCTGCGACCTATGGATTCGAAGTCCTTTTCAAACCATTTTCTTGTATTTGTATTTGTTTGTAAATCCCTTGACATTGTTGTCTTGTTCGCTTATTCTATTTGTACCAGCTCAGACGAACTTGTATAGGAACATACCCCAGGTGTCACCCTTTTGTCACCCCTAAAAAAGGAGAGGTATTATATGGCAATCAATATCAGGTGCAAAAAATGTAAGACTGAAATGAAAATAGGCACAAAAAAATGCCCTAAGTGCGATACCATTGTCCCAAAAAATAAAACCTATAAAATTATTGTTCGGATGAACGGGAAAAGAATCACCAGGACAGCCAATAATCTCGAACTTGCAAGGGAAATAGAGACAAAATTTAAAGAAGACATCGCCAGGGGGGAGTTTGATATCCACAAAAAAAAAGATTCCACCACCCTCAATGAATTTTGGAATAAGTATCTGCCCTGGTTAATGGAAAACAAAAAATCATGGCAGGCCGATGCATTCAATTATAACAAACATTTGAAACCAGCGTTTGGAAATAAACCCCTTGCCACAATAAGCCCTTTTACCATTGAAAGTTTTGTGGTGAAAATGAAAAAGGCAAAAAGCAATCGGAAAAAGCCCTATGCACCTGCCACCATCAAGCACCAATTGGTTTTACTCACAAGACTTTATAATGTGGCTGAAAATTGGGGAATGTATTCCGGAGACAACCCATGCAGGAAGGTTAAGAAACCAAAGCTTAATAATCAGGTGACAGAATTTTTATCCGGTGACGAACTGAACAGCCTTCTGAATGTCCTTGAAAGATGGGATAACAAAATGTCTACCTCGTTTATCCTGTTCAGCCTTTATACCGGGGTCCGGCGCGGTGAACTGTTCAAGCTCACCTGGAATGATATAGATTTTGAGCGGCAATTCATGGTTTTAAAAGATCCAAAAGGAATAGCTGATCAGACATTACCATTGTCCGGCAAGGCAGTTAATGTCCTGAAAAACGTTCCAAAGGAATATGATACCCAATGGATCTTCTACGGGAAGAACGGGCAGCAGAGGACTGATTTCAAGGGGCCATGGCTTAGAATAAAGAAGGCAGCAGGATTACCAAAACATTTCCGGTTTCACGGAATAAGACATCACTTTGCCAGTTCTCTTGTAAGCCACGGGGCCGACCTTTACACGGTCCAGAAGCTTCTTTGTCACAAGGATGCAGCTATGACCATGAGATATGCCCACCTTGCAGACAAAACGTTACGAGATGCAGTCAATCTGTCTGACCAGCTACAACAAAAAAAAGAGCCCATTATAAACCTGGAGGAACTACGAAATGGCTAATAAAGATTTTGAAAGGATGATTCAGCTTGGGGAGTGGCTGGAAAGCTACCTGAAGTCTGAAAGCAAATATTGGGTATATCAAGACCTGGCAAATAACTTTATTGAATTGTACAACATAGATTTTAGGCTGTCTGAAAATGACATCACTATAGAAACCCTCAAAATAATTGATAGCGAAGATCCCCAAAAAAAAGAGCTTTATTTCAACTATTTGACTAACGAGATAGGGGGACTTAAAGATTATTCGATAGATGCTCTTATTTCCAATACCAATCATGAAAAATCAAAGTTTGATTTGCTATATGACATCCAATCTGATGAAGGAAAAAAAATACTTTCATTAATTCGTGATAGCCTCAATGAAGATGAACTATTTGAAACCGAAATTGATGATGCTTATGATTGGATCAACTTTTGCCAGAAAAAAATTGCAAGGGTCCTGGATATGCAAATAACTGTTAAATCAGCTTTTCAACTAATCGCTAATGGCAATAGGCCATGGGCTCATTGCCTTGCCGATAATTTTAAAGAAAAAAAGCATTATTATGGCAAACATCTCCATAGAGAATTGGCAATTGGATATAATGGTTTGGCAGAAGAACTCAACATTACGAAAGACGGACCCAAAATCAAAATTGTTTTTAGGAGTTCTTATTCAGATTGTTATTCAAACTTTCTACATCCATCTGTTTTCCCATGGGATGTAGCGGCTTCAAGAATCTTTTTTGATTTCCTTTTGCTTGGTGGACAAGAATATTTTTTATTCTGCAAACACTGTGGTAAATTCACAGTAATCAGAAGGAAAGGCCGAAAAAAATTCTGCTCAGATATATGCAGAACAAATTATGGGCGTGAAAAAAACCCGGCCAGAATATGATCGGGCTATTTGCCCCTGACATTGCATAGAATTAATTTTTCAAGGGTAATTTATCCTGCGACAGCTCAGACATAGAGGTCGCCTGTCCTTGATAACTTTAATTTATTTGTTTGCAACTCAATAAGCTCAACTTCATCAATTGCAATCCCGTTTCTTATGATTTCAAGACGGTTGATTATTTTGATAATAGGTTCCCTTTACATCCTTGTTGTTGAAGCTGTTCTATCCATCTTTTTTGATTGGGGGTAAGCCCAGAAGAATAATTGTCGATGGCTATGGGACTGGTTGATCCGCAAATTCTAAACCCGTAATAGGATTTGAACTAATATTTGTTGAAGAAAAAGAACTTGAACAAAGATACGGAGAAGAGTATTTAACGTAT
>JAOZST010000016.1:33161-34690 GCA_029939535.1 Desulfobacteraceae bacterium | reverse complement strand
GGGATCACCTCTTCTGACCCGGATCATCTGCTGAGCGATTTTTTAAACAGTCCCAACCGCCTTAATGTTGCAATGACCAGGGCAAAAACAAAATTGATTATTATTGGAAGCAGGGCTTTTTTTTCTGTCATACCTGATTCTGAAGCCATGCTGGAGAAAAACAGCTGTTTTAAAAAATTATTATCCCATTGCCGGAAACAAAAGGCTGTTTTTCACTTCTCCTATTGATGTTATCATTATTTAAATGGTAAATATGGGCTTTATTCCCCAACTGGGTAACTCTGTAGTTCGGTTGCTACAGGTTGGCTGGAGTTGGATAGACATTTTTACCTTATTCTCGTACAAAGGGAATAAAGAAGGCATTTTTGCCGGTGAAGTAATGGTCAATCTTGCCCGGGAAATTCCTATTATTGGATCAGGCCTGGCCCTGTTGCTGCTAAAACCCGGTGAAGATTTTTTTCTTCGTCCCTATCTTCATCACATCGTTACCTTGCCGCTTCTCGTCATCTTTCTTCTTGGCGGCCACCGTCGGCGGCTTTTTCCTGAGAGTGGGTTGGGTCTTTGGCTGCTGGTTATTCTGGGCATGCTGACGTTCTTCTATCAACTTCCGCCTGATATCCCGCCCAGAGCTGAGATAGCAGGCATTACCGGCCCCTGGTTTTTCCATGGCATCCAATTACTCCTGCGCTATGGATCACCTTTAATAGTAGGTATCCTTTGGCCGGTGACACCCATATTGCTAATGCTTGCTCTGGCATTCCCTTTGGTTTCATCTTTTCGCCGGCTCTGGATTTTGACTGGTATCCTTTGGGTTATTCATTTGATTGTCCTGTGTATAGCGTGGTTCCTCTTACCCATATTGGCAGGTATATCCGGATGAAACCAGGTCAGAAATCACGTCACCTTATTTCCTTGTTTCTGCTGATGATTATAGTTACCTTGCTTTTTTTACATGAGGTGATTCGAGACAAAATACCCCCCGGGTCTCCGGATGGATGTGCCCTGTGTCATGAGACAAATATTGATCCTTCAGCGTCTCATCCTGTGGCCGTGATGGGTTGCGCAGTATGTCATATGGGCAACCCGTTTGCCCGGGATAAAACAAAGGCCCATCTGGGGTTGATAAGAAATCCGGGGAGTTTACAGGTTGCACAAAAAACCTGTGGACAGCCCCAGTGTCATCCCGATCTGCCAGGACGAGTCAAAAAAAGCCTCATGGCAACCAATCAAGGTATTCTTTCCGTGATGCAGAATCTCTGGCCCCACAACGATGCAGAATCGGTTCAAAATGTCCGTCAGCTTACAGCACAACCGACTGGCCGAAGTATGGCCCTGGATCACTATCGCAAGATGTGCGGGGGTTGTCATTTATGGCGTCCCAGGTATCCCCAGCTGGGTGAAATCGGAAAAAGGGATCATGGGTGACAACAAAGTATACCAGCATCAGGAAGACCAGGTGGATATCACTTGCAGCACCTGCCATGCACCTGAATATAGACTGGAAGATCCAGACACTGATCTGACCCGGC
>JAOZST010000016.1:0-33061 GCA_029939535.1 Desulfobacteraceae bacterium | reverse complement strand
ACCTGCCATGCACCTGAATATAGACTGGAAGATCCAGACACTGATCTGACCCGGCGGCTTTTGCGTGGCAATGGACATGAAAAATCTTTAAATGCAGGCCCGTTTATCCTTTCACCCAAAGGAAGCCCAATGTACAACCTGAAAGATGAGGCGGACGGAAAACTAAAACTCTTTCGCAAAAAAGATGGCAAGAAAATCGTTTTCTCCGGAGTGCTAAATCCTGAAATCCATAAAGCTGCGTATCACCGGAGGCTCTCTTACCAGGCCTGTCACAGTGCCTGGACCCCGCAATGTTATGGCTGCCATGAAACTCTTTTTTTACAGGCATTCCAGAAAGACTGGCTTACAGGTGAAAAATCATCGGGAAGGTGGATGGAGGGTAGAAGCTATCTGCGGTTCAGACGTCCTACCCTTGGGATTAATTCCGACGACAGTATCGGCCCTTTTGCACCGGGCTGTCAGGTTTATGTCGACGTTTTTGATGAAAAAGGCCGTCATCAGCCGAAAGAATCCCATCGACATTTGGTGATGGCCGGGTTTGATCCCCATACCACAACTCTCAAAGTACCGAGTTGCGAGGAGTGTCATCTGGACCCAAAAATTCTCGGCCTGGGAACCGGAGCATTGAAGATCACTGAAAATGGGCTGGTTTTCGATCCGATTTACCAGGCAGCTGAATCCGGTCTTGGCATTGATTTCCCTCTGGATGCATTTGAATCCCCTGACGGTAAGCCGCTTCAGCTTGCCTCCCGAAAAGACAGCCGACCTTTTAATAAGGAAGAATTGGGAAGGATCACAAGGGTAGGTCTGTGTGTGCCCTGCCATGATAAATACGGTGATAAAATGTTTTGCAAAAAACACCGGCTTACCGTAAATGGCGGCTGAAAACACTATGGTGGGATTACCAAAAGAAACGATAAATGAATAGGAGTAGCAGATTAAAATCGAAAAGAAAATTTATGATATTCTGGATTTTCTAAAAAATTATTATCCCATTGCCAGAAACAAAAGGCTGTTTTTCATTTTCCATAATCAAAATTAAAAATCCATGGGTAAAAAATCCCTTAATTTTTGAACCGTACCCGGCGATTGTTCGGTCTGTGAGGTTAGCATAAGCTGTTAGGCGTTAGCCTAAAAAGGATGTTGAACAGTTTTATCAAAAAGCTAACCGCACAGGTAGCATTTTTTTGGAAAAACTCACTTGATTTGTTTTCAATTAATAACTTAATTTCGAGCTAGCGAGACGGTTTAAACTGACACCGGCTTCTGCTGCTTTAATAGCAAGTTCGCGATGGACATCTGGAGGAACCCGAACCATAAATTTCCCACTATAGTTCTTAATCGCAATAGGTTCAGGAATTTTCTCTTTGTTGCTCTTCATATCTTCAATTACATCAGCAACTATATTTCGAATTCCCTTTAAAGCAGATTCTGGAGTTTTTGCCAACCAACTTAAACCAGGCAGTTCCGCACATAAGCCTACATATTCATCGTCGTCCGATGACCAAGTTACTCTATATGTATAATGATCATTTTTTATTGCCACTTTCGACCTCCAATCTTTCAATAGCTTTTAATACCTGTCTGACCTGGTATGATTTTGCTTTTCCTTTTGAGTTCTGAATATTAACACGTGGATCGCCACTCCATGGAGTTTTATATACTCTGTGGCTTGAGCCTGATTGCCTGGGATTTCCAAAATAAAAATCACACACTTTGCATAACTCTGAAAACGTAACATTCGTAGTATTATTTCTAAATTGTTTTAATTTAGCAGCTATGCTTTGCATAAATAAATGATACTATTATTGATATCAAAGTCAAGCTATAATTTGTGTCCTGGATTTTGCCGATCAGTGCAATGATAACATTGTTTTGCCTTCATCCTGAAACAATTTAAGGGTCAATATACGCTGACGACCGATGAAATACAACAATGTGCCTTTAAAATCAGTATTCCCGGCCTTGGATATTTTGCTGCACCCCCTAGTGCCTTTGGTAATTTCAAAAAACAGTCTTTGATTTTATCGATTTTTTTGCTATTTTTATCCTTGAAAATAATCCAAGGATCAAAGATGAAATGAATAATGACGAAAAAGAAACCCTCCACAAGGCAACAAACAAAATGGAAAGATGCAACTGGGTAACCAAAGATCCTGTTTATATTCAATATCATGATACTGAGTGGGGAGTTCCAGTTCACGATGATAGAAAACTCTTTGAATTCCTTATCCTGGAAGGGGCTCAGGCAGGCCTTTCCTGGATTACCATTTTAAAAAGAAGACCTGGATATTGCAAGGCATTTGCCAATTTTGACCCTGAAAAGGTGGCAAAATTCAACCAGGACAAAATTGAACAGCTCCTGTTGGACCCTGGCATAATCAGGAACAGGCTAAAAGTTAATGCTGCTGTAACCAATGCCCGGGCGTTTTTAAAGATACAGGAAGAGTTTGGATCATTTGACTCCTATGCCTGGCAGTTTGTGGACGGGCGACAAAAGGTCAACACTTTTATTGACACAGATCAGGTGCCTGCCACCACAAAGGAATCAGATGCCTTTTCAAAGGACCTGAAACAAAGGGGTTTTAAGTTTACAGGATCCACCATTATCTATGCCCACATGCAGGCCACAGGGATGGTCAATGACCACCTTATCTCCTGCTTCAGATATCATGAAGTAATGGGGAATCAGGTCTGATGAGGCATCAATCAAAAGGAATGCTAATATGATACTTGTAACAGCTGGACAAATGCAGCAGATGGACAAAAAGACCATTAATGAGTTTGGCATTCCAGGCCAGGTGTTGATGGAAAATGCCGGACGGGGAGCCTTTAACATGCTTGTTAAAAAGTTTGGTCCCCTTGAAAACAAAAAAATAGCCATGATTATTGGCCGAGGCAATAATGGCGGAGACGGATTTGTAATTGGCAGATATCTCATGGAAATGGGTATCCAGACAACTTTTTACCTCTTATCCACCCAGGACAAGCTTGCTGGAGATGCAAAGACCAATTGTATCCTGGCCAAAAAACTCTGTAAAAAACATCCAAAATCAAAAATAGTTGAAATCCCGGATAAAGATGCCTTTGCCAGGCATAAATCCGGAATTCTTCACCATGACCTTTTTGTGGATGCCATTTTCGGCATTGGATTGAATTCAGATGTAAGGGGATTTTTCAAGGATGTGATTACTCTGTTAAACAAGTCGGGAAAAGAAATTTTTTCCGTTGATATCTCCTCGGGTTTGAACGCAGACAATGGATCTGTCTGCGGTGTTGCAGTCAAAGCTTCTGCCACTGCTACCTTTGGTATGGCAAAAGCCGGACATATCCTCTATCCCGGAAATAAATACACCGGGGACCTTGAGGTCCTGGATATCGGCATCCCGAATTTCATTGCCAGAGATGAGAAACCAAACCTTTTTTTGCTGGAAAATAAAGATATTGCCAGTCTGTTTACTCCAAGGGAATTCAACAGCCACAAGGGAACCTTCGGCCACCTCCTGGTAATTGCCGGCTCCACGGGAAAAACAGGGGCAGCAACGCTTTGTGCCAATGCAGCCATGCGATGTGGGACCGGGCTTGTCACCCTGGGAATTCCAGAGAGCCTGAACTCCTGCCTTGAATCCCAGGTGATTGAACCCATGACTGTTCCCCTGATGGAAACCGTGGACGGATGTTTATCCCTTACCAGTCTTCCCTCTGTTAAGGAATTATTAAAGGACAAACAGGTATTGGCATTGGGACCTGGAATCGGGATTGAAAAAGGGACAAGAGCCCTGGTCAAAAAACTGGTCCAGGATACAAATATTCCAATAGTCATTGATGCTGACGGTCTTAATTGTATTGCCGGCTCCCTGGATATTCTCAAATCCAGAAAAGCCCCAACTATTTTAACCCCCCATCCCGGTGAAATGGCAAGGCTGTGTGGAAAAACAACCCCAGAAATCCAGGCTGACCGGCTTGGAATAGGCGCCTGGTTTGCAAAAAAATACCAGAGTGTCCTGGTATTAAAAGGTGCCCAGACCCTTGTCTGCTGCCCAGACGGCAGGTCTTTTATCTGTCCCAATGGAAACCCGGGCATGGCATCAGGGGGTATGGGAGATGTTCTCACGGGCATGATTGCCGGTTTTGCTTCCCAGGGATTTTCCATTGAAAATGCTGCTCTGGCCGGAGTTTTTATCCATGGACTTTGTGGAGATTACCTGGCAGAACAGGCTGAATTCGGTTTTCTGGCTTCAGACATGGTCCAGGTCATTCCCGGAACAATCCATGATCATCTATTATGAAAAAAATCATATCCCATACATCCCAACAGACACTGGACCTTGGGATGCGGATTGGCCAAGCTGTTTCCAGCCAGTTTGCCATTGCTTTGACAGGGGATCTGGGGGCTGGCAAAACAACCCTGACCCAGGGACTGGCAAAGGGACTGGAAGTCAATGATGGCTATTATATAACCAGTCCCACTTTTAATATCATTAATGAATATCCAGGAAAAAAATTCCGTCTGTGCCACCTGGACCTATACAGGCTGGCCAGTGCAGATGAGCTTGAAGATATTGGATTTTATGATCTCATGGGAGAAGATGCAATTTTAACTGTGGAATGGCCGGAACTCCTGGAAGAGATACAGTTTAAATTTGACCTTAAAATTAAATTTGAATTTGATGCTGAATACAATAGGATAATATCTTTTTTCCCAACTGGACATTCTGGTATGAATCTGGTAAGCAGATTGTTTTTATAAATTTTAACTTAAGTAAATTTCTGGGGTTATTATGGCGTTAAGAGTACAAAAATACGGCGGTACCTCCGTGGCAGATATAGAACGAATTTCCAAAGTTGCTGACCGGGTACAAAAGACCTATGACAACAACAATCAAGTGGTGGTTGTGCTCTCTGCCATGGCAGGTGTCACTGATCAACTGATTTCTCTTTCAAAACAGGCATCAAAAAATCCCGACAAAAGAGAACTGGATGTACTGCTTGCCACTGGAGAACAGACAACAGCAGCCCTGCTTGCCATGATCCTTAAATCAAGGGGATACAAAGCCAAATCCTTTCTTGGATTCCAGGCCGGTATCCACACGGACAATTCTTCGGGCAAAGCAAGAATACTGAATATAGATTGCAAAAACATAAAAAAATCTCTTGATGACGGAAATATTGCAGTTGTTGCAGGATTTCAAGGCTCTGATGTTGACGGAGACATAACAACCCTGGGCCGGGGCGGGTCTGACACTTCAGCCGTTGCCATTGCCTCATCCCTTAAGGCAGATATCTGTGAAATTTTTACCGATGTTGACGGGGTTTACACCACAGATCCGAGAATCTGTCACGCAGCCCAGAAAATCCCAAGGATTTCCTATGATGAAATGCTTGAAATGGCTATCCTGGGAGCCAAAGTGCTTCAAATTAGATCTGTTGAATTTGCAAAAAAATTTAATGTGCCCCTGCATGTCCGGTCATCATTCAATGAGGAGGAAGGAACAATGGTAATTAATGAAAATTCTGATATGGAAAGTGCAGTTGTATCAGGCATTACTTGTGATATGAATGAAGCAAGGATCACCCTCAAAAAGGTTCCTGATCAACCCGGGGTCTCTGCAAAAATATTTGGTCCCCTGGCAGAGGCGGAAATCATGGTGGACATGATCATCCAGAACACAAGATCCGGTGGGGAAACCGACCTGACTTTCACTGTGACTAAAGATGATTTTGAAAGGGCCAGGGAAATATCAGAAAGAGTGGCCAGGGAGATAGGCACCAATGAAGTACTGACGGGCACTGAAATTGCCAAGGTATCTGTTATCGGTCTTGGTATGAAAAGCCATTCCGGTGTTGCCGCCGTTATGTTTGAGGCCCTTGCCTCGGAAAATATTAATATCAGGCTGATCTCCACTTCCGAGATTCGGATCTCCTGCGTTATCCTGGCCAAATACGCTGAGCTTGCAGTTAGAACACTGCATACGGCCTTTGGGCTGGATAAGGAAAAATAGGTACTGCCAGGACAGGACATACACCACAGGTTAAACAGACCCGGAAGACCATCCAACACAAATCTCCCGGGCCTGGCAATTTTTCCTAAAACCCCAGAACTGTATCGATTTCCCTGATCACCTTTTTTGCTGCCCTGGCAGGGTCAGAGGCATCCCTTATGGGCCTGCCTATAACAATGAGATCACTACCCAGTTTCACTGCCTGGGCAGGGGTGGTCACCCGTTTCTGATCATCATCTTCAAGCAGGCTCCATTCAGGTCTTATCCCCGGGGTAACCGCCAGAAAATTCCGGCCAAATTCTTTTTTAATCTGGGCAACTTCCCTTCCGGAACAGACCACACCCATACACCCTGCAGCATGGGCCATGCCGGCCCGTGCAAGGACCAGCTCATTTGGATCTTTAACAAATATCTCCTTGAATCCACCCGCTTCAACTATTTTTGCATCATTGTCCGTCAAAAGAGTCACCCCCAGCACACCTGTCTTTCCCCTACCCCCTTCCACCGCCTTTTCAAGCATCTGGATAGAAGATGCGCAATGGACAGTGACCAGGTCCACACCAAGGTTTGCCACCCGGCCCATGGCCCGTTTTATGGTGGCGGAAATATCATGGAGCTTCAGGTCCAGAAATATTTTTGCCCGGCTCAACTCCCTGACCATGGCAACCACGGATGGCCCCTGATCAATAAATAGTTCCAGACCGATCTTAAACATCCCCACATGACCGTCCAAAAGCTTTACATATGATTTCGCTTCTGCAACAGAGGCAAAATCCAGAGGAAACACAATATAATCTTTTGCTTTTTTCTGCATAAAATATCCTTTTATTGTAACACCTTATAGTGGATATAAACTTTTATTATTATCTCTAACCATTCCTGTTAAATATTGCTATACTAATCTGAATTGATTCCATTGTAAAATGTATTTGAATGTTTGCATTGAATCTGGTATCAGATAAGATCTGTGCGTGGTACCGGAAAGCAATTACGAATCACACTAATCTGGCAAATAATTACAAGATTTTACAGGGTGAGTTATGATAGACAACCTATATCCAGAATCCATTGAAGAGTCAGGCAATTACCTGCGCATGGTCCTGCAGTATATTTCCAGGCATAAGCTTCCATATAACCCCATTGTCTATGCTTTATGGTATGAATATGCTGCGGGCCATAATGAGAAATTGCTAAAGGATATACATGCCCTGCAAAAAGAAAACAGCGATATTTCCCCAAAAATCATACTTAAATTTTTCAGAAAATATGTAGCAGACAACCAGATGCTTCTGGCAGAAAAAAAAATTGTTGAATTCCAGGCAATTCTCAAAGAGATGGTCAAACACCTGGAAAATTCCGGCTCCATACTGGACAACCAGGGTAACACTTTGGAAACCTATGCAAAAAACCTGGGCCAGACCAATTCAATGGAAACTATTTCATCCATTGCAAGAAACATAGTCTCAGAAACCAAATCCATGGTGACGTCCAGCCAGGCCCTGAAGGAACAGATGGATGCAACTGCCTTGGAAATAAGCTCCCTGAAAAAAGAACTGGAGGGGATAAAACAGACGGCAAGGACTGACATGCTAACCGGCCTGTTAAACCGAAAGGCATTTGATGAAATATTATCCCAGGCTCTTGCACAATCTGCATCTCAAAAGGAACCTCTTTCAATAATATTTGCAGACATTGATCATTTTAAAAAACTCAACGATACCCATGGTCATCTTATGGGAGACAATGTTTTAAAAATACTTTCCAGGCTTTTAAAGGAGCATATAAAGGGCAAGGATAGCGCGGCAAGGTTCGGGGGAGAAGAATTTATCCTGATTCTTCCGGACACCACTATAGAGGGTGCATTTGTGCTGGCCGAACAAATTCGAATGAGTATCCAGGCCATAAAATGGATGACCAAGAACTCAGACAGATCAATAGGTTCCATTACCATCTCCCTTGGTGTGGCCCAGTATAATCCGGGAGAGACTTTAGAATCCCTCATTGGCCGTGCAGATACTGCCATGTACTTTGCAAAGAAAACAGGAAGAAACAAAACCATGACAGAGCTTGATATCGCTGGTGCCTGAATTCTTTCAATAGTACTTGAGCAGACTAAAAAGAAATCCAATGGACTATCACACAGCCCTGCCTGATGACCGTCCACCCCAAACCAGAAAGGACCTTATATGGAAGTAAAAAAATATACCCTGACCATGCTGGTTGAAAATGAACCTGGTGTTACTGCCAGAATCACAGGTTTGTTTGCCGGAAGAGGTTATAATATTGAAACCATCTGCGGTGCACCCACAGCAAACCCGAAAATGTCCAGGATCACCATCACCACCCATGCAAGCCCCCTTTTGTTTGAGCAATGCATGAAACAGATTAAAAGGCTTGTCAATGTCATAAAACTTCGTGATATGACCGGAGAAAAGGCTGTTAAAAGGGAAATGGCAATGATCTGTGTAAAAGCCAAGCTGGAAAATCAAATAAAAATAAAACAGATCATTGAAGAATTTCAAGGGAAGATGGTGGATGAGGGGGCCTTACAATATATTTTTGAAGTTACGGGCAATGAAAACACCATAGATACGCTTCTTGAAAAACTTGAGCCCTTTGGCATTAAGAAATTAGCCCGATCAGGTGTTCTGGCCCTTTACAGGGAAGCATGAAAATTAATATTAGATAAGATATGGATCCAGAGTAAAAACTTGACCGTTAAAAAAGGCCGTCAGCAAGATAATAGTTGAAAACTCTGGAGTATTAATGATATCTAATACGATTTTTATGGATACTATTTTATATGGATATTAGTAAGTAAAGACTCATGGTTTATCAAAACGTTTATCAAAACATAGTGCATATCTCTGCCGGTCATCTGAAAGCAGACAAAAAATCTTCAAATATATATCAGGCCTATCTTGGCACCTGCCTGGGAGTGGCACTGTATGATAAATCCAATAAAATCGGCGGAATGATTCATATTCTTCTTCCTGAACCTCCTGGCTTTTCAGGGACTGATTTCCCGGAAAAATATGCATCCACGGGAATTCCCATGCTGCTCAACAAAATCATCAGCCTTGGCAGCTCACCTGAAAACCTCAAGGCCAGTATTGCAGGAGGAGCCCTTGTGGGACCGGTCTCCCAACAGGACATGGGCTTGGATATAGGCGGAAGGTCAGCTGAGATTGCCCAGTCCATTTTAAAAGAACAAGGCATTGAAATTGTTACATCCGAGACGGGTGGTTTTTTTACCTGTACCCTTGAATTAAACATGAAAACCGGTGAAACCAATATCAATCCGGCATGGGAAGACGTCTGCAAATCAAAGGAAGAGGTTGTCCGGCCACAACTGCATAATATTCAAGAGACCATTAAAAATTTAAAACCCATTCCCCAGACTGCCTTAAAAATCTTAAGAATGTTTCAGGACAATCGGTACGGGATCCAGGACATTACCCGGGAGCTTGCACAGGATCAGGTCTTGAGCGGCCAGACATTAAAACTATGCAATTCAGCCCTGTTTGCCGGGACAATCAAGATTGACACCCTCAAGGAGGCAGTATTGCTGCTGGGTGAGGAAATGCTGATCAAATCCGTTATAACGGCAGCTGTAAACACCTATTATAACCAGGCAGGCACCTCTGGATATTCCCTTTGCAGGGGCGGTTTATTTTTCCATGCTGTAGGCGTGGCTGTAACTGCTGAAAAGATAGCAGAAAAAACCAAAAAAGTTGCCGGTAAGAATGCCTATACTGCAGGGCTTCTCCATGATATCGGCAAGGTAATCCTGGACCAGTACATAGCAGACAGCGCACCCCTGTTCTTCAGAAATCTGGGCCAGGAAACGGAAAGTTTTCTCAGCTCGGAAAAAAAGCTGCTGGGTATTACCCATTGTGAGGCAGGTGCTTTTCTGGCTAAAAAATGGCAGTTTTCCAATGCTCTGTCCCAGGTAATCCGCCACCACCACCACCCTGAAAATGCAAATAGCAACAAGGATCTTGTCCATACTGTCTATCTTGCTGATCTTTTAATGGAAAAGTTCCATACAGGCTATGATCTTGAAAAAATGCAAGCCCAGAGCCTTGGCCTTGTTCTGGATCATCTCCAACTCTCTGCAGCGGACATTCCAAAACTGATTGACAGCATCCCCTTAAATGCCATGCCCCATAACGATATCATGAATTCCAACAGGTAGACCATGACTGTTACAGACAAACACCAATTGCTGAAAAACCTGCCAGGTGTGGACCATGTCCTGGAAAGCATAAAAAAAGATGTCCGGTTTACTGAAATACCCCGAAAGGTGGTAATTGAATCCATCCGGTTTGTTCTGGAAAATATTCGCCAGGATATCCTCAAGAAAGGAGAAGAAAATCTCCAGATCACCCATAATCAGAATACAAATATTCAAAATAAAGATATCATTTCAAAAGTATTTACCCTGGCCCGGGAAAGAATCAAAAACAAACTGGTTGGAGTGATCAATGCCACTGGGGTAGTGCTCCACACAAACCTTGGCCGGGCATTGCTTTGTGAGGATGCCCTGGAAAATATTCAGGCCATTTCCAGGTCCTATTCCAACCTTGAACTGAACATTGACACAGGAAAAAGGGGAATACGGTATTCAGCGGTTGAAGAACTGATCTGTGAACTGACCGGGGCCCAGAGTGCCATGGCCGTTAACAACAATGCCGGTGCTGTTTTCCTGACCCTGAATACCCTGGCAAAGGATACTGAAGTTGTGGTTTCCAGGGGAGAGCTGGTTGAAATTGGCGGATCGTTCAGAATTCCAGATGTCATGTCCAAAAGCGGGTGTATCTTAAAAGAAGTGGGCACCACCAACAGAACTCATTTGCGGGACTATGAACAGGCTGTTACAGGCAATACCGGTCTTTTCCTCAAGGTTCATACCAGCAATTATAAAATTGAGGGGTTTACAGCCAGTGTGGAGCTGGGGGAACTGGCAAGACTGGGAAATGAAAAACAAATCCCGGTAATGGAAGATCTTGGCAGCGGCACCCTGATTAATTTTTCAGACTATGGCCTCCCTTTTGAACCCCTGATTTCCCATTCAGTCTCTTCTGGTGCAGATGTAATCACTTTCAGCGGAGACAAACTTTTAGGAGGTCCCCAGGCTGGGATCATTGTTGGAAAAAAAGAGACTATTAACAGGATAAAGGCCAATCCCCTGACCCGGGCCCTGCGCATTGATAAACTAACCCTGGGAGCCCTGGAAGCCACTCTTAAACTCTACCGGGAAGAAAAGAAAGCTGTACAAAATCTTCCTACCCTGCGAATGCTGACCATGTCCTATGATCAGACCTGTAAAAAGGCCGGGATCCTGCACAAAATCATTGATAAAGTAATTAAAGACCTGGCTGAAGTAGATTTGGCTGATTTGGAATCCAGACCCGGAGGGGGATCATTTCCTGAACTGAAACTGCCCACCTGCTGTGTTACCATACGCCCCAAAAATATGTCCGTGGCAAAGCTTGAAAAGGGGCTGCGACTGTCTTCTCCCCCAATTATAGGCAGAATAGAAGGAGACAGATACATCATAGATCCAAGAACAATTCAAACCGGCCAGGAAGAAATTATTTCAACAACCCTTGAAAAACTGATGTTAAAAAAATGATAAATAAATTTGCTTCAAAGGAAATCCATTTTTTAAAAACCGATTCAGACAATACCCTGGGACCGCCCAAAAATTTTTTTTCAGATCTTCTCCACGATCAAACCGTCCAGATTGAAAAATTTAAAACCCGCCTCTCATCAGCTGATATTCCGGGAGATGACTTTATCTGTGCCGTGGTTCAGGTATCCCAAACAGCTTCAGAAAAAACAAAATCAAAGGCAAAAGATATTTTTGAAGCCTGCTTTCACTCTGTTCTGAACAAAGAAAGAGGGATATGGGAAAGTCTGGATGACTATTCTTTTGCCCTTGTTTTCTGGGATTATGTTAAAGCAAAAAATGCAGGCCGCCTGCTCTCTCTGTTAAAGGAAAAAATATCAGCTACCCTTAAATCTGATATTCTCATGGGAGTGGCAGGCTTTCCCTTCCATGATTTTAAAAGAAAAGAGATCCCGGGGAATGCACTCAAGGCCATTGACCATGCAGCATTTTTTGGAACAGATGGTATGATTTATTTTGACGCTGTCTCCCTGAACATCAGCGGGGACCGTCTTTATCAGCTGAACCAATATGATGCAGCCATCAAAGAGTACAAAAAAGGCCTTGAAATTGAACCCAAAAATATCAATCTCATCAATAGCCTCGGGGTTTGTTACGGGGTGATGGGACAGATTGAAAAGGCAAAAAAAGAGTTTGAAAAGGCCATTGCAATAAAGCCCGAAGAGGTTATGGTCATTCACAATCTTGGCCTGATTCACAGGATCAATAAAGATGAGGACAGGGCAATTATCTATCTTAAAAAGGCCCATGGAATTAACCAGAACCTGTTTGAGGTTGAATCTCTTTTGGGCCTTCTTTTGTTTAAACAGGAAAAATGGGACCAGGCCCTGGCCCATCTTGAAACTGCAGGCCGGTTGAATCCAGACTCCAGCGCGGCATTCAGGATGAAAGGAGAAATTTTCCTGGATAAACTGGACAAAAAAAATCCAGGCCAGGCAGGAACTGAATTTAACAGGGCTGTAAAGATTAATCCCTCTGATGCTGCTTCATTGTCAGGCTATGCCCAGTCCATGGCCCTTCAAAACAAAAACTTGAAAATTGCTCTTATATTTGCCCAGAAAAGCGTGGCATTGGAACCGGAAAACCATTTGTTCAAAAACCGCCTGGAACAAATCAAGAAGATATGCCAACTGGCCGGTGCCAACCAGGAAAAACCCATTAAATCGGCATGATGAAAGGTAAACAAGTTTATGGAATCTCTAGGAAAATAACATAACTGCTGACTTGAAAATATTCAATTAAACCATTATATTAATTTGTTTATTAAAACTTACAAAGGTATGAGGTTATAAAATGCCAATTTACGAATATAAATGCAATGCCTGCAATAAAGATTTTGAACTACTTGTCATGGGAAGTTTCAAACCCCAATGTCCTTCCTGTAAAAGCCAGGATCTTTCCAGACTCATGTCCTGCTGCGGTTTTGTATCCAAGGCTCCAGGGGCTGGCAATGAAACCCAGGTCACTTCTTCTTCATCATCATCTTGCGCTTCCTGCACTTCCAGCAATTGCTCTTCATGCGGGATTGGATAACATATGAAAAAACTACGTATCGGCACCAGAGGAAGCCAGCTTGCCCTGTGGCAGGCCAACTTCATCAAATCCAGCATTGATGATCTTTTCCCTGAACTTGAGGTTGAAATTATCACCATCAGGACAACGGGTGACCGGATTACAGACAGGCCATTGTCCATGGTGGGCGGAAAAGGTCTTTTTGTAAAAGAAATCGAAAGCGCCCTGCTGAACAAAGAGATTGATCTTGCTGTTCACAGCATGAAGGATATGCCTGGTGAACTGCCCCAGGGACTTGTAATCGGAGCCATACCTGAAAGGGAGAACCCCTTTGATGTCATGATTTCAAAGGACAATAAACTGCTGGCTGATTACCCGGCAGGGGCCAGAATCGGAACATCCAGTCTGAGGAGGGGTTCCCAGCTTAAAGCTTTCCGGGCAGACCTTGAAATCGTTTCCATCAGGGGTAATCTGGATACCAGAATTAAAAAACTCAAATCAGGAGAATATGATGCCATTGTGCTGGCCGCAGCCGGCCTGATACGTCTGGGCCAGGCAGATGAGATTACCCAGTACCTGGATGAAACCCTCATGGTTCCGGCAGTGGGTCAGGGTGCCCTGTGTATTGAAACAAGGGAAAATGATGTGGACATTGCTCCGGTCATGGCAAAACTGGACCATGACCCCACCCGGACCTGCGTGATTGGAGAAAGGGCTTTTTTAAAACAGATCGAAGGCTCCTGCCACATTCCAGTGGCCTGTTTTGGAGAGGTCAAAAATGACCAGGTAATGCTGACTGCCTTGGTTGCCTCGGAAGACGGCCAGGAAGTGATTAAGGAACAGATTGTTGCCCATGTGGACACAATTGAAGACCATGGCCGAAAGCTTGCAAATCAATTGCTTGAAAAAGGCGGGAAAAAAATATTGGAGAGTTTGAATTCAAATGATTGATAAAACAAGGGCCGACAAAAAGGAAAAAGACAAAACAGGTAAGGTATATTTGATTGGAGCAGGCCCTGGTGATCCAGGTCTTTTAACCATAAAAGCCAAAGAATGCATTGAATCGGCTGATGTGGTTGTATATGATTACCTGGCATCCCCATTCCATCTTGAATATGCTAAAAAAGATGCCCAGATTATTTATGTTGGTAAAAAAGGCGGAAATCATACCCTTACCCAGGATAAAATTAATCTACTTCTGGTGGACAAGGCAAAACAGGGACTGATTGTTGCCCGGCTCAAAGGCGGAGACCCCTTTGTTTTTGGGCGGGGGGGAGAAGAGGCCCAGATCCTTCTGGGACACGGAGTAAAATATGAAGTGGTTCCTGGTGTTACCTCGGCCATTGCTGCCCCGGCTTATGCCGGTATTCCCGTGACACACAGGGAACACACCTCCTTTGTCTCCTTTATCACCGGCCATGAAGACCCCAATAAAAAAGACACAAGCATGCAATGGGATGTGTTTGCCAAATCCAATGCAACCCTTGTTTTTCTCATGGGCGTTAAAAACCTTGAAAATATTGTTAAAAATCTTATGGCCCACGGCAAACAATCTGATACTCCAGTGGCCCTTGTGAGATGGGGAACCACTACCCAACAGCATACTGTAACAGGCACCCTGGAAAATATAGCTGAAAAAGTCAGACAGGCAAAACTCAAATCACCGGCAATAATTGTTGTGGGCCATGTGGTCTCTTTACGAGAGGAACTTGCCTGGTTTGACAAAAAGCCATTGTTTGGCAAAAATATTGTTATCACCCGGGCCAGGGCCCAGGCCAGCAACCTGGTTTCCCAATTGACAAAACTGGGGGCCAACTGCATTGAGATTCCCACAATTCAGATCATTGCCCCAAAAGAAACAGATCCCCTCAAAAAAGCCATTAATAATCTGAATGAATATGACTGGCTGATATTTACCAGTGTCAATGGAGTAAAATTTTTCTTTGACACCCTGTTTGACATGGGCAAAGACGTCAGAGTCCTGGGTCATTTAAAATTTGCCTGTATCGGTCCCATAACCAAGGAACGGCTGGCAGACCATGGGATTATCTCTGATATCCTTCCGGAAACCTACCAAGCCGAATCTGTGGTGGATGCCTTTGCCAATATAAATATCAAAGGGAAAAAAGTGCTCCTTCCCCGGGCAAAGATAGCCAGAAGTGTTTTACCGGACGAATTGACAAGAATGGGGGCCATATTGGATGAGGTGGCTGTCTATGAAACTGTCCTGAGCACCCTGGGCAAGGAAACTCTCATTTCCATGCTGACCGAAAAGGAGATTGATGCTGTAACCTTTACAAGCTCTTCCACAGTATCCAATTTCATGTCTTTGCTGGAATCCCTGGATGCCAAAGCCCTGTTAAAAGATGTGGCAATCGCAAGCATAGGTCCCATTACCTCGGATACCCTGGTATCTTTTGAAATTAAACCATCAGTTGAGGCAGACCCATATACCATTCCCGGTCTTGTGGATGCCCTGCTTACCCATTACGGGAAAAAATAATAAAATTATGATTGCCGGCAATAGACCCATCAATTATTTACGGATATCCGTCACAGACCGATGCAATTTCAGGTGTTTGTATTGTGTCCCTGCCTCCCCTTTTTCAGTGATTGATCATAAAAAAATAGCAACCTATGAAGAAATCCTGAAAATTACTGAACTTGCCAGTGAAATGGGGATCACCAAAGTAAGAATCACAGGAGGAGAACCATTTGTCCGCAGAGGAATCTTCTCTTTTCTGAAAAGGCTGTGTAATCTTGAACCCCTTAAGGATATTTCCATTACCACCAATGGAGCCCTTTTAAACCGGGACAAAATAAGCGACCTGATACAAATGGGGATCAAAAGACTAAATTTCAGCCTGGATACCCTTGACCCGGTTAAATTCACATCCATCACTGGCAGGGACCGCTTTCACAGGGTATGGGATTCCATTGTGACAGCTCAAACACTTGGTATATCTCCCATTAAAATAAATGTTGTGGCCCTCAGGGGTATCAATGACAATGAAATAGATTCCCTTGCCGCCCTGACCCTGAAATATCCATTCCACATCCGGTTTATCGAATATATGCCCATGGGGGATTCTGATGTTGAAAAACAGCAGCAAATTCTGACCAGGGAAATCCAGGATAAGATTGAATCAGCCTTTGGTTCCCTTATCCCCCTGAAAAAAGATTACAATGACGGCCCTGCCAAAAAATACCAAATACAAGGTGCCAAAGGTGTGGTGGGATTTATCACACCCATCTCTTCCCATTTTTGCAGCGAATGCAACCGTCTCAGGCTTACTTCCCGTGGAACTCTGCGGCCCTGCCTTTTGCATAATTATGAAAAAGACATACTCATCCAGCTGCGAAACGGGGCATCAGACCAGGAACTCAAAAGCATTATTGAATCAACCCTGACCCATAAACCTTTATTTCATAATATAAATGAACGTAACATCAAAGACATCCCCATCAGCCATATGACTTCCATTGGGGGATAAAAGCACATTAAGTAAGGTGCTTTTATCTGTTCTATTTTTCATCAAGAAATTTTGCCGCTTCCCTGTTTGAACCCAGAAGTATTGACAGCCAGCGGGTGGAAGTTTTGCCCCCAAGGGCAATTTTTACAGCCATGGTCAGGGGAACGGAAAGCAGCATTCCCACGGGTCCCAGCACCCACCCCCAAAATGCCAGTGACAGGAAAACAACCAGAGCGGACAAGCCGATTCCCTGGCCCATGATCCTTGGTTCAATAACACTTCCGATAATAATATTTACAATTAAAAAGCCCAGACCTGCAAAAGCAGCCGAAACAGGACCAAGCTGGACCAGGGCCAGCAAAACTGCTGGTGCAGCAGCAATTATGGAGCCAATATTGGGAATATAATTAAATAAAAAGGCAAAGACCCCCCACATTATTGGGAAATCCACTCCCTGAAACATAAGCCAAAATGTAATTGCCAAACCGGTTGCAATGCTGGTCATGGTTTTTATACCAAGGTACCTGTTCACACCGGTTATAATTTCTGAATACCTGTCAAGATCAGCATCTCTATCCATGGAAAGGGCACGTAGTTTATTGGGAAACCCGGCTGCCTCGGAAAGGATAAATACAACAGTTAAAAAAACAAAAAAAGTATTGGTTAATACCGCCCCCAGGCTATTTAGAGTATTTGCAACCAGCTTGAGTACCCGGCTGGGGTTGAACATTTCTGTTAATTTATCCGCCTGCACATCAATCCCATACCGGGACAAAAGCTGCAGGCTATCATGGATCAGCGATATCAGTCGATCCTGGTAAAAAGGAAGGTTGCGGGAAAAATCGGCAATGGAGGAAGAAATAAGGGTTACCAGAATCATCTGAGCGGCAATTCCACCTGTCATGAGGATCAGAATACCCGCAAAACTTGGGATTCCTTTTTTTTTCATCCAAAACAGCGGCGGAGTACATATAATGGCCAGAAATATTGCCAGAAAAAAAGGGATCACAAGGAAAGCAGCCTCTTTCATACCAGCCACCACTATTATAAATGCTGCACACCCCATAAGAGGCCCATTGCGTATTTTTAAAGATTCCATGGTCCTTCCACCTTAACTCCCTGATCTGGTATCTGAAACATTATATAGAAGAGTAATTTATATTGTACTATTTTGGACAAATCAATCAAAAAATTCTTGTCTTGTTATTCATATTGACTTTCTGGCCCATCCCCATTAAAGGAAGAGACAAAAAATAACAAACCGTGAAAATATTGGACTTAGGACCGCAAATGAAATAAGTTGAGTAGAAATAGTAGCGTCCTTAGGCATAAAAAATATCAGGATTTGATTAAAATGAAAATTCCACAATCTCTTTTGATGCGGTTAAAAGAAAATGAAGCAACTGCAACAAAATTCAATGAAATAGAAATCAGCATACTTACCATATTGAATTTTCAAGATTTTTTTGAAAAGCTATTATGTGAAATCAGTGATAAATTTTCTATCCCCCATATATGGATTTCAATTATCAAGGAAAGCAGTATTGCCGCACAATTGAATGATATCAGAAATTCTAATTCTGAGTTGTTAAAGGCCTCCACAGCCTTTATATCAAAAAAACAATTCCTGTCCATTACCAGAAACCAATTAAAGCCAATACTAGCCAATGAGAATCCAGATGTTTTTCAAGCCCTGATTCCGGAAATAGCTGGTTATGACATCGGCTCCATTGCCATTGCCCCCATTACATTGGACGGGGAAGTTGTGGGTAGTATTAACCAGGCAGACAATAATAAAAAACGATTTGAACCCGGGATTGACAGTTCATTACTTGAACAACTTGCTCTTAAGGTTTCCCTATGTCTTTCAAATGTTACAGCCCATGAACAATTAAAATTTTTAGCTTTCCATGACTCACTTACTGGTCTGCTGAACCGCGGAGTCATGGAAAGAATACTTGAAAGGGAATTTCAACGTGCAAAAAGGTATAACACAGACCTGACCCTCCTTTTTCTGGATCTTGATGATTTTAAATCCATCAATGACACCTTTGGCCATGATAATGGAGACAAAGCCCTTTGCCTTGTTGCAGAACAGCTAACCAGGCTCAAGCGTGGTTCTGATATTGTGGCACGATTTGCCGGGGACGAATTTGTTGTAATCTTTCCTTCCACCAGCAAAACCCAGGCAGAATATTATAGTAAAAGGATAAAAAAAAACCTTACATCTGCTCCCTTGTTTGTAAATGATATGACTTTTTATGTCAAATTGAGTTATGGTATTTCCACTATCTCTGAAAAAGGTATTGATTCTTCTAAGGAATTATTAAAGGCTGCAGACAAAAGGCTCTATCTTGCCAAACAAAATAAAAACATTCTGGAACCTTGAAATTTCATATACCGAAAATACAAAAATCCCTGATAAGCATTGGCCTATCAGGGATTTAATCTATTCTATTTAAAAAAAATTAATCAGTCAAGAATCAATTCGATCTGGACCATGGGTGCGACATCACCTTTTCTTGGGCCCAGTTTTATAATTCTTGTATAACCGCCCTGCCTTGAATCAAACTTCTCTGAAACTTCATTGAAGAGTGTATGAACAACATCTTTTTCCCGGATAAAAGCAAGTGCCTGTCTTCTGGCATGTAAATCCCCCCGCTTTGCAAGGGTAATCATTTTATCGGCAATTTTTCGTAAGCCCTTTGCTTTTGGTTCAGTTGTTTTAATGCTGCTGTGTTTGAACAGAGAAGTTACCATGTTTCTAAACATAGCCTTTCTATGGCTTGATGTTCTGTTCAGTTTTAATACAGATTTTCTATGCTTCATGGAATTTATTCTCCTTCCTCATTGTTCTCATCTTCTGGTGGTTCAAACCCCTCAAGATCCATGCCCAGGGAAAGATCCATGGAAACGAGAACTTCCTTAATTTCATTTAATGACTTTCTACCAAAATTTTTGGTTTTAAGCATTTCACTGTCAGTTTTTTGAACCAACTGATAGATGGTATTAATCCTGGCATTTTTCAGACAATTGGAACTACGTACAGATAATTCAAGTTCATCAACCGACCGATAAACATTTTCATTAAAACCTTTTTCTGAATCATCAGAATTTTCTTCAATGTCATCTGGTTCCATGTCTTCATCAAAATTGATAAAGGGATTCATCTGTTCTTTAAGAATTTTAGCTCCATAGGCCAGTGAATCATCAGGAGTAACACTACCATCGGTCCACACTTCCAGGGTAAGCTTGTCATAATCAGTCTTTTGTCCTATCCTGGATGTACCAACCACATATTTGACCCGTTTAATGGGAGAAAACACCGAGTCAATTGGTATGGTCCCAATGGGAGCATCATCATCTTTGTTTGCAGATGATAAAGCATAACCTTTACCGGTTTTTACAACCATTGTCATGTTAAGCAGACCATTTTTAGACAAAGTGGCAATGTGCTGCTCTGTATTAAGAACTTCAACTTTTCCATCGGGACTAACAATATCTGCACCAGTAACGTTGCCCTCACCCTTAAAACACAGGGTCAGAATTTTATCCTCAATGTCATCGACTTTAAGCTTTAGTTCTTTTAAATTTAAAATAATCTCGGATACATCTTCCCGGACCTCAGAAATGACGCTATATTCATGAAGGGCATCATCAAATTTCACAGATACAATTGCTGCTCCATATATTGATGATAAAATGATCCGTCGCAGAGAATTACCGATTGTAATACCATATCCCCTTTCCAGGGGTTCACATACAAATTTACCATATGTTGAAGTTGTGGTAACATCAAGCTTCTCCGGCTTGATCATCTCGCGCCAGTTTACATATGCAAGTTTTTCAGATGACATTTATATCTCCTGAATAAATATTTGGATAAACCATATATAATGATGTACCTATTTTGAGTATAGCTCTATGATCAATTGTTCCTGGATCGGCAAAGTGATATCTTCACGTGTTGGAATAGCAAGAACCTGACCTTTGAAATTATCTTTGTTAATTTCAAGCCACTGGGGAACTCCCCTTCTGACAATTGCTTCCAGAGAATCAGCAATAGTCTGAACCTTTTTGCTTTTTTCACGCAACTCTATTACATCACCTTTTTTTACCTGAAATGAAGGTATATTTACCTTTTTACCATTCACGGTAAAATGATTATGCCGTACGAAATGCCTTCCCTGATTTCTGGAATTTACAAATCCAAGTCTGAAAACAGTATTGTCCAGGCGGGTTTCCAGGATACTTAGAAGGTTTGTACCGGTAATACCTTTCTGGCGGTCTGCCTTTTTGAATATGATTCGAAATTGTTTCTCAGAAATCCCATAGATTCTACGAACCTTTTGTTTCTCTCTAAGCTGCATTCCATAATCAGAATGTTTAATTCTTTTCTGACCATGTTGTCCAGGGGGATATCCTCTTCTATCAAAACTACACTTATCTGAAAAGCAACGGTCACCCTTCAGGAAAAGCTTAATATTTTCTCGTCTGCACTGACGGCAAACAGAACCTCTGTAACGTGCCAAAGTTTTCCTCCTTTTTCAATCCCAATAGCTGGATACAAATACCTTGATCCAAATAATCTTATACTCTTCTTCTTTTTGGCGGGCGGCATCCATTATGGGGAACCGGGGTAACATCCTTGATCATTGAAATATTGAATCCAAGTGCGTGTAGCGCTCTCAAGGCGGATTCTCTTCCAGGGCCTGGACCCTTTACATATACACCAATATTTTTCATGCCATGTTCCATTGCTTTTGCACCAGCATCTTCTGCCACGAGTTTTGCTGCAAAGGGGGTACTCTTCCTGGAACCTTTGAATCCCTGCACACCTGCGCTGGACCATGATATGGTATTTCCATTTTCATCAGCGATGGTGACGATGGTGTTGTTAAACGTGGATTGAATATGCACGATGCCTGTGGAAATATTCTTTCTTACCCGTTTTTTAGAGATAGTTTTTTTAGACTTTTTTGCCATAACTATGTTACCTTTTTATATTATACTACTTTTTCTTTTTGACTGCTGTCCGTTTTGGACCCTTTCTGGTCCTGGCATTGGTACTGGTCCTCTGGCCATGACAGGGAAGTCCTTTACGGTGACGAAGCCCCCTGTAACATCCAAGGTCCATCAGCCGTTTTATATTCATGGAAACTTCGGATCTAAGCTCGCCTTCAACTTTAAATTCTGCATCAATGACTTTTCTGATTTCATTGACCTGCTCTTCTGTCAGATCATTAGCTTTTGTAGTTGGATCAATACCTGTTTTCGCCAGTATCAGCTTGGACCTGCTTCCTCCAATACCGTAAATATAGGTTAAAGCGATCCATGCGTGTTTATCCCTTGGTAAATCTACTCCTGCGATACGTGCCAAAGTTTTTCCCCCTATCCCTGCCGCTGTTTATGGCGTTTGTTTATGCAAATTACTCTGATGACACCACGTCTTTTAATTACTTTGCAATCTCTACAGATTTTTTTAACAGATGCTCTAACTTTCATCCATCTACTCCTAATCTTGATTTGTATTTCTTATCCATTATAATTTATCGTGTAAACTTCTTTGATAAAAAAATTATTTATATCTATATGTGATTCTGCCACGGCTTAAATCATAGGGTGAAATTTCAACGGTCACCCGATCTCCTGGAATAATTTTTATAAAATGCATTCGCATTTTTCCGGAAATATGTGCCAGTAAAACATGTTTATTTTCCAACTCAACTTTGAACATGGCATTGGGAAGTGTTTCAAGCACTGTCCCGTCAACCTTGATGGGTTCTTCTTTTGCCATAACCTTATTTCATCTCCTATTTTGAAACCTTTTCAGGATCTTCCCCGTATACGTTTGGCCCCTGACCGTCCCATAAACCCATCATAATTACCTGTAATCAAATGGGATTCAATCTGAGAAACAGTGTCTATGGAGACCCCAACTACAATCAAGAGTGCTGTGCCGCCAAAATAGAATGGAACATTAAATTTATCCATAAGCATGGTCGGTAAGACACATACTGCTGATACATAAATTGCGCCGCCAACAGTAATCCGTGTTAACACTCTGTCAATATATTCGGAAGTTCTTTTCCCCGGCCTTATACCGGGTATATATCCTCCATTTTTTTTCATATTTTCAGCTACATCTTCAGGATTAAACTGAATGGCTGTATAGAAAAAACAAAAGAAAATAATAAACCCAACATATAAAAGGTAATACCAGATGGTACCTGGACTGAACATTGCAGCCACGGTCTGCATCATAGGTATATTCGCAAATTGGGCCAATGTTGTTGGAAACATGATAATAGAGGATGCAAAAATAGGCGGAATAACACCGGCAGTATTAATCTTCAAAGGAAGATGAGAGGTTTGCCCTCCATACATTTTCCTGCCAACAACCCGTTTTGCATAATGCACTGGTATTCGCCTTTGTGCCTGCTCCATATAAATAATAAAGGCTACAACAGCAACCATGAGAATAATCAGGATGAGCAGAGAAAAAAGACCCATTTCACCGGTACTCATCAAGCGAAGACTATTTCCAATGGCCGACGGTAAATTTGCAACAATACCTGCAAAAATGATTAAAGAGATACCATTGCCTATTCCTCTTTCCGTAATCTGTTCACCCAGCCACATGATAAAGGAAGTACCTGCTGTAAGGGTAATGATTGTGATGAGACGGAATCCCCATCCAGCATAGGGAACGATGGCTACTCCAGCCGGAGAAGTCATGGATTCAAGCCCCACACTGATACCGAATCCCTGAATAATGCTCAGCACAACCGTTCCATATCGGGTGTACTGGGTTTTCTTTTTCCGTCCTGCATCCCCTTCTTTTTTCAATTGTGCAAGATGGGGGACAACCACAGTCATCAGTTCTAAAATAATAGAGGCACTGATGTAAGGCATGATGCCCAGGGCAAATATGGAAAGTCTTTCCAGGGCGCCCCCTGAGAACATATTGAACATGGAAAATAAAGTTCCGGACGCAGACGCAAAAAATGAAGACAATGCCGCACCGTCAATCCCTGGTGTTGGAACATGTATTCCAACACGATACACAAACAGCAAGGCAAGTGTAATTAAAAGTTTCCGTTTTAATTCAGGAAGTTTAAATAAATTCTGGTAGCTGTTCTCGATCATCTATAATTTCCTTACATCACTTCTGTCTTTAATTATACAAAACATCAATTATTCTACACTGCCGCCTGCAGATTCTATCTTCTCTTTAGCAGTTTTAGAAACAAGAATATTTTTTACAATAAACTTTTTTTCTGTGCTGCCATTACCGAGAATTTTGGCTCCGTCTACTTTGCCTTTAACAAGTCCGGCAGTTCTCAAAATTCCAATATCAATGGTTGCACCATCTTCAAATCTTTCCAGATCACTGATATTTAAAACCGCATTGTTTGTTTTAAAAACATTTTTAAAACCACGTTTGGGTAACCTTCGGTAGATTGGCATTTGACCGCCCTCAAATCCTGGTCTTACACTTCCTCCTGAACGGGCCTTCAATCCTTTATGTCCTCTGGTGGAAGTTTTTCCCATACCAGATCCTGGTCCTCTACCAACCCTTTTCCTGTTTTTTCTGCTGCCAGGGGCAGGTGTTAGATCATGAAGCTGCATATTACACCTCCTCTACTTTCACCAGGTGAGAAACTTTTTTAATCTGCCCTAGAATGACAGGATCATTATTATGTTCTACTGTATGGTGCATTCGTTTAATACCTAAAGAACGAATAATCCGTCCGTGTTTTGAGGGTCGTCCTATTGTGCTTTTTATTTGGGTAATTCTGAGTTTATCAGCCATTGTGGACCTCTTTATATATCTTCAGGGTTAAGACCCCGTCTTTTAGCAACTTCTTCTTTGGTACAAAGGGACTCTAGGCCAGCCATTGTTGCTCTAACTATATTCTGGGTATTATGAGTGCCAATACATTTTGTCAAGATATCGGTAACGCCAACTGCTTCAAGGACTGCACGGATGCCGCCACCGGCTATGAGACCGGTACCGGGGGATGCCGGTTTTAAAAGGACGCGGCCTGCTCCGGCCTTACCAAGAACTTCAAAAGGTATGGTACCGTTTAACAGGGATATTTTAACCATATTCCGTTTGGCTTTTTCCATTCCTTTTTTGATTGCTTCAGGGACCTCAGTTGCTTTACCAAGGCCATATCCAACACTGCCTTCGCCGTCACCAACCACAACCAGAGCGCTGAAACTAAAGTTTCTACCGCCTTTAACAACTTTTGCTACACGGTTGATCCTTACAACTTTATCTATTAATCCATTATCTTCCATCTGTTGTCTTGCCAAGGGTCTTCCTCCTTATTTAGAATTTCAAACCGGCTTCACGAGCCGCGTCTGAAAGCGCTTTGATACGACCATGATACAAAAATCCATTCCTGTCCAGAACCACCTTTGTAATTCCTTTATCAAGAGCTCTTTTGCCTACAAGGTTTCCAACCGCTTTTGCAATTTCCTGTTTTTTGCCTGTTACTGGATTTTCTTTATACTCTTTATCCAGAGTAGAGGCAGATACAAGAGTTGTTCCGTTTGTATCATCGATGATCTGTGCATAGATGTGGTTTGCACTTCTAAACACACTCATTCTTGGGCGATCCTGGTTTCCGAAAATGTTCTTTCTGATTCGTTTTTTTCTTTTAAGCCTTGATACAAGCCTTGGTGATGTATTTCCCATAATCTTTATATTCCCACCTATTAGTCTTTACCAGCAGTCTTACCAGCTTTTCTGATAATTCTTTCATCTGAATACATAATGCCTTTGCCTTTATAAGGCTCTGGAGGTCTTATATCCCTGATATTTGCTGCTGCCTGTCCCAAAAGTTCTTTATCTATACCAGTAAGGGTAATTTCCGTGTTCTTATCAACATTGGCAGTTATCCCTTCAGGAAGCATAAAATCAACAGGATTAGAATACCCAACATTTAATACAAGATTTTTCCCCTTGGTTTCTGCTCTATATCCAATCCCGGAAAGGAGAAGTTTCTTTTCATATCCTGTGGTCACGCCTGCGACCATATTAAAGATCAGAGATCTGAAAAGCCCCTGAAGCGCCATTTTTTTCTTATCGTTAAGATCTGTTTTAACATTTAAAACATTGTCTTTGATTTCAATCTCTATTGCCGGGTGCAGTTTTCGATCAAGGTTCCCTTTGGGACCTTTAACTTTAATCATATCTCCATCAAGGGTAATTTTTACCTTATCTGGAAGCTGAACCGGCTGTCTTCCTATTCTAGACATATTTTACTCCTGTCTTACCATACGTTACAAAGAATTTCACCGCCGACGTTCGCTTCTTTAGCCTGTTTGTCCGTCATCAACCCCTTGGAAGTTGAAACGATGGAGATACCCAGACCGTTTAAAACCGGCTTAATCTGTTTAGCTTTGTTATAAACCCTGCAGGAAGGTTTACTGACTCTATCAATACCATATATTGTGGGCTTGCCCTCGGAAAAATATTTTAAATAAACCCGTAGTAAACCCTGGGTTTCATTTTCAAGGAACTTATAATCCTTGATGTATCCTTGTTCTTTAAGCACCCGCACCATTTCCAGTTTAATCTTTGATCCGGGGATATCCACTTTATCAGACCCTGCTTTACCACCATTTCTTATGATCGTAAGCATATCTGCAATTGGATCACTACTTGCCATTTTAAATCTCCTTAAAATCCGCTGATATTATAATTAGTATTCAGAATCGGTTTTACCAACTTGATTTGGTAACGCCGGGAAGTTTGCCCTGGGAGGCAAGTGTCCGGAAACAAATTCTGCAAATACCAGCTTTTCTGATAAATCCTCTTGGTCTACCGCATAAGGGGCATCTGTTATACGCACGTACACCAAATTTTGGTGTTCTTCCCGCCTTTGCGATTAAAGCTTTTTTAGCCAAGCTTTCCTCCTTAAGATCCTTAGTTTTTGAAGGGCATTCCCATGAGTTTCAGGAAAGTTTTGCCTTCTTCATCAGTTTTAGCTGTTGTCACAACCGTAATGTTAAGACCTTTAATAGTCTCGGTCTTGTCATAATCAATTTCTGGGAATATGATGTGCTCGGTGATACCCAGGCTGTAATTTCCCCGGCCATCAAAGGCTTTTCCAGATATTCCTCTAAAATCCCTTACACGTGGTAATGCTATATTAACAAGTCTTTCAAAGAAATCGTACATTTTTTCACGGCGCAGGGTTACCTTGCATCCAATGGGTAAATCTGCCCGCAATTTAAAATTTGCAATGGGTTTTTTTGCCCTGGTCACAACAGTTTTCTGGCCAGCAATCAATGTAAGTTCCTGGGCGGCTGAATCAACTATTTTTGGATTTCTAACTGCTTCACCAAGCCCCATGTTAAGTACAATTTTCTCTAACTTGGGAACCATTAATTCGTTTTGATAATTAAAGGCTTCCCTGAGTTTCGGAACGACTTCCTTTGTATATTTTTCCTTAAGAGTACTCATTTATTGTCTCCGGCTTTGGTCTTAAGAATCTATCTGTTGGTTACATTTCTTACAGATTCTGACCCGTTTTCCATCTTCCAGTTGTTTTATTCCAATACGTGTAGGTTTTACACAGGAGTTGCACATGAGCATAAGATTGGACACATTGATGGGCATGTTTTTATTGACAATACCCCCCTGTGGATTTGCCTGTGTGGGTTTCTGATGGACTTTAACAACATTAATGTTTTCAACTATAACACGGTTGGTTTTTTTTACCACCTTGAGTACTTTTCCGATTTTACCTTTGTCTTTACCGGTAAGCACTTTAACCTTGTCATCTTTTTTAATTCTTATCTTTATAGCTTCCATGAATCTTTTCTCCAATAACCCGATAGTTAAAGTACATCAGGGGCCAGAGAGACTATTTTCATAAATCTTTTAGCCCTTAATTCCCTTGCCACCGGACCAAAGATACGGGTACCGACCGGTTCGTTGTTTTTGGTTAGAACGACTGCAGAGTTGTCATCAAATCTGATTGACGACCCATCCGGTCTGGATATTTCTTTTTTGGTTCTTACGATAACCGCCTGTACTATGTCCCCTTTGCTGACTTTGGCATTGGGAATCGCCTCCTTAACGGATACGACAATGATATCACCGATACTGGCATATCTTCTTTTGGAACCACCTAGTACCTTGATACAGTACAGTTCCTTTGCCCCTGAGTTATCTGCGACAGTCAGTCTGCTTTCACTCTGAATCATTTTTCAACTCCTATAGCTAAACCGCTTTTTTAACAATCTCGGTAACCCGGAACCGTTTAAGCTTACTCAAAGGCCTTGTTTCGATGATTTTAACTTCATCACCAATCCTGCATTCATTTTTTTCATCATGGGCATGGTATTTTTTATACCTCTTAATGAATTTTTTATAGACCGTATGCTGTACAAATCTTTCAACCTGAACTACCACAGATTTATCCATTTTATCCGATACGATCAGACCAATCAGCTCTTTTTTATTTTTTTTAATATTTTCCATATCTATAACTCTTTACATTAACTAATGTTAAAATTCATTTCTTTTGATATTGTATAGAGTCTGGCAATATCTTTTTTGACATTTGAAAGCGTTGTTGTATTCTCAAGCTGTCCAACCTCATTTTGAAATCGAAGGTTGAAAAGTTCTTTCTTGAGATCGACAAGTTTCTCCTTAATCTGATCTTTTCCCATTTCTCTAATTTCACTGGTCTTCATAATTACTTACTCCTTTCCACAAAACGGGTTTTGATGGAAAGTTTTCTTGCGGCAAGCCGTAATGCTTCCTTTGCAACGTCCCTTGGGATCCCTTCCAATTCATAGAGAATTTTTCCGGGTTTGATCCTGGCTACCCAAGCATCTGTAGCACCTTTACCCTTACCCATCCTGACTTCTGCAGGTTTTTTTGTAACCGGGTGGTCAGGAAAAAATCTGATCCAACTTTTACCAGCTCTTTTTGCGTGCCTGGTCATTGCAACCCTTGCCGCTTCAATTTGTCTTGCATTTATATATCCGCATTCCATGGCCTGGAGACCAAAATCACCAAAGCTCAGGGTATTTCCCCTTTGGGGAGTCCCTTTGGTTCTACCCCGGAACTCTTTACGGAATTTTACATTTTTTGGACTAAGCATTTGCTTTCTCTCCTAATCGCCTCTATTTTGTCGCCAAAGCCTGTTCACCAGGACGTAACACCTCACCCTTAAAAATAAAGGTCTTGATGCCAATGGTTCCATATGTGGTCCTAGCTTCTATAAATCCGTAGTCCACGTCTGCCCGCAATGTATGCAGGGGGATCCGTCCTTCTTTGTACCATTCAGTTCTTGCCATTTCAGCCCCGCCAAGGCGGCCGGCGCAGATTATCTTTATACCTTTGGCACCGAATCTCATGGCTGAAGAAACACTTCGCTTCATGGCCCTTCTGAATGCAATCCGTCTTTCCAGCTGCTGGGCAATATTTTCTGCCACAAGCTGGGCATCAATCTCTGGCCGTCTGACTTCTTTAATATCAATAAGAACGCTTGGTTTAAGCATTTTCTCAAGCTCTTTTTTGAGCAATGCTATTTCAGACCCTTTTTTACCGATGATGATACCAGGTCTGGCAGCAAACACCCGAAGTCTTATCTGTTTAGAAAATCGTTCAATTTCAATTTTTGAAATTCCAGCATGGAATAATTTTTTTTTCAAAAATTTTCTGACCTTGAAATCTTCTTCAACAAAATCAGCGTATTCTTTGTCTGCATACCATCTGGAATCCCATGTCCTGATGATGCCTAATCTTAATCCGGTAGGATGTACTTTCTGGCCCAAGCCTGTTCCTCCTTATTTGAACAGTTTATTCAACAATAACTGTTACATGACTGGTTCGTTTCAAAATTCGGCTGGCTCTCCCCCTGGCACGTGGTCTGAACCGCTTCATGCTAGGTCCATGATCGACGATAATATTCTTCACAACCAGGTTGTCCACGTCCAGCTCATTATTATGCTCTGCGTTGGCAATTGCTGACTGCAGGGTTTTATAAATTATCCCTGCGGCTTTCAATGGCATAAACTTTAATAGTGTCAGGGCCTGCTCAGCATTTTTGCCTTTTACTTCATCAATGGGCAACCGAAGCTTAAATGGTGCAATCTTTGCGTATCTTGTAGTTGCTTTTACTTGCATATCACTAGTATCCTTTACTCATGTGAAGAAAAATTACCGTTTGGCTCTTTTGTCTCCAGCATGACCCCAAAATGTTCTTGTAGGTGAAAATTCACCAAGCTTATGGCCGACCATGTTTTCAGAAACAAAAACAGGAATAAATTTTTTCCCGTTATGGACTGCAAAGGTAATACCCACCATTTCAGGAAAAATGGTTGATCTTCTAGACCAGGTCTTAATAACTTTGTTGCGTGTGGACTTACTTGCCTCCAGAACCTTTTTCATAAGGTCAGGTGCAATATACGGTCCTTTTTTCAATGATCTTGGCATAATTATTCACCTATTATTTTCTCTTAGCCCTTCTTTTAACAATATACTGATCTGTTCTGGCATTATTTCTTGTTCTTTTCCCCTTGGTGGGAACACCCCATGGGGTACAGGGCTGTCGGCCACCTGAGGAACGACCTTCACCACCACCCATTGGATGATCAACAGGGTTCATGGCAACGCCCCTTACGGAAGGACGTATACCCATCCACCTGCTACGTCCGGCTTTCCCGATTTTAACATCGCCATGTTTTTCATTGCCCACTCTTCCAACGGTTGCCTTGCATTTTACATGAATCATTCGAACTTCACCGGAAGGGAGAAGGACCTGGGCATATTTACCCTCTTTTGCCATGAGCCTGGCATACCCGCCTGCACTTCTAACGATCTGTCCGCCTTTGTTCTCTTTCAGCTCAATATTATGAATTCTGGTACCTGTGGGAATATTCTCAAGGGGCATACAATTACCAGGCTTGATATCTGCTTCAGGACCTGTTTCAAGCACATCACCCACCTTTACTTCCAAGGGAGCAAGAATATATCTTTTCTCCCCGTCAGCATAAACTAGAAGTGCTATTCTGGCGCTTCTATTTGGATCATATTCAATGGCAGAAACCTTTGCTGGAATCCCATCCTTGTCTCTCTTGAAATCAATGATTCTATATTTCTTTTTAGCTCCGCCACCTCTGTGCCTGCTGGTAATTCTACCATAGCAATTCCTGCCTGCACGTTTGTTTAAATTTTTGGTTAGCTTTTTTTCAGGTTTTGTTTTGGTAATTTCTTCAAAAGAAAGGTATTCCTGAGCACGCCTACCTGGAGATGTCGGTTTTGTCTTGATTATTGTTGACATGTATAGCCTCTTTATTTAAACACCTTCAAAAAAATCGATTCGTTGTCCTGGCATCAATGTGACAATTGCTTTTTTCCAGTCTTTCTTTCTGCCAATAATCCTGCCGCGCTGTTTAACTTTACCCTTAACCTGAATCGTTCTGATCTGTTTAACTTTGGTATTGAAGTTTTTTTCAACAGCTTCCTTGATTTCGACTCGATTAGCTCTTTTATCAACTTTTAATGTAACCTGATTGTTCAACTCTTTTTGAAGGGTTGTTTTTTCCGTTACAACAGGCCCTCTGATAATATCATATAGTTTCATGTTAACTTAACCTCCCTTCAATATTCTTGATGGTTGATTCAACCAGCAGAAGGTTTTTAAACTTTAAGATATCATATACATTCAAACCCTCAGTCTTAATCACCTTTACATCAGGAATGTTTCTTGATGACAAAGCAATATTCATATCTTCCGTATCTGAAACAATAAGAATATCTTGAAGATTTAGTGTGTCCAGAATCTCAACCAAGGCTTTGGTTTTGATTTCTTGAAGTTTAAAATCATCTATAACAAAAAGTGTGTTGTC
Source organism: Desulfobacteraceae bacterium (assembly GCA_029939535.1). Classification (GTDB taxonomy): domain Bacteria; phylum Desulfobacterota; class Desulfobacteria; order Desulfobacterales; family Desulfobacteraceae; genus NBML01. The sequence goes on along the minus strand of JAOZST010000016.1, from coordinate 1,496 downwards.
TACCAACTTACTGCTTAATGCCATTTTTAAGGCAAGCCTGCGCACCTTTTTAGGCACTTTATAAGCAAACGAACGCTGGGACGGGCCGAAAATCACCCCCCCACCCTTTCTCAAGGGAGACTTCACACTACCGGCACGTGCATTTCCGGTCCCTTTCTGTCTGAAAAGCTTTCTAGTACTACCTGCAATCATACCTCTTGTCTTAGACGCAGCAGTCCCTTCCCGCTTTGCAGCGAGCTGGGATCTAACTACTTCATGAAGAATGCTTGTCTTAACCGGTATGCTGAATATCTCGTCAATAAGCTCTGCTTCAGACACTTTACTACCTGCACTGTTTAATACATCGACAGCAGCCATATTCTTCCTCTTAAATTTTGATCAGCTATGCATCACTGCAGTTTAACTGCAATACCCATAGCCGCGTTTTCATCTTTTACAAAACCGACGGACACCCGAAGGTGCGCAACTTATTTTTTTGTGTCAGCCTTATGCACTTCAAGTATACCTGTTTTCCAGCCAGGCACAGCGCCTTTGACCAATAACAGATTATCTTCATGCTTAATATCTACAATTTTTAAATTCTTTATAGTTTCCCGGTTAACACCCATGTGGCCCGGCATTTTTTTACCTTTGATAATCCTGCCCGGCCAGGCACTGTTACCAACGGAACCTGGTTTTCTATGATTCCTGCTACCATGGGTTTCAGGTCCACGGCTGAATCCGTGTCTTTTAATTGTGCCTTGAAAACCTCTACCTTTTGAGGTCCCGGATATGTTTACCTTGTCTCCCACTGAGAACATATCTACTCCCAGGGTTGTACCGGCTTCAACATCTTCAACATTATCGGTTCTAAACTCTCTCAGAACCCTGAACCCTTTGCCACACGCTTTTTTTAAATGACCGGCCACAGGTTTGTTAAGCTTTTCAACAGGTTTTTCATCAAAACCCAATTGAAGTGCTGTATACCCATCTGTTTCCATTGTTTTAACCTGGGTAACCACACATGGTCCGACCTGTACCACGGTAACAGGAACGAGTTTTCCTTCTGGGGAAAACACATTGGTCATCCCGATTTTTTTTCCAAGTATTGCGCTCATAATTTGTTCCTGCTATTGGACTATAATTTAATTTCCACATCAACGCCGGGCGAAAGATCCAACTTCATCAGTGCATCAACTGTCTGCTGAGTTGGCTCAAGAATATCCATCATCCGCTTGTGTGTCCTGATTTCAAACTGCTCACGTGATTTTTTGTTCACATGGGGAGAACGCAGAACCGTAAACTTATTAATCCTTGTTGGTAATGGTACAGGACCCACTATTCTGGCTCCGGTTTTTCTTGCGGTATCAACAATATCCACCGACGACTGATCAAGCAATTTGTGATCATAGGCCTTGAGCCTGATTCGTATTTTCGTTTTCAACATGATATTAGTTCTTTCTTATTCAACAATTTCACCGATAACACCGGCGCCCACAGTACGGCCGCCCTCCCTG
>JAOZST010000287.1:1617-3129 GCA_029939535.1 Desulfobacteraceae bacterium | reverse complement strand
GGGAATAATCTTCCAGTGTCAGAATATCCTCACAAGGTGTTGGTTGTTGATGGTGAGGCCCGGGCCGGAAAGGCTATCATCCCTATTCTTGAAGCAGAAAAACTTCAATTTGTTTATACGGAAGATTCCAGGGACGGGCTTGAAAAAATTAACAGCTCAGCCCGGCCTTTTTCCCTGATCATCTGTGACCAGAACACGTCAGGCATGGCAGGCATAAAATTTCTTGAACAGACCAGAAAACATACCCCTGAGGCTATCCGCATGCTTATGGCCGGGAGCCTTGATATCCAGTCCATTATCAATGCTGTCAATGAGGGCTGTGTACAGAGATATCTTTCCCCTCCACTGGAGAATGAAACAATGCTCCAGGAAATTCGCCAGGGCATTGAACAATATGAACTTTTCCTGAACAATGAAAAACTTTTCCTTCTTGCGAAAAAACAAAATATAAAATTATATGAATTAAATTGTGAACTCATGGAAAAAACAAAGCACCAGAACCATGAGATGACAGCCCTGGACAATGAACTTGAAACCATTGAAGCAGAGCTGAAGACCATGAATTCAACAAAGATAATGACTCCGGCCCAGATCATGGATGCATTGCAGACATTGGTAAAATCCCAAGGGAAAACTGGACAGGATAAGCTCAATGAGCTTTTTTCACACACCATAAAGGTGTTGTTTGCCGACTTCAATGACCTGGCCTTGAGAAACGGATTTGAAATGCCGGAATCCTTTGGCGGCTCCAATGTCTGAAAAAAAAATTCCCAGGATACTCATTCTTGGCAGCGATGAAGCCATAAGCAGCCATGCTCGGACCATTCTTGCCGGTGAAGGCTTTGATGTGCTTTGTGAAAAAAATTTAAAAAATGCCCTTGTGCAATTAAAAAAATCAAAATCTTCCCCTTTTTCCCTTTTTATCTCCAGTTCTCAATTGCCTGGAATGGAGGGAGATGAAATTTTAAAAAATGCAAAAATAATTTCCCCCCTGACCCAGCGGATGCTCATGGTACCTGCTGACCAACCTGATCTGGCCATCAGGTCCATCAATAAAGGGAGTATTAATTCCTGCATTTTAAAACCGTTTACAGATAAAGACTTCATCAACCAGACTAAAAAATGTATCAATCAATTCCAAATATCCATGAAACATGAACATTTAAAGAGGGTCACAGCACATCAAAACAAACAATTGTTTCAAATTGCCCAGAAACTGAAAAAAAAAGACCAGGCATGGCAGGAACTCCTGGTAGAGAAGAAAAATAGAAAACTAATGCTCAAATCAGAACAAAGAAAGGCCATAAAACTGGATTCCAACGAGGGAGACATAAGTCTTGAAAAGAGAATGGATCAAATCAAGGTCCTTGGGGAACCAGAGGCCTTTCAAACTGAATTTTTCAAACTTTACGACTATATAAAGGCATTGTTTGACAGCACTGCATCCAGAGCTGACCTTGATCCAATTAATTTTGATCTGCAATCAATATTTTCCATGGAACAACAAAACAT
>JAOZST010000287.1:0-1517 GCA_029939535.1 Desulfobacteraceae bacterium | reverse complement strand
TCAATGAACCAGACCAAAAACCTGACCAAAAAACTGACCAAAAACCTGACCAAAAAACTGACCAGGACAGCCTTATTCAAAACATCTTGAAAACAGCTTTGACCTCGCCTGATGACGCTTCCCTGCCCCTCTCCCATGGGGAATCCAGCACAGGGGAGGAAAACGTCGATGCTCTTTTGGAATCCCATATAAAAATTTCCTTTTCCGAAGATCAAGTAATTGCGTATATTCAAAAAAGCACTGAATTGAACTCCACTGAACAGCCCACCCTTTCAAATCTTCTTGACCTAATGCGCAAGCAATACATCACCTATGGAATCATTGAAGATGAAGCCCTGGAAGCATGGATAGCAGATCCGGGAACAGGAAATGAAAAATTAATTGCAGCAAGGGGTGATGAACCAGATAACGGGGAAGACGGAAGTATCACCTTTCACTTTACAAAAAATTATTCAAACCCCGGACAAATAATGGAAGATGGAAGTATTGATTTCAGGGAAAGGGGAGAGATACCCTATGTCCAGAAAGGGGCTTTGCTGGCCCAAAAAACTCCGGCAAGGGAAGGCAAAGACGGAATGAGTGTAACAGGGATTCCCATTCCTGTTAACGCACCCCTGGACCCGGTATTTATTGCCGGCAGCGGCACCAGCAGCTCTGAAGACGGACTGTCCATATATGCTGCCCTGGACGGCCAGCCCAATGTGGATGCCATGGGAAATATCACCATAAACCCGGAACTTATGATCAAGGGCGATGTTGACTTTGAAACCGGCAATATTGATTTCAAGGGAAATATCATTGTTACGGGAACAATTAAGGAGGGGTTCACTGTCAAAGGCTTCAGTCTCACAGCCAAGGAAATAGAAGGGGCTGTGATTGATCTGTCCGGAGATCTTCATATCTCTGCAGGTATCACCGAAGCAAAAATATCCACCCGGGGCAGTGTTTATGCAAAATTTATCAATAATTCCTTCATTACAGGATTTGGGAACCTTGTCATACAAAAAGAGATTATTGATTCAAATATTATGATCTCCGGCAAATGTGAAAATCCCACAGGTCATATTATCTCCTCAAAAATCATTGCAAAAAACGGGATCGAATCCGGTAAAATTGGTACTGATTCATCCAAACCAGCCATATTAAAGGTAGGTGTGGATGAACATATTGAAACCATGACCCGCGAGGTTGATGAACAACTCCAGGAATCCATTGCAAGGCTCCAGGATTTAAGGGAAAAAATCAAATCCATTGAAGCATGTGATCAGGAGCTTTACGAGCAGATCACCCAAAAAGCTCAAATCCAGGAAACTGCCCAGAATGAAATCAAACAAATTAAAGAAACCATCCCGGATCTGAAAAAGAGCTCAGATTTATCTGAAGAGCAAAAAGCCTTTACCAGAATAAAAAAATTATCTGAAACAGCTGAAGCAGCAAAACATGATTTAAACAAAATTTTTGAAGCCCAGGACCAGTACGCAAAGGATATAGATCTTTTAAAAAGCCGGATAAATGGG
>JAOZST010000015.1:31965-34864 GCA_029939535.1 Desulfobacteraceae bacterium | reverse complement strand
GCCCATGTTGCAAGAATTTTCCATGATTATGATCCTGAAAACAGCCCCATCATCAAAGGCATCAGCGATGCCACCGGGTACCTGTATAACAGTGGAGGACTGCCCTGGCAGCAATTATTTGAAATGTGGAAACAGTTTAATGTGGTTTCCCGGAAATACTTTCATGATACCATCATGCACGGAACCCACCCGGAATTACAAAGAATGGTCTATTCCAGTTCTGCCGACAATCTGCTGACCGAGTCAGCTTTCTGCCTGGTCCCGGCATCCCCGGTGTTCAACTACCTGGACCTGGACCAGTCCACCTCCCCTTCCATGACCGTTGACCGCATGGGAAAATGGCGGATCATTGTTGAGGGGGCCAATACCTATTCTCCCAACCCCAACAGAAAATCCGAGCGCAGGCGCATGGAACGTCATGTTTACCGGGATAAGGGGACCTTGATTGCAACGGATTACCTGGTCAATTCCGGCGGGGTTATCTATGCGGCCCACGAACGTATTATCCCCACCCCGGATCATCTGCTGATTCCTAAAAAACACCTGGGCAACTCCAAAGAAATTGAAAAATGGCTAAAAAAAAATCAGGACGATTTTACTGCCCTGGCAGACAAACGGCGCAAAGCAGCAGTGGAAAAGCTTGAAACCGTTATCCGGCGTAACATGGAAGAGCTGGTAGACGGTTTGTGCAAGGATGCAGACAGCCTTCCCTGTGAAATTGCTGAAAAAATAAGTGTCCAGCGTATAGCTTCCATGGAAAAATCCAGAAAAGCCCGGGATGTAATGGCAGATGCCCCCACCATAGAGGTGGACAAAAGCATAACCGACGCTGCCGGTCTTCTGGTGGAATCACCGGTTTCCATGGTCAATGTTGTCTCGGAAAAGGGCAAACTCATAGGCATTGTCACTAATTGGGATATCGCCAGGGCCATGGCCTCGAAACTGGCCATGGATGCGCCCCTGACAAAAGTCATGACTACAGATGTAATCTTCACAGAACCTGATACAACCATCATTGACTGCATCCGCATGCTGGAAAACCATGAAATCTCAGCCATGCCCGTTGTGGAAGACAACAAGGTGGTAGGGGTGATCACCGGGGATATCCTTGCCAGAAGAACCCTCTACAGGCTGCTGCAGACCATGACGGAATAAATGTGATAAAAAGCGTAAAAGTATTAAAAGACTGGCAGGTTTACCTGGTAAAATGTTCAGACGGTTCTCTGTATTGCGGTGTCACCAAGAACCTTGAAAACCGTCTGTTAAAACACAACCAGGGAACAGCTTCAAAATATACAAGATCCAGGCTTCCTGTTGAATTGGTTGGTGTGAGGAAAAATCTTACCAAAACCCAGGCCTTTCAACTGGAGTATAAGATCAAAAAACTGGCTGCTGGAAAAAAAATCTCAGCTTTGACCACAACTTTACATATAACGACTTCATAAAAAAGCTGAGATTTTTTTTACGATTCCATTAACAAAGGGACTTTGGAAATAAAAAATAGCTGCCTATTCCCATATCGATATGGTATTTAAAGGGTTTCAAAATAAAATAAGACTGAGACCCTGTCTTTCTAACCCTTAAATGGAACAAACTCACATGGATACTATTTCCACTTCCCAGCCCTCTAAAGCCTCTGTATTTAGGATTTTTATCCCCTTTGCCCTGGGATATTTTCTTTCCTATCTGTATCGGGTGGTCAATGCAGTGATTGCCCCGGACCTTGTAGCAGATCTGGGCATTGATCCTTCGGAACTGGGACTTTTGACTTCCACATATTTTATTGCCTTTGCCTCTTCCCAGCTGCCCCTGGGAATGCTTCTGGACAGATTCGGCCCCAGGCTGGTGGAAGCCTTTCTGCTCATATTTGCCGGAGTCGGGGCAATTATTTTTGCCATGTCTGATACCCTTACAGGGGTGATTATCGGCCGGGCCTTTATCGGGTTCGGGGTGTCAGCCTGTTTGATGGCAGCCTTTAAATCCTATGTGATCTGGTTTCCAGCCAATATCCTGTCCCGGGTTAACGGATTCCAGATGGCCGCAGGAGGCCTGGGTGCCCTTGCCGCTGCCACACCCGTGGAATTTGCTTTGCACTTCACAGACTGGCGGGGGGTTTTCCTGATCCTGGCCTTTCTCTCCTTTGCCGTTGCCCTGGCCGTATTCTTTGTAGTACCTGAATCCAAAGAAAAAACCAGTCCAGAAAAATTCCGTACCCAAATTGAAGGAATTGGTAAGGTCTTTAAAAGCCCTTACTTCTGGCGCATTGCCCCCTTAACCACCATGGCCCAGGCCGGTTACATATCCCTCCAGGCCCTCTGGATCGGTCCCTGGCTAAGGGACGTGGCGGGCATGTCCCGGGCAGATATTGCAATTATTTTATCCTGGGCTGCCCTGGCCATGATTGCTGGATTTATCAGTCTGGGCTATCTGGCTGAAAAACTTTTCCAAAAAGGGATTCCAGTACTTACCACGGCTGTCAGCGGTATGAGTATTTTCATTGGTATCCAGGCCATGATCACTTTTGATGTCCCCCTGTCACCCACCGTTGTTCTCATACTGTTTGGTTTTTTCGGTAGTTCAGGTATCCTTTCCTATACTGCCCTGACCATGGGCTTTCCCAAGACCCTGTCCGGCAGGGTCACAACCAGTATTAACATGATGGTATTTGTGGGAGCTTTTGTTGCCCAGTGGGCTGTGGGTGCCGTTATCAACCTCTGGGAAGTGTCTGCCACAGGAAATTATGACCCGGCAGGCTATAGGGTCGGTTTCATGGGGCTTCTGGGATGTCAGGTACTGGGGCTTTTCTGGTTCTGGATTTCCAGTTTGATAAATGGCAGAACAAATAATACAGATAAAGCAAATAATACAAACAAGGGGAAAAACAACAATTAAAAATATT
>JAOZST010000015.1:0-31865 GCA_029939535.1 Desulfobacteraceae bacterium | reverse complement strand
CTTCAATAACTTTGGTATAGCACTCCTTGAGATCCTTATCTGAGTTGGATGTATTATCGCAGTCCGTCATTTTCCCCACAACATCTTTTTGTTCTTCAGCATTGCAATAGTCTTTCTTTTCTGTCATTTGTATTTCTCCATGATATTTTTAAAAAGTAATAAGATTTGAGTTGTGAATAATGAAAGCAGACAAGGTTATCATTGTTTCCTTAAAACTCATATCCCACGACTCAAATTTTTCTGGTTATGCCCGCCAGGGCACATAGCTGCCATTAAAAGCCCCTGCCATTATCAATTCTAAACGCTTATTAAACAAGGTAACGAAGCTCATGGGAATGTCAACATGCCCGTTTTAAAATTCTAATAATTCCCAGGCTGGTTTGTTTCAGATAAAAAGAAAAAGGGCAGAATGAAAATTCATCCTGCCCTTCCAAAAATATCATTTATAAATTACGCGTTTATTTTTCTTCTTACAACCCCTGCAAACCCGAGCAAACCCAAACCAAGTAGCATCATTGTGCCAGGTTCCGGGATAACATGGGGAGGTTCACCAGTTGTTTCTCCTATTGTAATAGCACCTGTAAAATGGGAAAGCGCCGGGATATTACCATTCTTTGTCAGCACATGATCTGTAATAAAACTGCCTGTTATCGCAACCGGGTCTACAAAGTAAAGAGCATATTCATCGGCGCCTTTCACTGTATAAAAAGATATTTCCTGATTGACCTCAGCATTTACAAGCGTCCAGCTACCTCCAATCGGTTCAAGCTGGTTATTATCTTTCCATGCGTCAAATATAATGGATATATATGGATCACTCATATTTTCAGGAACCGCTAGCCCATTGTCGACTTCCGTCTTTGCGGTCCCTGAAAATACGAAATCATTATCATTGAAAAACAACCGGGCAAGATTCAAAATATCACTTGGATCATCATTATCGTCGATAACCGTTCCAATATAATACCCAGTGAAATCACTATTTGAGTATCCTGGATCTCCTAAAAGAAGCGAATCTCCAGGTCTGGACCTGTTAACTATATCATAAGTGATACCATCTTTTGTATAGGATTTAACCGGTGAATCATAATCAGGAGATGTTGGAACGGTATCAGGACCTAAAAACGACGGACCCGCTCCAGCATTTGTTACGAATATCAATATCAGACTAATCAAAAAAAACAGCTTCTTCATAAGACTGCCTTTGGCCATATTTCATTATTCTTGTTTTCTTGAACTCAAAAAATAAATGCAAGATTTGTTCCATTCGATTCTGAATTCTGGAAAATCAATCAAACCTCTCATTTTAGAACAGCGTGAGCGTTGGGATACATATGATCAACATATAAATATGTTCTTTTAGACATTTAAAATAAAATCAAACCCATTTTCTTGCCTGCTAAAAAACGGTTCCCTTTAATGGACAAAAAATGTAATATTTTATAACAAAAAATACATAGTGCTTATGGATTTAAAGTCACATATTTTCAATATACTAAAATTTAATTTTTATGTATTTTTTTATATATAATGGGAATTTTTTTTCTTATTTTTACATTTAAATAAAACTTCAAACCTTTTATACAACATCTTTGAATCGTTTTAAAAAAGTATCTTCATTCAAAAATATATATATTTCGTTTCAAATGAATATCATATAGAATTATCAATAATTTGAATAGTTTTTAGCTTTTAAAAAAAGAAAATAAAAAAAATAAATTTGATCGTTTAATCCTTTATGATTTGACATTTTGACTATTTTTTTTGACACCATGCAATACATGGCATCTATTTTGCAAAACTTCAAAGCAAAGTCAAAGTAAATTCTATATGAATGTTATTTTTTTTGGAGGGATGATGAAAAAAATTGTACAGGTCACAATCTGCTTAATATTTTTTTTAGGGATAACGGGAAACGTTTTTGCTGGTAAGTACACTTACAACCCAAGTGGGAGAATTTATCATCCTAACGGAAGTGATGTTTTAGATTATAATGCATCTGACATGGATGATTTAGATCATCATTTTGCTTATGAATGGGGAATTGATATCAGTAACATTTCTCAGAATGAAACAATTATTGGTGCCACCCTTTATTTTAATAATATCCAAAATTGGGACAGTAATGCCAATGTTATGCATATGAGCGTTTTAAACGACCCCAGCACTGGCATCACTGCCCAATATGACGATGAAACAGATACTAATCTGTTTGCCGACAGAAATATATCTCCCTACACAGATAACGAGTTGTTTCACTGGAATAATATAAATACAACATATAGAGATATTGCCATTACCCTGACCAAGGATGCTTATGAATCAGATCTTTTGGCTTTGCCTGAATTTATCCCTCCGTCTAATTACAATATAAACAACGGTGATGAAAACGACTACTGGAGGAATTATACCGTTTATAACGAAAGTGGCACAAGCGATCCCAACACCGGCAACCCGACAGATGCAACTTTATGGGATGGGGTTGGGGACGGGGGAACACTTCTTGTCAACACTGATGCGCTCGATAAAATGCTTTTCTATGTTCAGGATAATATTCTCGGACTAGGATTTGACCCGGACTGCCATTTTAATAACAACGGAGTTAGTCTTATCTTATGGACCAAAACAAGCACTACCGATGTCGTGCCTGAACCGACTTCATTGCTGTTGTTTGGAGCCGGCCTCCTCTTTGCCGCGTCACGCATCAGAAGAAAGACAGTGGTTTAGAGATTTCAACCCATTTTTCCCAAAATCAGATGGCGGGTTAAATTATAAAATTTAATCCTCCATCTTTTTTCCCTTAACTAGGCTGCCATTTAGAGTTTTCCTATTTCAATTTCTTTTAAAATCAAATAGTTATTATTTTATTCACCCAGAATATCCCTTGCTTTATCTGCTTCCTTGAATTCAGGGTCAAGTTCCAGAGCCTTTGCCATATGCTTCCTTGCCAATTCAAATTTATTGATTTCATAATAGGCCCAACCCAGGTGATAGTGTGCGAGAGGATTGTCAGGATTCACATCGATGCTTTCCTCTAATTCCCTCAGAGCCAGATCATTGCTGCCCTGGAGAAAGTAGATCCATCCCAGGGTATCCAGGTAATCTGGATTTTTCGGGTCCTTGTCCCTGGCCATTTTTGCAAGGCGCAATGCCTCGTAAATAGAGGCTTCTGTTTCTGCAAGAATAGCGGCCAGCTGATTCGCTGCTGGGGCAAAATCGTTTTTAATGGAAAGCACATCTCTTAAATATTTTTGAACATTTTTCAGGTCCCCCTGGTTGTTATAAATACGGCTTAGATGCATATATGTGGGCAGATACTCCGGTTTCAGCCTTAATAATCTTTCAAAATAATCAATTGCCCCGGCAATATCTTTCTGGTGCTCATGGATAAAGGCAAGCTCTTCAAGGGGAGCCGTCAGGCTGGGTGTTTTTTCAATAGCTTTTTCAAAAAAAATTTTTGCTTTTTCTATATTTCCGGCGGTTCTGAATATTCTGCCCTGGATGAGATCAACCAGGCCGAGTTCAGGTGCCATGGGAGACAGTTTTTGCCGATGGCTGGTACAGGCTTCCAATGCCTTTGCAATTTTTCTTTTCTGCATGTAAATACTGACTTTATAATGCAGGGCATCTATCTCTCCCGGATTAATTTCCAGGGCTTTGTCAAAGGCTTCCAGGGCTTTTTTGAATTTTTCCATACCGTAGAGAGCAAGTCCCAGGGAAACATAACCCGACGAAACATCCGGTTGAAGTTCAAGAATTGCGCGGTAAATTTTTTCAGCTGCCACCAGGTCTTTTTCCAGCAGTTTTAATTTCCCGGCCTGAATCAGGGCCTGAATATTCCTGGGCTCTTTTCCAAGCACTGCTGCAATATTGCGGTGAGCGGATTTCATGTCCTTCCTGCCCAGGTCAATATCAATCAGTAAAAGCCGGGCATTTATAAATCCAGGATCAATTTGCAAGGCCCTTACCAGTTCCTCCCTGGCAAGGTTCCTCTCCCAGGATTCTGCAGAGGTATAGCCGGCAGCAACCCTGAAAAGATCCTGGCCGGGAAGGTCAGACCTCCCCTTGTCCATAAGACAGCGGGCTTTAAAATATCTGGCCCTGGAATGACTGGGTGCCTGGCCAATAACAATTTCAAAATGATTCAATGCCCGAGAAAACTCTTTCCTGTTAAAATATAAACGCCCTTTGATGAAATTAGCCAATTCATGATTTTTATTTTTGGCCAGGATATTATCCACAGCTGAATCACTTTCTTTGTATTTCTTTTGTTCAAAGGAAAGTGCGGCTATCCTGGCCTGGATATCCAGATTATCTTTGTCCATATTTAAAAGCCGCAAAAAGACTTCCTTGGCTTTATCGATTTTTTTCTGTCTGGCATAAAAAGAGGCCAGATTCATAAGAGAGCGGATATCTTCAGGGGCATTAATGGATGCTTCAAGATAGGTTTTTTCTGCCTGTTCAAGATTACCCCTTGCTTCCTGAAAACGGGCAAGATCTGCTTTTTTTTGAACCAGATCTCCTGGAACCTTCACCCATTGGTTTATCAGGGGTTCTATTTTTTCAATCTCACCTTTTCTTTTGTAAAGATTCGCCAACTCCATATAAGGAGCTCTCAGGGTGTTATCCAGTTCTATGGTTTTGCGGTAATAGGGTTCGGCCTCATCCAGCTTGTTCATGGTAAACAGCAGATGGGCCAGGAAAAGATAAGCCCGATGATCAGAAGGCACCATGGAAATTACTTTTTCCAGGGTTTTTACGGCCAGGGGCAGGTTTCTTTCCTGGATCTGAATACTGGCCAAAAGGTGCATAACTTCAATATTATCCGGGTGTTTCTTCCGGATAATATTGGCAGCTTCCCTTGCTTTTTTCGTTTCCTTTGCAACCAGTAAAATCTGCCCGAGTCGCAATTGTGCCTTAAGATTGTCTGGATTCACCGCAACTGCCTGGGCAAAGGATGAAGCAGCCTTTACAGGGTCTTGCAGATGGACATAGGTCTCCCCCAGTTCAAAATGGACGGTATCGTTTTGGGGGTCCAGCTTGATTACATTTTGAAATTCGATTTTAGCTTTTTCAAATTCTTTTGCGGAAAAATATTTCCTGGCATTGTTTAAATGTTTGGAAAGATCGTTCTCAGGAGAGGAACAGGAAACCATTAGAGAAAAAAAAGACAGCAGTAGCAAAAAAATGGGTAAGATCAATTTATTTTTCATATTGCATCCATTTTAATCAATTCTTTAATTTCTAAACTCTTATTTTCGTGTTTTTTTGACAAAAAAATTATGCAAATGGTTCATAAGCCTTTGCCAATTCAGGGATAATGACCATTGTTTTGACTTTCATTCCCATAGTAATAGCTTGGCATCCAAAACGAGTCAAATAGTATTTGTAAGTGTGGGTAACTTTTTTTAATCATACCGTGGGTATACAATCTTTTTAAGGTCTTTGAGACTTTTTTAAGTTTCCTTATACCGACGCTCGGATCAACTATATCCGAAATAAATTTAAAAAAACATTTGTTTGCATTTAACAGTATGCTGTTTATCATACATTTTTATTGAGGTGGGGCCCATTCTAAACTTGAGACAAATTCCTTCTATTCTTGGAAATAAATTATTACCATTTTATCTTAATATTGTGGATTGCGTTTTCGGACCAAAAAAGTGGCGATGTTTTCTGGTTTAACAGAATGCAATCCAGATAGCAGATGCTGCCCTGGAATACACAGGACAGCAAAGGCCACAAATCGGCTCAAGTGCCAACCTATTGGAATCCACAATAAATAATTTGTCCAATGCCAGAATCAATACCTTGTTGGCAGCCTCGGAGATCCAGGACCTGGATTATGCTGAAGAATCAATGAATTTGAACAGGATGAAAATACTTGCAAAGGCCAGGGCCTTTGTCCAGGCCCAGGCCAATATTTCATCAAAGAATATTTTGAACCTTTTTGGTTAGAAGAAATTCCTTATTCCGGAAAGATCGATATGATTGGACTCAATATTTATCTCTTTGTCAGACAATCCCATGCTTAAACCCAGTAACTGTGAAATAAGGATTGAAGGGGACTGTTCAGTCTGTGCCTTTTCCAATTCATTATTCTGAATTTCATCAAACTGAAGCTGACAATAGTTACAGGCAGTACAAATCATGTCTGCGCTTTCGTCCTTTGCGCTGTCAATTTTCTGCTGCAGAATACCAAGGGAAAGTTCATTATTCTTCTCCCATAAAGGATTTCCACAGCACTCCAGACGCTTTGTCCAGTCAATGGGTTCTGCTCCTGTCAATCGGATGATATCTTCAAAAATCGTGGGATTCTGGGGATTATCATCAAATTCAGTGATATTTGAAGGCCGCAACGCATGGCAGCCATAATGGGGAGCAATTTTTAACCCTTTGAATTTTTTCTTTATCTGTTTTTCAATGGCTGAATATCCAACATCCTCGGCCAGCACAGTTAAAATATGTTTAATTTTAGTTGTTCCCTTAAAATCAAACCCTTCTTCCTTTAACAGACTTACTATCATCTCCATTTTATTGGGATTATTTTTCAGATAGTGGTCTGCATGCTTCAGTGAGCCAAAACAGCATTGGCACAGTGTAAGGATGGGAAGATCCTGCTGTTCAGCAATGGCTAAATTTTTTGCGGCAAGTATTAAAAATGAGTCAAGGCTTTTAGGGCGAAGCGGATAGCCGCAACAATTAAATTCAACTTCTTTTAATTCAACTCCCAGGGAAGATAAAACAGCCTCTGAAGAAGTCCGATACTGGGGAAGGTAAAAAGAGCTTTTACACCCTGAAAATAAAGCGTACTTCATCCTTTGTATTCCTTTTCGTATATCATATTTTTAATTTCATAAAAAATATCTGTAATTTGAACACCCTGGGGGCAATTTTCCTGACACTTATAACATGTCAGACAATCCCACATCATGCGGGAATCCATAGCCCTGTCAATTAATCCCAGGGACAAACTATGCATAATTTGATGGGGGGCCATTCCTATGGAATCATAATTATCTGTCATGCCAACAATTGGACAAGTCGTGGTACAGGTCATGCACTTATAACACAGGGAGAAAGAACCCGCTTGCATGGAGCTTTCCAAAATGCCTGGATCTGTCTTTTGTTTTGGACTTGCTATTACAATATTCTCTGTAGAAGGTCTAGACCATTTTGCCTCTTTGGTATCCCTTAGCTGAACGCATGGATCGCCAAATTGTTCCAGGGCTATTTCTCTTTTACTTTCAATCCATAAATCCTGGAGATTGATACCGGCAGGACAAAGTTCAGAACACCGATTACAATTTGTGCAGATAAAACTACCCTCGGAAAATTGCTGCCTGGCTTCCGGGCTTGAAGATACACCGGAACTTCTTTCTTTTAACGCTAACAATTTTTCAGATGGGAAAATGTAGGTATTTGAAAACATTTGATAAACAGGGGCAACAGAACAATGAAGAGTGCAGGTCCCGCAATGGGTGCAGGCCTGCAAGTCCAGTGCTCTCCGAGTCGCCCTGTTTTCAGGTTTTTTTATGGTTTGGCCGACAATCCCGTTGACCAGGATGCTTATGGGACTGGTTATGATATGTAAAAATTTGCTAAAGGGCAAATAAGCAAGGCCGATGAAGCAGCTTAAAAAATGAATATACCACAATACAATATCCATGCGCACAGCATTGAACAATCCAGCCATTGGCCTCATTCCAACGGAGATCGGATAGGAGGCAAATGCCCATCCAGGCTTGGAATGACAAAAGCCGCAATTATTATCATGGGCAATTTCACCCTCTTCAAGGGCCTCGGGAGTTACTTCAATGGTCTCACCTGGAAAAACCACGCCATACTCTTCCTGCCAGTAAACTTGCAGAGGGGATATTTCTTCATCTTCAAGCATGGAGCCCCATTCATCGATCATGTCATCAAATACTGGAGCAGATATTATTTTGCTTCCCTCAAGGAAAAAACCGGAAATCATAATCACGGCAAGAACAATAATAGCCATAAAATCAGGCTTCTTGCTTATCAGCCGCAACCCAGTATTTTTTCTTCGGCGTTGAATGGCAATGATCAGGCCAAGTATTACCATTACACCCAGCACATTTCGCAGCATCATAAAAGGATTTATGGTGGAAAAATAATCTGTAAACAAAGGTTCACTGATATAATCTTCCAGGGCGTGGAACAAAAGAAGCCCCATGAATCCAACATAAATAAAAATATGCATACACCATTTCAAGAAATCCTGGCGCAATAGTTGAATTTGCAGGACCACATCCAAGATAATAGATTTACACAACCTAAAAAGGTTAACTGGATTTGCAAGAACAACAAACAAACTGCTTAAAAAGGTAGTAACACGTTTAAAAAAAGAAAATGATTTTGCTTCAGGTCCAATTGCAACCTGGAAAAAACCAAAAAGCCGATAGAGCATTCCCACTGCAAAAACAGCAAACGAAATAAAAAAACCAATTTTAAATATCACTATTTTGTTCCCATATTTATAGTACAACACATTTACAGCACAAATTGAACATGTTCATAACACAAGTCAATCAAAACTGATCTGCTACAACTATTCCTTTATGGAATAAAAACTTTAGAGGTATAGGACAAAACCTGATTTTTGTCAATAAAAGCAAATAAAAAGTACCAAAGCAGCAGTTTTCGGTGGAAAAATATAATCAATAAGGACAGAGGATTTCAAACGATATGTTTTTTATTTTACGTTATGTTGGAGTTTTGTCCAAAACTTGAAGGAGTTGGAAAGAGCCTGAGAACAGGATAAACATGAGTGGGCCAGGGATATCAGGATGTTTCCGATCTATGAACGGTGCTGCCATGTTTTGTCGTATCCGCAGCTATATTTCAACCTGTCGCAAAAATGGGGTGAGCGCAAGCAAAGCACTACGCCCTTTATTTGAAGGCAAGCTATCAGAATTATTAAATGAGTAATTTTCTGATTGCAAAAACGAAAAAACTTTTTTAAAAAATCTAAACAGCTCTGAAAACAAGTGCTGAATAATTACCAATTTTTTTTATCCCTTAACATGGATTCAAATATTCAGAATCTATTACACGCAATTTTGATGGACCCTTATAAGGACAGAACACAACATGAATAAAAAAAAAATGACCGGCGTAATTACTCCTATTCTTACCCCGTTTAACGACGACTTAAGCCTTGCTCCTGATCTATATGTCAGTCATGCCCATTGGCTGCTTGACCAGGGGATACACTATATTTCGCCCTTTGGAACGACAGGAGAAGCCCTCAGTGTTTCCCTTAAAGAGCGGATGGAAGCCCTTGACATACTCATAAAAGGAGGAATTGACCCTTCAGTGCTCATGCCTGGAACCGGACTCTGCAACCTTGAAGAGACAATGACTCTTTGCCGTCATGCCATGGATCATGGATGCGCAGCTGTGATGACCCTGCCCCCGTTTTTTTATAAAAATGCCAGTGACGATGGTTTGTATGCCTATTTTGCAAAGCTCATCAAGGCTATGAATAGTTATGATCTTAAAATCTGCATGTACCATATCCCTCCTTTGGCGGGAATCGGATTTACTCCGGAACTGGCCGGCCGCCTGGCAAATGATTTTCCCAACATTATTGTGGCTTATAAAGACAGCTCAGGAGACTTTGAAAACACCAAAAAAGTGATTGCAGCTGCCCCGGGTATTGCTGTGTTTCCAGGTTCTGAAACCTTTTTAAGAGAAGGCATGGAAAATGGAGGCATGGGATGTATTTCAGCTACCTGCAATGTAAACCCAGCCGGAATCAGGAATGTATTTGATGTGATCACCAGTGCAAAGGATGGCAGTCTAAATCATCTTAATGATGAAATGGTAGCCTTGCGAAAGCATGTGGAGGAATATGGACCCATTCCAGCCATGAAAGGCCTGCTTGCCGAAAAAAGAGGCGATGCAAGGTGGCGTAATGTGCGGCCGCCAATCCTGGCTTCCAGAGAAAAGGACACCAGAAAATTGCTCAATAAGGTTGGCGAGCTGTCAAACCTTTGAAATAGCCTTGAATACGGATTTCAGAAAAGGGCTGGCCTAAATTAATAAAGATCTTTCGGAATACACTGTGCATGAACTGAACCCGCAAATTCTAATGGTTTCTGTTATTTGGTTAACATCATTATTTATAAATAACTCTGTTGGTATATGGTCCAGGCAGGTACAGGTTTCAGATTACATCAAACTCGGACTACCGCTGAATTTAATTGTAATTATCCTCTCTGCCACTTTGATTCCTGTTTTCTGGCCTCTGTAAAACTGATCTGACCTGTTGGGCTTTATGAATACTGAGTATCTTTACTTCTTCCTTCTTTAAGAATTCACAGATAAAAAAAGTTGATTATATTTCAAAATATTATACAATTCAATGATACAAAACAGGAAAAAAATATGACAACTCAAAAAATTATTTATACAATCATTGATGAAGCGCCTGCCCTGGCAACACACTCCCTTCTGCCCATCCTCCAGGCCTATACAAGGGGCTCCGGCATTGCCTTTGAAAAAAAAGACATCTCCCTTTGCGGTAGAATCATTGCCAATTTCCCTGAAAACCTTACAGAAAACCAGAAGATACCCGATTATCTCGAAGAACTGGGCAAACTTACAAAGCTTCCTGAAACAAATATCATCAAACTCCCAAATATCAGTGCATCCATTCCCCAATTAAAAAATGCAGTCCAGGAACTCCAGGAAAAGGGATTTAACATCCCAGACTATCCTGAAGACCCGAAAACTCCTGGGGAGAAAAAACTCCAGAAAAAGTTTGCCAGGGTATTGGGAAGCGCTGTGAATCCAATCCTGCGGGAAGGAAATTCCGACAGAAGGGCAGCTGATTCAGTTAAGCTCTTTGGAAAAAAAAATCCCCACAAATTCATGAAAGAATGGCCCGGACAATCCAAATCCAGGGTGGCCCACATGGACGGGGGGGACTTCTATGGCAGTGAAAAATCCATTTTAGTCAAAGATACCTGTGTTGTAAGCATTGAATTTGTTAATGAAGATGGGAATAAAACGATTCTAAAAGACAAAATCTCTTTACTGAAAGATGAAGTCCTTGATTCATCAGCTATGAATGTCAAGGCTTTACGAAAATTTTATGGGGATCAGATAGAGAATGCAAAAAAGGATGGAATATTGTTGTCTCTGCATATCAAGACAACCATGATGAAAATTTCAGACCCCATCATGTTTGGCCATTGTGTTGATGTGTTTTATGAAGATATTTTTAAAAAACACACAGACCTGATAGAAGAGATGGGAGTGAATGTCAATAATGGCCTTGGGGATCTATATTCAAAAATCCAGAACCTGCCAGTTGACCAGAAAAACCAGATTGAAGCTGACATCCAGGCAGCCGGCAAAACAAAATGCAAGCTGGCCATGGTAGACTCAGCCAGAGGCATCACAAATCTGCATCTGCCCAACAATGTAATTATTGATGCATCCATGCCTGTTTTAATCCGTGACGGCGGAAAAATGTGGGGTCCTGACAATATTCTTCAGGATGCAATAGCCATGATCCCTGACAGATGCTATGCAAAAATCTATCAACAAGTCATTGATGACTGTAAAAAACACGGGGCATATGATCCCAAAACAATGGGAAGTGTTTCAAATGTAGGACTGATGGCTCAAAAAGCTGAGGAGTATGGTTCACATGACAAGACATTTATGGCCCCTGACAACGGCAGTATCCGCATTATTGATGCCAAAGGCAAAATCCTGCTCCACCAGAAAGTAGAAAAAGGTGATATTTTCAGGAGCTGCCAGACAAAAGATGCACCCATCCGGGACTGGGTCAAACTTGCAGTGCATAGGGCAAAAACTGAACAAGTACCTGCAATTTTCTGGCTGGATGACAACCGGAGCCACGATGCTCAGATAATTACAAAAGTTAATAAATATCTGGCAGGCCATGACCTTACCGACCTGGATATTCGTATCATGTCCCCTGTTGAGGCAATGAGATTTTCCCTTGAAAGAATTCGTAAAGGTAAGGACACCATCTCGGTTACCGGCAATGTATTGCGCGATTATCTAACAGACCTCTTCCCCATTCTTGAGCTGGGAACCAGTGCAAAAATGCTTTCCATTGTCCCGCTTATGAACGGCGGAGGGCTCTTTGAAACAGGTGCCAGCGGTTCAGCCCCCAAACATGTCCAGCAATTTCTCAGGGAGGGACATCTGCGATGGGATTCTCTGGGAGAATTCTGTGCCCTTGTGCCCTCTTTCGAGCATATCGCAAAAACATTCAATAATAGAAAAGCTGGGATCTTTGCCAAAACCCTTGACCTTGCAATCGGCAAACACCTGGAAAAGGAAAAATCACCTTCACGCAAAGTCAATGAACTTGATACCAGGGGAAGCCATTTTTATCTGGCCCTGTATTGGGCCCAGGCTCTGGCTGAACAAAATAAAGACAAAGACCTCCAGGCATTTTTTACCCGGGTAGCCAGAGAACTTGAAAACAATGAGATAAAGATTATTGACGAAATAAATGCTGCCCAGGGCAAACCCGTTACGATAAAGGGCTATTATTGTCCTGACCAGAAAAAGGCAGCCCGTGCCATGCGCCCTAGCCCAACCTTTAATACCATAATAAATTCTATTTAAAATTTTTCTTGAGAATATTTTAAATTAATTCTATAGAATATCCTTAATTTTATATAAAAATAAATATGAATTTTTGATGATTCCAGACGGTGGGGTCATTTGGTTATATATTGATGAATACAACATTTAGGAGGTTTTATGTCAACTTTAGTATTTGGTCACAAAAATCCAGATACAGATTCAGTCTGTGCAGCAATTGCCCTGGCTGATCTTAAGAAAAAACTTGGTGAAGATATTACACCGGCCATGCAGGGAGGACTCAATCCGGAATCCCGCTTTGTACTTGAAAAATTCGGTGTGGCTGCCCCTGAAGTGATCACAGCCTATGCAGGCAAAGATGTATATCTTGTGGACCATTCAGACCTGGCCCAGAGTCCGGATGATCTGGCAGAAGCAAATATCCTTGGAATTGTGGACCATCACAAACTGGGGGATGTAACAACAGGACAGCCACTTGAGTGCTGGATCTGGCCTGTGGGCTGCTCCTGTACTGTTGTGGCCTCCATGTATAAATATTTTGGAATTGAAATCCCCAAAGACATTGCCGGTATAATGCTCTGTGCCATCCTTTCCGATACTGTTATTTTCAAGTCCACAACCTGCACTGATACAGATAAAAAAGTCTGTGCAGAGTTGTCTGAAATCTGTGGTGAAAGCGACCTTGATGCCCTTGGTATTGAAATGTTCAAAGTAAAATCAGCAGTTGAGGGCACCCCCATCCGGGAACTGGTTTTCCGTGATTACAAAGATTTCAACATGAACGGCAAGGGAGTGGGCGTGGGACAGCTTGAGCTTGTTGACCTTTCCATTGTTGACAGCATAAAAGCAGATCTTGAAAAAGATATTGCCGACCTTAAAGCGGAAAAAGGCCATCACAGTGTATTGCTCATGCTCACCGACATCATGAAAGAAGGCACTGAACTCCTTATTGCATCTGACGACGAGTCAATTATTGAAAAAGCATTCAACGTTGCTCCTGCCAATGGGAAAGCATGGCTGGAAGGTATTATGAGCAGAAAAAAACAAATAGTACCTTATCTTGAAAAAACATTTTCCTAAGGAATTCAGATAAGAGTTAAAACAAAGGGGACCTGAAACATTATTTTCAGGCCCCCTTTTATATTTTTATCTATTTTTTTTAAAAAATTAGTGCGCTATGGCAGGGCATTTAGCTAACAGCTAATGACTAACAGCCAGATACCCTGTTTCCATTGAAGATCAGGCCTTTAAAGGATTAAAAATCGTACTTAATTTTTCAGACAGCATGGCCACATCAAAGGGTTTGTGGATAAAATCATTGCACCCTTTTTCCATCATTTGGTTGATCTCTTCCTGTTTGCTATAGCCTGAACTGACAAGCACCCGACAGTCAGGCTTAATTTTCTGAATCATTTCATAGGTTTCAAACCCGTTCATTCCAGGCATAATCATGTCCAGTATCACAAGGTCTATTTTGCCTTCATCCTTTTCTATTATTTCAATGGCATCCCTTCCGCTACATGCATTTTCAACCTCATATCCAAGGGTTTCAAGCATTTCAGAACATACCTCTATTACCCCTTTTTCGTCATCCACCAGAAGTATTTTACCCTTGCCATTGATTATTTTATCATCATCTTCAACAATGGTGTCATTTTCAATACATACATTCTCGGCTGGCAAAAAGAACATGAAAGCGCTGCCCTGTCCAAGTGTACTTTCAACCTTGAAAGCGCCCTTGTGGCTCTTGATAATGCCATAGGCAGTGGCAAGACCCAGCCCGGTTCCCTGTCCCTTTGTCTTGGTTGTAAAAAAAGGATCAAATATACGGGACATGGTCTCTTTATCCATGCCAATCCCAGTATCAATGACACTTACTTTTACAAAGGCTCCAGCCCTTTCAAAACCAAACTCACCAATCCTTGATGCCTCCACCATGACATTTTCTGATTTAATAACGATCTTCCCGCCCTGGGGCATTGCATGCCAGGCATTCACAAAAAGATTCATCAAAACCTGCTTGATGAGTCCCTCATCCACATTGGTACTCCAAAGATTTTTATCCAGAAATTGCTCAATTTTAATATCTTTTTTTGTCCTGGCAAACAATTTTATAGACATTTTTAAAAGATAATTAAGATTGATCATGCATTCTTCGTGGCTGCTTTTCTGGGCAAACCCTAGAAGCTGCCTTGCCATTTCAGCCCCGCTAGCCACATATTCATCAATATTGGCAAGTCTCTTGAACTCGTCACTATTTCGTTCAAACCCGCATTTAACCAAAGAGGAATAACCCTGGATACCCATGAGTATATTGTTAAAATCATGGGCAATTCCTCCGGCAAGGGTACCAATTGCTTCCATTTTCTGGGCCTGGCGTAACTGGGCCTCTAAATTGATACGATCTGTAATATCCCTGGCCACCACATATACACCTTTTAATTCTCTCCTGTTATCATAGGCAGGAAGATATATGGGAGATGCCTTTAATTCCATAAAGGCATAGTTATCGCGGGAAGGGGATACACCCAGACTGGGCTTTTTAAACCTGAAATTCATTTCATGGCAGTCAACCCCCTCCTGCACAAAGGTTCCAGAGGCAATCAATTGTTTAACCTTTGTTCTATCATCCTTGTGAACAAGATCTTCAAAACGGCTGTCCATAACCATACTCCGAGGAATACCCAGCAAATTTTCAAACTGATCATTTGCAAAGGTAAAACACCCTTTTGAATCCAGGGTAAAGATAAGGTCAGGAGAATTATTGACCATGTATTTATGTTGTCTTTCAGAGGCTTCAAGGCGGGCGGATACTGCTTTTTTTTCTGCCATAAGATTGCTCTGGGCAAGGGCGTTTTTAACGGTTTTCAACAAATCAGTATATTCAAAAGGTTTTTTTAAATAATCCCAGGCCCCTTTTTTCAGTGCGTTTACAGCCGATTCCACTGAAGCAGAACCGGTCATGATAACAATAACCACATCATCATGCAGGCCAAAAATATGTTCCATAACTTCGTAGCCATTCATACCCGGCATGCTGATATCCAGCAGAACCAGATCAAATTTCTGCTGCTCACACAAAACGACAGCCTGGGTGCCGCTATAGGCAACCATTGCAGTAAAGCCTTCCCGATTCAGGCCACTTACAATATTATCAGCAATTCGTTTTTCATCATCAACTACAAGTATCTGTTCTGATTCCATATATTTTCCCGATAATTGATGTTAGTCGTCAGTCAATCTCCTCTTTATTTTTTTAAGATAACCTGGATTTTTCATAACAGACAAGTCCGCACTGAAGACACCTGTTTGCTTCTTCAAGGGCTTTGTCCGATGAAAAACCAGTGGAAAACTTATCTTTTCTTTCCTCCCGGGATGCTGCTATGTCAATAATATTTCGTGGGGAAGATAAAACCTGATTAAGGGAAATTACATTCTGAAGAATGGATTTCTCTGTAATCATATTGGCTGTATCCTGGATTTCAATTCCATAAATTTGATGATGAATCATGGCGGCTGCTTTTCTGCCTCCGTTAATGGCAGCAACCGCAGAAGAGTATTCCGAAATAACATCCTGTTTTGACAGCATACCCAGCTCCCTGTTTGCATCGGGTTTTTTCTGAAGTTCAACTCCTTCCCAGACCAGGGGAAGATTGGCATTGCTTTCCCTGGCTATTGCAGCCCCATCTTCTGCATTTTTGTTATCCGATTTTTTGTGATCCGATTCTTTGTAATCGGGGTCTTCATTGGAAAAAGAAACAAATACCAATTCAGGGAACCGTCCCGAGCCAATGATAAGCGTATCTGTATCAATGACATGTTTCACGCCTGTTTCAAGTTCAACATATTCAATGCCTGTTAATTTTTCCTCTTTTCCCATTACCTTTGTGATACCTGCATTATTTATGAAACAAACACCTTCCCCCACCAGGGTCTCAATATCAACCGGGTCCAGTAAAGAATTTCCAGGCGCTTTCCGGGAAATAACAATAACATTTTCTGAGCCTGTATCTTTAAGGATTTTCACGGCTTCCGGAAGTCTGATACTGTCACCTGCGATCACCACTTTTTTCCCGTTGTTCACCACAATATTCCCTTCAGAACTGCTCCTGAGCAGATCAATGAGCAGATAGGCCCCGGGAAAAACATTGGCAACAGTATCCACATCTCCCCTGGCAAGCCTTGAATCCCAGCCTCCGGTTGCAGTGAACACGGCATCAAACCCCTGGCCAAGGAGTTCTGAAATAGTAAAATCCTTTCCAAGCTTTTGCCTGGTTTCCATGTGAACACCCATGTCAACAATACCCTGGATATCCCATTCCAGGACATCCATGGACAAGCGCTCCCTTGCAATGGCCTGCCTCAGTATGCCGCCCAGGGTATCGGTTGTTTCAAATACAGTGGGATCATGGCCCAGTCTTGCACTGAAATAAGCGGCAGACAGTCCTTCAACCCCTCCTCCGATAACAGCAATTTTTTTACCTGTGGCCGGTGCTTTATAGGGTTGAATCCTTTTGTCCTGATTCATTTCATAGTCACAGACAAAACGTTTTAAATTATTAATTGCCACGGACTCATCCTGGAGAAGCCTGCGGCAGTCAAATTCACACAAAGCCGGGCAGATTCTGGAAATCACGGTGGGGAATGGCATTCTTTCCTTTATGACCTGGAGGGAACCATGGAAATCACCCTCCCTGATCAATCTCACATATTCTTTTATATCAATGCCCGAGGGACAGGCCCGCTGACAGGGGGTAACACATTCCTCTTTTGTATACTCACGAATAATCCTGCGGGTAACCGATGTCAAGCGGATAATATTTTTCGGACAGATGGCTTCGCAGGCACCGCATCCAGTGCACTTTTCCTGATCCACCTTGGGAAGCCCGTCTTCCCCTATTTTAAGGGCGCCAAACTGACAGGCTGTCACACAGGTACCCAGCCCCAGACAACCTATTCTGCAGACCTTCATCCCACCCAGAAGCATTGCTGCTGCCCGGCAGTCCTGAACACCATGGTAAATATAATTCAGATCTGCATCTTTGTTGCCGTAATAGCATCCCGGACTTGCAAATTCAGGCTCCTTGTCAGACACTGAAACTCCCATAATTTCTGCAATGGCAATGGCCACATCCTCACCTGCAGCCACACAGGAGTTCACTTCAGACTCTCCTTTAACAACAGCCTCTGCATTGGCACTGCACCCGGGGAAACCACACCCCCCGCAATTGGCACCAGGAAAGATATCAGTAATTGCAACAACTTTTGGATCTTCATACACATAAAAGGCTTTGGATGCGATTACCAGAACCGTGCCGATGACAATCCCCAATCCACCCATCATTAAAATTGATTGAAACATTTATATATCCTTATGGTCTAGAATTTTTTTTATCTATATTTACCCTAAAATTATCCACTACTGTATACACACTTGAAAAATAAAAAGTCAACCATATGAATGAAATTTATTTTATTTGTCACATTGACAATATATAGCTGATACGATAATTAATCACACGTTGTAAAAGACTAATAATTAAAAATGTTATGAAAGAATATTCGGGAAAAAACCCTCGGGGAAAAACATGGAAAAGAATATTATAACAATAAATGAAAATATACTGGACTTTGAACCTGGTGAAACAATACTTGAGGTTGCACAGAGGAATAAAATTGATATTCCAACACTCTGTCATCTTAAAAACACCATCCCAACCAAAACCTGTCAAATATGCGTTGTTGAGATAACAGGCATCCCTGATCTTGTGGAATCCTGTGCAGCACAAGCAAAAACCGGTATGGTTGTATTTTCCGAATCACCAAGGGTTGTAAAAGCCCGCAAAAAAGTCATCACCAAAATGCTGGCATCGGGAAATCACAATTGCGCCATTCGAGACTTTGAGGCTGACGACTGGACTTCTTTTCAATTGGATGTACTCAAAAGTGACGGCAAGGAAGACCTGTGCCCTGTGTGGGGAGATTGCGAACTCCAGGATCTTGCATATCGATACCAGGTTAAAACAAAAGGCATGCCCCTGAACGGGTGCCAATATCCAACAGAGCTGGCCAACCCATTTATCATCCGGGATTTTTCACGGTGTATCCTCTGCGGCAGGTGCGTGAAAGCCTGTCGTGAAATTCAGGTTAACAATGCCATTGAATTTGGGAATAAAGACAAGGCCCTTAAAATCATAGCCAAGGATGATCTGACCCTCAAAGATTCTGATTGTGTTTTCTGCGGAGAATGCCTCCAGGTCTGCCCTGTGGGGGCATTGATCCCTGACAAGGAATTCAGGGATGAACGTTTTAAAGATACCCATAAGGTCAGGACTACCTGTGGCTTCTGCGGTGTTGGCTGCCAGATGGATGTTTTTGTCCAGGATAATAAAATTGTAAAAATCGATGGCGCAGATGTTGATCTACCCCCCAACAATGGCAGCCTCTGTGTCAAGGGCCGGTTTGGTTTTGATTTTGTCGCCTCTCCGGACCGGTTGACCACACCCCTTATTAAAAAGGACGGAAAACAGGTAAAAGCAACCTGGGATGAAGCCCTGGGCCTGGTTGCGGAAAAACTTTCAGCTATTAAGGATGAATTTGGACCCGATTCCATGGCATTGCTCACCTCTGCCAGAATAACCAACGAAGACAATTATGTGGCCCAGAAATTTACCCGGGCCGTCCTGAAAACAAACAATATTGATCATTGTGCACGACTGTGACACAGCTCCACAGTAGCCGGTCTGGCTGCAGCATTTGGAAGCGGTGCCATGACAAACACCATCGCAGATATTGAAACATCTGATATGATCCTTGTGACTGGATCCAATACCACGGAAAATCATCCGGTATTGTCCACTTTTGTCAAAAGAGCCGTTCTGAAAGGCAAAAAACTCTATGTCATTGATCCCAGACAAGTAAAGCTGACAGAATATGCTGAAAAATGGCTCAGACCATTTCCAGGCACAGATATAGCCTGGATCAACGGCCTTATGCATATTATCATCAAAGAGAATCTCCATAATAAAGATTTTATTGAAAAACGAGCTGAAAACTTTGATGCCCTCAAAGAAGTTGTTGAAAAATATACACCGGAATATGTTGAATCCATTACCGGCATCAAAAGGGAAGACCTCGTTGAAGTGGCCAGGGAATTTGCCAAGGCACCTGCGGCTGCAATTCTCTACTGCATGGGCATTACCCAGCACACCTGCGGAACTGACAATGTAAAATCCCTGGCAAACCTGTCCACACTCTGCGGTCATCTTGGCAAACCAGGCGGCGGTGTCAATCCCCTCAGGGGCCAGAACAATGTTCAGGGAGCCTGTGACCTCGGAGGCCTGCCCAATGTGTTTACCGCATACATGCCCGTAAGCAATAAAGATGCAAAAAATAAATTTGAGCAGGCATGGAATGTAACGGGCATGTCACTAACTCCTGGACTTCCAGTAACGGAAATGAT
This sequence comes from Desulfobacteraceae bacterium, assembly GCA_029939535.1. Lineage (GTDB taxonomy): Bacteria > Desulfobacterota > Desulfobacteria > Desulfobacterales > Desulfobacteraceae > NBML01. The sequence goes on along the minus strand of JAOZST010000015.1, from coordinate 11,782 downwards.
TCAGAAAGCCTATGAGGGTGAATTAAAATCCATGTATATTATTGGAGAAAATCCAATGGTTTCTGATCCGGATTTAAATCATGCCAGAAAAGCCATTGCCAACCTGGATTTTCTAGTGGTCCAGGATATTTTCACCACCGAGACCAGCCAGATGGCGGATGTGGTATTCCCGGCCTTCTGCTTTGCTGAAAAGAACGGCACATTCAGTAATACAGAACGCAGGGTTCAGCGGGTAAGAAAAGCCGTGGATGGGCCGGGTGAATCCCGTCAGGACTGGAAAATACTCTGTGACCTTGCAACCCGCATGGGTTATGAAATGCAATATGAAAACAGCCATGAAATATTTAAGGAAATTGCTGCTGTTACCCCTTCCTATCGCGGAATTACCTGGGAACGAATTGATAAAATAGGCATTCACTGGCCCTGCCCGGATGAGAACCATGAGGGAACACCCATCCTGCATACAAAACAGTTTACAAGGGGAAAAGCCCTGTTCCATGCCATAGATCACAGGCCTCCGGCTGAGATACCAGATAAAAAATTTCCCTATTTCCTCACCACAGGCAGAGTGTTGTATCATTACCATACCGGCACCATGACCATGCGGTCCAGGGGTCTTAATCAACTCTCTCCTGAATGCTTTGTAGAGATAGCTTCCGAAGATGCTCAGGGTCTGGGCCTGGACAACGGTGCCATGGTGGATGTATCTTCCAGGAGAGGCAAAATAACAGCCAGGCTCAAGGTATCATCCAAGGCAGTGAAAGGCACTATATTTATACCGTTTCATTTTGCCCAGGCTGCTGCCAATGAATTAACAAATGCCAAGCTGGACCCCACAGCAAAAATACCGGAGTTCAAAGTCTGTGCCATCAACATTGAGCCGGCAACATCTGCCTGACTCTTCACTCCTTACCTGATCAACCCAAAAGGAGCCTGCTGACCAAGGTCAGCAGGCTCCTTTTAAATTGTCAATGGTCTTCACAAAATCTTCAGGCATCTTTGCCTTTAAATTCATTTCCTGCCCGGAAAAGGGGTGACGGAATTTAAGACTGTGGGAATGAAGCATCTGCCGGGGAGCAATAGACCTTTTCCGACGAATACTGCGGAACTGGTATACCCTGTCACCCAGAATAGGCATATCCATGGCATAGAAATGTACCCGGATCTGATGGGTGCGGCCGGTATAAAGGCGAACTGCAACAAGGCAGGCATCTGTAAATCGTTGTTTCACCTGCCATGATGTTCTTGCATATTTTCCTGTCTCATGGTTCACAGCCATGATTTTTCTTTTTACAGGGTGGCGGCCAATGGGCAGGATAATTTCTCCTGTATCAGGAATTTTCCTGCCCCTTACAAGTGCAAGATATGTTTTTCCAACCCTTCTCTGTTTAAATTCTTTCTGGAGGAATAAAAGACTTTTAAGGGTTTTTGCCACCACAATCAATCCTGAGGTATACTTGTCCAGTCTATGGACAATGCCCGGACGTATGGGGTCCCAGGAATCATCCTGCAGGAATGGCACATGATCCAGCAAACCATTGACAAGGGTATTGGAAAAATTTCCAGGCCCGGGATGTACCACCATGCCAGCAGGTTTATCCAGAACCATGAGATAATTATCTTCAAAAATAATGGAAAGATCCATTAATTGTGGTTTTATACTTTCCCCACCTTCTGGTTCCGGGATCTGTCCCGAGATCACATCCCCTGTTTTCACCCTGTATCCAGGTTTTTTTTTCTTACCAGACACCAGAATATTACCTTCCAGTATCAGAGCGGCAACCTGACTCCTGGAAACAGTCGAAATTTTTCCGGCAATAATCCAATCCAATCTTGAATCAACCTGGGAGCTGGAAATAATAAATAATAATTTCATAAACAAAAAACCGGCAGACCATTTATAGCCCGCCGGTTATAGCCTACCGGTTCTATTTTCCTGCCAATTAAAATCCCATTGAATTCTATTTGTCTTTTTTCAATGTTCCCTGGTAATAGTTTGTAACGCTTTCAAATCAATTAAACAGATTTTCAATCTCTATCATCATTGATTTTTCATCAATATCCTTTGCCGTGGAAAGCTCCTGAACCAATAGGTTCTGGGCAGTATCAAGCAGCTTGCGTTCACCAAAGGAAAGATCTTTTTCAAGTTTCAGCTGGAAGAGATCCCGGAACACTTCAGCAACATCATAAATAGACCCGGTTTTGATCTTATCCATATATTCCCTGTATCTCCTATTCCAGGTCTGATTGTCAGCTCCCTGTGCCTTTTCCTGCATAACTTTATAGACTTGAGGAACCTCATTTTCCGGAATTACTTCCCGCAGTCCCACAGATTCCACGTTTGAAGTAGGAATCATGATCACCATACCGTTTTCCACAATTTTCATCATGTAAAAGTTCATGGTATCACCGTTTATCTCTTTGCTTTCAATTGACTCGATATAGCCAACCCCGTGCGCCGGATAAACAGCCAGGTCACCCTTTAAAAATTCTTTTTTGGTTGATCCGTTTACATTTGTTTTGATTAGTTCGGAATTTTGACCCATAGATAATCCACCTTAATTTTTATGAAAACAAGTTGCCCATTTTCGAATAGAGAACCATATTTCGACAACATTGTCAACAAAATATTTCTGCAATACCGCTATTCCTAAGGGTTTCTTTTAATTTATTTAATGTTTTCATTGGTTTTTCAGATGGGAAAAAATATACAGAAAAGATAACAACGGTAATAAAAAGCAGGTATAAAACTTAGGATAGCTCAACAGCGGGTGTTAACAGTATTCATTGCCCGGGTTATCCCGTCCCGGAGAATGGCGTGGACAGAGCTTAGGGATGCTTCAAGGACTGCTTCAAGCTTCTTTTGTTCTTCAGGGGTAAACCTGCCCAGCACATGCCCGGTGACATTTTTTTGCCCACCAGGATGTCCCACACCAACCCTGACCCGGATAAAATCTTTTTTGCCGAAGGAATCTATAATGGATCTAATACCGTTATGACCACCATGACCCCTTCCCTGGACTATCTTAATTTTACCGAATTCAAGATCCATATCATCGTGGATAATGATTATATCCTGCATTTCAATTTTATAATAGGAGGCAAATTGCTGAATTGGTCCTCCACTCCTGTTCATAAAGGACATGGGTTTGACAAGGAAAATCTGCTTTCCTTTAATGCGGGTCTTTATATATGTTGACTGGAAGCGGGTTTTATTAAATTCAAGGCAGGAATCTGAAGCAAGAGCATCAACAACAAGGAAACCAATATTATGACGGGTCTGGGCATAATCCTTACCTGGATTGCCCAGACCCGCTATTAATCTAAATTTCGAGTCTGACATTTAAGACAAATTTATTCGCTGACAGGCTCGGCATCAGCATCAGCGTCAGCGTCAACTTCTTCCATAAGATCATCTTCATCTTCTTCGACATCATCGATCTCTTCTGCTGTAGGCGGAACAACGGTAAGGACCGTGAAATCAACTTCATGGGGGATTTCAATGTCATCTCCCAGATCTATATCTTCAACATGGACAGCATCACCCACATCCAGAGCACTGACATCAATTACTATGCTGTCAGGCGTATTAACAGGTTTACAAACAACTTCCAATTCACGACGGATAATCTGAAGCATACCGCCTTCCTTAACGCCTTTGCTTTCACCTGTTGTTTCAACAGGGATCATAACAGAAACCTCTGTATCCATATCAATTTCATGGAGGTCCACATGCAGATACTCAAGCTGGAAAGCATCCATTTGAATATCCTTTAGCATAACAGCCTTTTTCTTGCTGCCCTCAATATTCAGATTAAAAAAAAGACCGGTACTGCCGTTTTCCCTGAGAATCTTGTCAAATCCAATTGTATCAAGAGAAAGCATCACAGGTTCTTTTTTAACCCCATAGACAATTGCAGGTATGGCATTACTTCTTCTCAATTTTTTGGCGGCACCCTTGCCTTTGTTTTCTCTTATTTTAGCGTTTAATTCGATTAATTCCAATGTTTTACCCTCCGTATCTGCTATATTTCAGCAGAAAGACTAATATATTATTTCTTTATACAAATAGAGAATTTACAGAATCGCCCCTGTAACTGCGCATAATTGCTTCTCCCACCAACTTGGCAATTGAAAGAGTTTTTATCTTGTCACATTTTTTTGCCGTCTCTGATAGAGGAATGGTATCCGTTGCAACAAGAGAACTTAAAGATGAGTTATTGATTCTGTCAATGGCAGGACCGGAAAGGACAGGATGGGTACAATACGCATGGACTGCCTTGGCTCCTTTCTCTCGGATTACACTTGCGGCCTCGGTCAAAGTCCCTGCAGTATCCGCCATGTCATCAATTATAATGGCAACCTTATCCTGGACATCACCAATAATTGCCATGGCCTTGGCCTGATTTGGAGCACTCCTTCGTTTATCAACAATTGCAAGGTCAGCATGGATTCTTTTGGCATATGCCCTTGCCCTTTCAACCCCGCCCGCATCGGGAGAAACCACAACCAGGTCCTCGGAAAAACGGGTTTTAATATCATCAATAATGATGGGAGCAGAATACAGGTTATCCACAGGAACATTAAAAAAGCCCTGGATCTGTCCAGCATGGAGATCCATGGTAATGACCCTGTCAACACCGGCATTGTCAAGAAGATCAGCAACAAGCTTGGCGCTTATGGGAACCCTGGGTGAAACCTTTTTATCCTGGCGGGCATAACCAAAATAGGGTATTACAGCAGTAATCCGACTGGCAGAAGAGCGCCTGAAAGCATCAATCAAAAGCAGGAGTTCAACCAGATTATCATTCACTGGGTAACAGGTAGACTGGATAACATAGATCTCCCGTTTCCTGACATTTTCCTGAATTTCAACCTGGGTTTCCCCATCGCTGAAACGGTTGACTTTCAATCTTCCTAGGGGTTTTGCAAGGTACTGAGAAATCCTGTCTGCAAGCACGGGATTGGAGTTCCCTGCAAAAATTGACAAGCCATTCATATCTTATCTCTTTTTTTTATATAATAAGTATGGCTGGGGCGAGAGGATTCGAACCTCTGAATGCAGGGATCAAAACCCTGTGTCTTGCCACTTGACGACGCCCCAGTACATTAAACTCAAATTTACTGTCTGAACGAGGACAAAAATATCTTTCGGGGACCCTGAACCCATTTTTTTTCAAGAAGCTCATAGCCTTTTTCTGCAGTTTCAGGCCCTGAAAAAAGAGCAAAAAGAGATGAGCCGCTTCCAGACATATATACATCTCTCTGCAGCAACAACTCCATCTCTTTTTTGGCCAAGGCTATTTCAGGGTATAAGTTACAGGCAGACCATTCAAGATCATTATGCAATTTCTCCCCCCTATCACCTCCCTGCCCTCGTGGCAGCACATTCAAACCAGTGTTAATATTATATTTTGTCCTTGATGTCAATCTAAAATCCATATTTTTAAAAACATCTGCGGTTGACGCTGACACCCCGGGATCACATAATACCAGATATAAAAACGGCAGGCCTGGATATTTTTCAAGCTTCTCCCCAACCCCGGTTGCCAGGGCAGGACCATTGAAAATAAAAAAAGGAACATCAGCTCCCAGCTTAAGGCCCATCTCCAAGAGCTCTTCCCGGGAAAAGAGTTGTGAACAATATTCATTCAAGGCCATCAAAACTGTTGCTGCATTGCTGCTACCCCCGCCAAGACCTCCTCCTGGCGGTATGTTTTTTTTAATATGGATGGAGACCCCATATGTCGGTATCTGTTCCATTCTCTTTTCACAGGTATCAAAAAAAAGTTCTGCTGCCTTGTATGCCAGATTTGTTGTGCCTTCCGGCACCCCGGGATGATCACACACAACATGGATACCAGACCCTGTAAAATCAATTTGTATTTCATCACAAAGATCAATCTTTGTCATCAAAGTACAAAGATCATGATACCCGTCATTTCTTTTCCCTGTTACATACAAGAAAAGATTGATCTTGGCTGGAGATTGAATTTTTATACTCACGCCCTTGCTTCTACATAGGCCAGCCGAAGTTCACTGAGCAGAGTTTTTAATAAATTTTCTTCATCACTGGTTAAATTTCCACATGTCTTTTCCTCCAGCATGGCAATCATATCAATGCTGTGCTGTGCCAGGTCCAGGTTCACAGATTTTTTTCCTGTGGAAGGTTCTTCAACCTTGCCCAGCTGAACAAGCCCTGAAGAATACAATGACAGGATAAAGCTTGAAAAATCAATTTTAGGCATGGCTTCCCTGGTGGACAATTTTTGTTTTCCTTCTTCCTCCATTGTAAACCCATCTCCCTTCTTGGACATATTATTTCTCCTTAGCTTTTATCGCTCTTTAGCATTGATTATTTGTATCTGCCTCATCTTCAAGGCGAATGATGATATCAGCAACAGTGGTTCCTTTTCCTTCCTCATGGACAAAAAGAGGATTAATATCCAGCTCTTTGATCATGGGATGGTTGTCGGCCATGGCCTTCAAGGACACAATATTTTTTTCAATGGCTTCTATATCAGATGGAGCTTCTCCCCTCAACCCCTTGAGAATGGGATAACCTTTAATACTTTTCACCATGCGCCTGGCAACATTCCTGCCCATGGGGGATAAACGAAAGGATACATCCTTGTAAACCTCAACAAAGATCCCTCCAAGCCCGAACATTACTGCATGTCCAAAAACCGGATCCTTTGTAATCCCCAGAATCACCTCTTTCCCTTTGGGGGCTAACTTCTGGATCAGGACACCTTCCAGAAAAGCTTTTGGATCATATGCTCCGGCATTTTCCATAATCAACTCAAAAGCCTTCTCAACCTCCTGTGGATTATTCAGCCCCACCTTTACACCACCGGCATCTGATTTATGCAGAATCTGGGGCGAAACAATTTTCATTACAACTGGGTAGCCTATTTTATCAGCAATTTCTACTGCCTCAGACCCGGTTTTTGAAAGGGCCATGGGAATGGTTTTAAAACCATAGCATTTAAGAATTTCGTTTCCATCCAGTTCTCCCAGAACCTTCCGGCCTTCCTTCATATATTTTTCAATAATAGCCCCGGCTTTTTCCCTTTCATAGACCAGATTGAACTGGGGAAGAATTTTCCTGAACAGCCATTTCATACCCTGGTGCAATGCACCCAAAGACCTGGCAGCACTTTCCGGAAACTGGTACACAGGCACCTTATTTTTCTGGAGCAGTTTCACACCGTCTGACACATCCACCACCCCCATAAATGCACATAAAATTGGTTTGATGCTATTCTTTGCAATATTGGCAATGGCCTCTGCAGTACCAATGGCATCTGTCATGGACTGGGGTGTCAGGATAATCAGGGCAGCATCCACACCCCGGTCAGCAAGAACCGTTGCCAAAGTATTTTCATATCTGTCCTTTGCCGCATCCCCGATAACATCCACGGGATTGTTGAAATTTGCAGTGGAAGGCAGATATTTTTTTAATTCCTTTATAGTATCCCCTGAAAATCTGGCCAGGGTCAATCCGGACTGCTCACTCATGTCCGTGGCAATAATACCGGGCCCGCCGGCATTGGTGACAATGGCCACCCTGTCTCCTGTGGGATATTTATTGGCAGCAAAGGCCTGGGCATAATCAAACAACTGGTTCACCGAAACACACCTGAGGATACCCGCCATGTTGAACAACCCGTCATATATTACATCTGAACCGGCAAGGGCACCTGTATGGGAGGCAGCTGCTGCTGCTCCGGCTACTGAAGTTCCAGATTTAATTGCAATCACATGGGTGGGATTTGTTCCCGAGGTCATTGCCCTTACTTCAGTAATAAACTGCTCTGCACTTCTGGATAATTCTTCCATATAGATCATGACCACATGGGTCTCAGGATCTTTGTAGTAATAACGAAGCAGATCCAGTTCATCCACATCAGCCTTATTACCAATGGATATAAACTTTGAAAATCCAAACCCCTTGTCAGCCGCATAATCCAGGACTGCAGTACAAAGGGCACCACTCTGGGATATAAAAGATACATTGCCCGGCTTTGGCATCCTGGCGGAAAAACTGGCATTCAGGGAAATCTTTGGAGACGGATTGATCACCCCAAGACAATTGGGACCCACAAGCCTCACCCCGGCATCGGCACAAAGTTTTTTGATCTTAATCTCAACTTCGGCCCCCTCTCCGCCCACCTCCTTGAAACCAGCAGAAACAATCACAATACCTTTCACACCCTTTGCAATACACTGCTTGACAGTACCCATGGCAGCCTTTGGCGGAAGAATAATCATGGCAAGATCGATTGGATCGGGAATGACTTTAATACTGGTATAACATTTTACACTTAATACAGATTTGGCTTTTGGATTTACCGGATACAAAGTACCTGTAAAACCTCCGGAAAGGATATTGGCAAAAATATCATGTCCGACCTTCCCCTTTTGGCTTGAAGCCCCTATAACAGCAATTGTTTCCGGAGAAAAAATAGCATCCAGCTTATCCATATACTCTCCCCCATCAAATTAGAATTGGGTAAATTAGTCCTGATAAAAATATTATTGGTCTAAATATTATTGGTCAAGTGATTATTTAGTATAAAATATGCTCTTTGCCCCGGGAAGTAAAGGGATTGGCATAAAAAACCTGAAAGAGCTTTCAAACCATTGAACTAAAAACAAAAACCGCCAATGTCACCCCTGGCAGCATTGACGGTTTTTATAATTCAAAACAGACTATCTCTCAAATTAGCGCGCTATCGCGCGAGCATTTAGCCATTAGCTGTTAGCTAAAACCTAATGGATAGCGGCAAAATGCAAATTCCCATACTAAGATATCATATTTGTTTGCTTAAATAGATCTTACAACTTGAATACTCTATCTCCAGTAATAGACCTGAAGAACACCTTATTACTATCCGATACTAAGTTGTGCGGATTTAAGGGTATTTTTCATGAGCATGGCAATGGTCATGGGACCAACACCACCCGGAACAGGTGTGATCTTACCGGCAATTTCCTTTGCAGCATCAAAGTCAACATCCCCTTTGAGAATTGCTTTTCCGGTTTTTTCATTCATACCCACCCTGTTCACTCCAACATCAATAACAGTGGAACCAGGTTTTATCCATTCCGGTTTTACAAGGTCTGGCACACCAGCTGCAACAATGAGAATATCCGCACGTTTACAATGGGAAGCAAGATCTTTGGTCCGGGTATGGACAATTGTAACTGTTGAGTTAGCTCCGATACCTTTCTGTGCCATCATCATGGCAATGGGTTTACCAACGATATTGGATCTGCCAACCACAACCACTTCAGCACCGGATGTTTCAGTGCCGGACCTTACGATCATCTCCTGAATACCTGCCGGGGTACAGGGATGGAATCTGGCTTCATCACCACCGATCATCAAGCGGCCCACATTAACAGGATGAAAAGCATCCACGTCTTTGTCAGGATCGATTGCAGTAAGAACCTTTTTATCATCAATCTGTTTGGGCAGGGGAAGCTGAACCAGGATGCCATGGATATCCGGGTCATTATTGTATTTGTCAATAAGGGCAAGAAGATCTTCTTCGGAAATATCTTCAGGCTGATCATCCTGAATTTCATGAAACCCAAGGCTGATTGCAGTTTTGACCTTTAAGGTGACATAGCTTATGGAAGCCGGGCTGGCTCCCACAAGAATAGTAACAAGACCAGGCACCTTGCCATGCTTTTCCTTCATCTGATCCACTTCCTCTTTGACTTCTGCGAGGATAGCTTTTCTTATTTCAGTTCCGCTAATAAGTTCAGCAGTCATAATTTTTCTCCCGAATTATTTTAATAATTCTGATTATTTTTTTAAATAATAACCGGTCCCTGCCACTTCCGGCAGGACCGGTTACTGAATTATGTATTTTATTTAGAATACACCCTGAACCTTACCGGTTTCAACGTCCACATCCACTCTCTTAAAGGCCGGGTTAGAACCTGTTCCAGGCATGAGGCTGATGGCACCTGCCACAGGAACGATAAATCCAGCACCACCATAGGTAAGGACCTCCCTTATGTTCAATCTCCAATCTGTGGGCACACCCTTAAGAGCTGGATTGTCAGACAGGGACAAATGGGTTTTAACCATACACAGGCCAAGACTTGACAATTCTGGGTCTGACTGGATTCTGGCAAGGGCTTTTTCAGCGTCAGCAGAATAGTCAACACCGTCAGCACCGTAAACTTCCTTGGCAACCATTTCAATTCTCTCTTTAACGGGCAGGTCAAGCTCATAGAGGAATTTGAATTCTGTCTTATCTTCACAGGCTTCCACAACTGTTTCAGCAAATTCAACAGCACCGTCTCCACCATGTTCCCAATGACGGGAAAGGGCAACCCTTGCGCCTTCTGCTTCACAAAGTTCACGAACCTTGGCAATCTCAGCATCTGTATCTGTATAAAATGCATTGATGCAGACAACAGGTGCGATACCAGCCTTTCTGACGTTTCTGATATGATGAATCAGATTTCCACAGCCGGCTGCAACCCATTCAACATTTTCTGAACCATACTCTTCAGGCATGGGTTTTCCAGGAACTGGAACAGGGGCTCCACCATGGCATTTAAGTGCCCTGATAGTGGCAACAACAACTGCGCAGTCTGGTTTGAGGCCGGAATAACGACATTTCAGGTTCCAGAACTTTTCAAAACCAATGTCTGCACCAAATCCAGATTCTGTAACATGGTAATCCGCAAGTTTCAGTCCCACCTTATCGGCAATTACTGAGCTCTGACCAATGGCTATATTGGCAAAGGGACCGGCATGAACGATTACAGGCTGTCCCTCCAGGGTCTGCATCAAAGAAGGGTTCAGAGCATCCACCATCCAGGCTGTCATGGCTCCTGCCACCTGGAGATCTTCAGTGGTAACGGGTTTACCTTTTTTAGTATAGGCAACAACAATCTTACCCATTCTTTCACGCATGTCTTTAAGGTCGCTTGCAATGGACAGAATGGCCATTACTTCTGAAGATACGGCAATACCGAATTTTGATTTCATCATGAAACCATCGGATTTTCCATTCACACCGTCAATGCCGATGATGATGTTTCTCAGGGCCTGAACACAGAAATCCATTATCCATCCCATTTCCACATTGGTGGGATCAATATCCAGCCTCTTCATGCCGGAAAGTCTTTCAAGCTGTTCGTCTGTATAATTTCTTTCATGCTGGAGACGGGAAGTCAGGGCAACCATTGCCAGGTTGTGGGCATTCATGATTGCATTAATATCCCCTGTAAAACCCAGAGAAAAAGGTGTAAGAGGAATACATTGAGCAAGACCCCCGCCAGCGGCAGAGCCTTTGATGTTCATTGTTGGTCCGCCGGAAGGCTGACGAATGGCTGCGCAAACATTTTTGCCGATTTTACCAAGGCCCTGGACAAGTCCCATTGCAGATGTTGATTTGCCTTCTCCCAGGGGTGTGGGTGAAATTGCAGTAACATCAATGTACTTTCCATCGGGTTTGTCTTTAAGGCGATCTAAAACTGCTCTGAAATCAATTTTTGCGATGTAATGTCCCTGGGGAAGAAGCTCTTCTTTGGTCAGCCCGAGTTTTTCACCGATTTCATAAATGGTGAGCATTGTTTTTTCTGCATCTTCTGCGATTTCCCAGTCCTGGTGTTTGGTTGGATCTAATGCCATGGTTCACTCCTCTATAGTATTGATTTGGACTCTGTAAACGAGTCTGAGATAAAAACTAATATAAAACCAAATTATTACATTTTCTATTTTTAAAAGCTTAATAGATACCCTACTATCTAA
>JAOZST010000114.1:3200-11873 GCA_029939535.1 Desulfobacteraceae bacterium | reverse complement strand
AATATGTGTGAAGGTGGAAACCGTGCCGAAGATAAGTACCATTACATGGGAGTTTCAACCTGCAAGGCCATGGCTGCCGCATTTGGAGGAAAACGGGTCTGTGAAATAGGTTGTATCGGTCTTGGCGACTGTGTCAGGGCCTGCCAGTTTAATGCGCTTTATATGGGTCCGGACGGATATCCTGTTGTGGATGACGACCAGTGTGTTGGCTGCGGTGCATGTCAAAAGGCCTGCCCCAAGGATATTATAGAGGTAAAGACCCTTTCTGAGAAGCTCATGAAGTTTAACCAGATGAATGATCCCCTGGCACCCTGTGCCCAGACCTGCCCTGCTGAAATCAATATACCCAGGTATATAAACCAGATAAAGGAAGGGAAATACAAGGAAGCTGTGGAAACCATCCGCATGAGAAACCCGCTTCCCCTTGCCTGCGGCAGGGTGTGTCCCCATCCCTGTGAAGATGAATGCCGCAGGGGGATTGAAGACGAACCTGTTTCCATTAATCAGCTCAAACGCTTTGCTTCTGATTATGAAATGAATACCGGTTCCAGGATTCCTATTACCTGCGCCCCGGATACAGACAAAAAAGTTGCCGTTATCGGTGGAGGGCCGGCCGGTCTTTCCTGTGCCTTCTTTTTACGACGTCTTGGACATCAGGTTGATATTTTTGAAGCCATGCCTAAACTTGGTGGCATCATCAGATATGGTATCCCTGAATACAGACTCCCCAAAAAGGTCCTTGACTGGGAAATCCAGGGAATCCTGGATCTTGGGATCAAATCCTATACCAATGTCAGATTTGGCAGGGACTTTGGACTTGGATCACTCATGGCAAGTGGATATGAGGCTGTATTCCTTGGAATAGGAGCCTGGGAAGATTACTCCCTCGGCATTGAAGGAGAAGATCTGGACGGATGCTTTAAGGGTATTGATTTCCTCTCAAGAACTGCATCTGGTGAAAAAATTAAACTTGGCAGGACAGCAGCAGTTGTTGGTGGTGGAAATACCGCGGTTGACTGTGCAAGAACCCTTTTAAGGCTTGGTCTTGAAAAAGTTTATATGGTTTATAGAAGAACCCGCAAGGAGATGCCTGCCAATGAGGTTGAAATTGTAGCCTCGGAAGAGGAAGGCATTGACTTTGTATTTCTTGCAGCCCCCACCAGGGTAGTTCCCAATGAAGAAGGGAAATGCGGCCAGCTGGAATACCTTAAAATGAAGCTGGGAGAGCCTGATGCCTCAGGCCGGCGCCGTCCTGAACCCATTGAAGGCTCTGAAACCCTTCTGGATGTTGACATGATCATCTCTGCCATTGGCCAGGCACCTGAAACATCATTTAAAAAACAGGACCCCCATGCCAGGATGGGCGAACTGGAATTGACCCGGTGGAACACCATTGACAACGATCCAGCCCTTCTGCAATCTTCCATTCCCTATATTTTCACGGGTGGTGATTCTGCAACGGGTCCTTCTCTTGTGGTAACTGCCATTGGCGGTGGCCGTCGGGCAGCAAGATCCATAGACTGTTTTCTGAAAGGTGAACCCGTGGAACCGGTAAAGGATTCATTGCAGGATAAAAGAATTAAAAAATCCATTTTTACCAGTGTGGACGGAATTAAAAAGACCCCAAGGGCAAAAATGCCTGAAGTACCTGTTGAGAAGCGTCTTGACTCCATGATTGAAGTTGACCTGGTACTACCGGAGGATTCGGCTCTTAAGGAAGCAGACCGTTGCCTTAATTGCTGCAGGATCTGTTATAACCCGGATTCTGATTTTCCCATGGCCAATTAAATAATCAGTTTAAAAAAAGCCAAAAAATCTGCTCCATGAAACGGTCAGGTCTTTTTGCACAATCAAAAAGGGTATCTGAAATTATTTGGATGCCCTTTTTGATTAATACTTAATTAGAAGACAATGAACCAGACAAAATTAAAATTTCTCGGCATCTGTTCTGCTTCCATACTTATTCTGTCAGGAATGATTGCAGGCTTCTTCTTTCTTAAAATGAATGCATTCCTCCATACTCCTGCATCTTCAAGAAACCCTTCACTTCCTGAGCCAAGCTTAAATTTAATTCCAGGGAACATTATTTTTACTATCCACCCGGGACAGGGCCTGAACCAAATTGCAGCAAATCTTGAAAAACAAGGACTCATATCAAGTCAATTGCTGTTTAAACTCTATGTTCAATATAAAAAAGCAGACACCAGGCTTATGGCAGGCGAATACCGATTGTCGGCCTCAAAAACCCCTGTAGAGCTCCTGGATATAATTTTAAAGGGCAGGGTCAGGTTATATCGACTCACCATACCCGAAGGACTGAATATGGATGAAATTGCCACTCTCGTGGAAAATTCCGGTTTCTGTTCTGCATCTGATTTTCTCTCTCTTTGTCTGAATTTTGATTTTATCCGGAAATTAAAGATAGATTCTCCTTCCCTGGAAGGATATTTATATCCTGATACTTATTTTTTTCCCAAGCACACCACCTGTGATCAAATTATCAGGAAAATGGTTGATGCCTTTCACATTATCTATACCCAGAAATGGCTGGAGCGGACAAAAACACTTGGATTTACCGTTCATGAAATAGTCACCCTGGCTTCCATTATTGAAAAGGAAACCGGGGATGCCTCTGAACGTCCTTTAATTTCTTCTGTATTCCACAACCGGTTAAAAAAAAAGATGCGACTTGAAAGTGATCCCACGGTTATTTATGGGGATAAGGATTTTGACGGAAGAATCAGAAGAAGGCATTTACAACGGAAGACCCCCTATAATACCTATCAGATACCGGGGCTTCCCCTTGGACCCATCGCAAATCCTGGTGCCCTGGCCTTACAGGCAGCCTTGTATCCGGAGGTGAGCAAATATCTGTTTTTTGTATCAAAAAATGATACAACCCATAAATTTTCAAAAACCTTTACGGAACATAATCTGGCTGTAAAAAAATACCAGCTCAATCGCTGAATAAAAAAAATACCGGGTCAACCGTCAAATTGAGCAAATTGTTTAATATAGACGATCACGGCACCGCTTTGGGATTTCTTTTTCCTGTCCCATTCATAGGCCAGAACAATATTTTCTTTTTTCAAAGCCTTGAGCAAATTTTCAATAACATCGGGCAGCACAGGACCTGTATCAGAGTGAAGCCCTTTACCTACAATAACGCGCAGGGTGAAAAACCCCTGAAGTTTGCAGGTTGTAATAAAGGATTTAGCCTTAATCTCAGCTCCAACAGCTGTGAACCCGTGAAGATCCAGATCTTTTTCCGGCAAGGGATACCTACCCAGTCTTTTTTTTTCTGGCATGGGATTTGGTTTCTTTTTTTGAAAACTTGTTTTTTGTTTTAAGTATTTTCCGGACAGAGCCCCATGCTGTTCCGGAAAAAACTCAGTTTCAAGATCATCAATCACTGGAAGTCCATGTTTATTCAATCTGGGCTTATTCAATATAGGTTTATTCAGTCTAGATTTTTTCTGTCCCCCACAGGACTGAATTTTATCTTCCTGGCAACTCTCATCTGCTGGCTTTCCATGAACAGGTTTTTCACTGAATACCGATAAAAAGTCATGGTCTGAATCCAGAACCGGCAAATCATTTTTCATGATTTTTTTTTTAAATTTTTTTTTTATTTTATCCTCTTTTGTCATGGGGATATTCTATAGGAAATGGTTGTTTTTTTCAACCCAGGCCCCTGTCTTATATTTGACTTTACCCATTCATCCTGTTATTGTCGCTTTTATGAAAATTGGCAGCATTGTAGAATATATTGATCAGCAAAAAATAATTTCAGCGGTCATCCTAAGCGAGAAAAAAGGCAAACTCAGATTACTCAATGAGAACAGTCGGGAGGTCAATTTTTCTGAAAAAAGGCTATCCCATATTTCAAAGCTATGTCTGGATACCAGTCTTTCCAGAATAGCCCTTATTAATCTTCTGAAACAAACTGCTGAAAACAGAAAAAAATTATCTGAAACAATTGATATCAGGGAATTATGGGAGATTCTCCATGATGAACCAGATGAGATTGATCTTTCAGCCATGACCCTGTTCTGTTTTGATCCTCCCCTGACACCAGACCATGAAGCTGCTGTAATACGGGCATTTTTCAATGACCGGCTCTATTTCAAATTTAACAAACTTGTTTTTACTCCCTGCACACCTGCCCAGGTGGAAACAAAAAAACGACAGCTCAAAGAAGAAGAGAGAAAACAGAGCCTCATCCAGAAAGGTGTGTCCTGGCTGGCCCTGATGCTTCTTAAAAAAGTACCTGAATATCTTGAACCAGCGGATAAGGGTGTAATAGACATATTAAAATCATACTATCTGTTTGGTAATGATTCCCATGTTTCCTCCATTGCCAGACAAATGATGAAAAAATCCAGCCTCCATGATCCAGACCAGTTATTCAATATTTTTGTAAAAGCCGGTATCTGGAAACAAGATGAGAATATTGATCTATTGTCCATGGATATTCCCACAAAATTTTCAGATAGTGTGCTGAAAAATGCTGAAAAACTGTGCAAATCCCACAATCAGGTGATTAATGATCCTTTGCGCAGGAATTTGACCCATGTTCCTTTGATCACCATTGACGGCCAGTCCACCCAGGACTATGACGATGCAATCAGCCTTGAAAATACAGAAAACGGATACAGGCTGGGCATACATATCATTGATGTGGATGCTTATATCAAGAATGGAGATCCCATTGATCTGTCAGCCAGGCATCGTACCAGCTCCATTTACATGCCCGATGACAAGCTGCCCATGCTGCCGCCCAGCCTGTCCGAGGATCTTTGCAGCCTCAAGGAGGGAGAAATCAGACCCGGCATCAGCATCCTGGTTCAGATGAACCGCTTTTTTGAAGTACTGGATTACAGCATTGTGCCCAGCATAATCAAGGTTCACAAACAGATGAGCTATTCTGAAGCCAATCTGCTCAACGGGAAAAATGATCCCATTACAAGTCTTTATAAAATTGCCACCATTTTACGGGAAAAACGGCTGAAAGCCGGCGCCATTCAGATTACACTGCCGGAAGTCAACGTCTGGATTGATGAAAACAAAGAGATCAGATATTCCAAGGTGGACCGGGAAAATCCGTCCAGGATGCTGGTATCGGAAATGATGATTCTTGCCAATTCCCTCATGGCTGAATTTCTGTCAAATCACAGTACCCCTGCTGTGTTCAGGTCCCAGCCCCAGCCCAAACAAAGATTGTTCAAAGGAATTGAAACTGCTCTCATGCCAAACTTTATGCAGCGCAAGCAATTAAGCCGGGCCATGATAGGCACTTCTGCTGAAACACATTCAGGGCTGGGAGTTAAGGCCTATGCCACGGCAACTTCCCCCATCAGGCGATACCATGACCTTCTTACCCAGCGCCAGATCAAGGCTGTGCTGGGCTTTGGAAAACCCTATTCAAACATGGAACTTGAAGAAATTCTCCAGAGCATTTCCATACCCATGGCCAATGTCGGCCGGATCCAGGGAGCCCGAAAACGGTATTGGCTGATTAAATATCTTGAAACCATGAGGGGAAGCTGCTGTGAAGCACTTGTTCTGGACTGCCACAGAGATCATTATAATATCCTGATCAAGGAATTAATGCTGGAGACCAGACTGCCGCCTTCGGGTATTAAACTCAAAACCGGAGATGTTATCCAGGTAACCATCCAGCATGCAGATGCCAGAAGAAACCAGCTTTCCCTGTTTACTGCCTGAATATTTACTGCCTGCATAATCATTAACAGCCAGGATCCTGGATTATTATCTGGACCCTGGCTATACATATTTAAAGCTTGGATATAGTGTTTAAAGCTTAAATCCTAGTGCTTGAAGCTTCTCTGGCCGGTATAGACCATGGTGGCATCATTTTCATTACAGGCTGCGATTGACTGGTAATCATTCAAAGACCCACCCGGCTGGATTACTGCCTTTACTCCCTGTTTCAGCCCCACATCAATGCCGTCCCTGAATGGGAAAAAAGCATCTGAAACCATTGTGGAGCCCATGAGGCCGCCCTTTACATCTGCCACATCCTTTACAATTTGAGCTTTCTTGTCCACATCTGTCATATCGGCAAAGGACACATTATGCTGTTCAAAACAATACCGGTCGCAGAGTTTGCGATAGGCCTTATCCACTGCAATTTCAGCCACACCCACCCGGTCCTGTTCCCCGGTACCGATTCCAACGGTGGCATTGTCCTTAACATAAATTACAGAGTTAGAGGTGATGCCTGATTCCACAAGCCACCCAAAAAGCATGTCCTCATATTCCTGATCCGTGGGTTTCCGGTTTATCTGATAGGATTCCCCCTTGTATTCAGTGGAAGCAATTACAAGATCCTCTTTTTTTAATGTTTCAGGAACAAAGGACCACTGGGCCACAAGACCGCCGTCCATGAGGCTCTTAAAGTCAATCACCCTCTGGCCGATATAGGACTGAAGCTTGTCAATGGCATTGATCTGGATCACCCGGAGATTCTTTCTTGCACCCAGGATATTAAGGGCTCCATCCTCAAATTCCGGTGCCACAACAACCTCTGCATACTGGCTTGCTATGGCCTGGGCCGTGGCCTTGTCAACGGCTTTATTCAAAGCAATACAACCACCAAAGGCTGCTACCCGGTCTGCCATATAAGCCTTGGCATAGGCCTCTTCCAGACTGCTTGCCCGGGCCGCACCGCATGGATTGTTATGCTTGACAATAACTGCGCAGGGGGTATCGGTAAAATATCTCAAAATATTCAAAGAGTTGTCTGCATCGGTGAGATTTGTCTTGCCTGGATGTTTTCCAGACTGGAGCAGTTCAATATCCGATACAAGGTATTTTCCCGGGCTTATGGTCTGGGCATCCCCAAGGGCCAGATTCCCGTTGGCAAGCCTGTAAAGGGCTGCTTCCTGACCTGGATTTTCCCCGTAGCGAAGCCCTTTATTTACCCCCTCAATTACCCAGGATACCTTTTCGTAAAAAAGGGTCTGGCGTTTATCCCCATCCACAAAAGAGACTTCCATATGGGGGGTAAAATGGTCATCCATGATGGTTTTGTACATTTGTTTCAAATCTCTGGCCATGTCTTATTCTCCTGATTGATAGCATGATTGAACCTGGGTTAGGGATCTCTGGGCAAGAAAATCGGCAATGGTCCTGTCATAGACTGCTGTATGTTCAAAGGCTTTTCTGGACAATTCAAACCGGTCTTCCAGGGAAAGTGCCCCGTTCTGGGATTTAAGCCTGGTCAGAATATCCGGGTAAGAGGCTGGATCCACCACCGAGGCAACACGGATGAAGTTTTTGGCAGATGCTCGTATCATTGTGGGGCCGCCAATATCAATATTCCCCCTGGCATCTTCCACAGTAACTCCTGATTTGGCAATGGTTTCACTAAAGGGATAGAGATTCACAATAACCATGTCCAAGGCCAGGGCTTTCGTCCTTTTTAAATCTTCCTGGTGGGCATCATTATAGGTTTCCGTCAAAAGGCCCAGGTAAATTTTAAAATCAAGGGTTTTTACAAGCCCTCCCTGGGTTTCAGGCTGACCCGTATACTCGGAAACCTGTTTCAGGCATTGATCAGCTTTTTTGCCTAGAATTTCCTTGATTGCAGCGTAGGTACCCCCTGTTGAAAGAATCAATATATCTGGATTCAATTCAACCATTTCCGGGATAAATTCCTCCAGGCCGGATTTATCAGACACACTCACCAATATTGTGTTTATCCTGACCTGGTCATCAATTTTATCTACCACATTTTTCCCCATGATCCATCCTTTATAAGCTATTGGTATATCTTTGTTCTGGTTATTCTTTGAGCCTGCTTCTGAGTCTATTTTTGAACCTATTTTTGAGTCTGGTATAGAAAACAAAACCATTGCTTTGAAAAGCCAATTAATAAAAAATTTATCATAAATCAGGTTTGAAGTACAGAAGGTTCTTGTTACATTTATTCATACCGAATATAATTCGGTGAATCTTCTTTTATTTCTTTAAAATATTTTAAAAATTCAGGTTGACAATCTAATAATATTCGATAATATACAAATATAATCGAATATACAATATCAATATTCACCATGTAACCACAGATTTTGGAGTCACAGATTATAAAAGACCCCTTACAGATTACATGAACGGAAAGGCATAAAAAATCATAATGGATAAAATTGATTGCCACACCTTAAAAGCCCTGCAAAAAGACGGCAGAAAAAAAAACAGCGACCTGGCCAGAGAAACCGGCCTTGCACCGTCCACCATGCTGGATCGGGTTAAAAAGCTTGAAGACAAAGGTATCCTCAAAGGATACAGGGCAGTTGTCAACCCTGAAAAATTAGGGCTGAAAGCCCAGGGATTTGCCTGTATCTCTCTTGATCGGCACCAGGTCAGGGATATTCAGATCCTGGAAAACACAATCAAGGAGATACCAAATGTCAGGGCATGCTACCATATCACAGGTCGGTTTGATTATCTTCTCCATGTGGTGGCCCAGGACCTGAACGAATTTGGAAAATTGATCAAAAAAAATCTTGCCACCATTCCGGGAATTGGAAAAATAGAGACCTTTCTTGTGTATGAAGAAGTCAAGCCTGATGAGGGATGGCCCATTGATGCAGCCGAAAATTTGTAGCAGCCGAAAATTTGTAGCGGCAGAAAATACGTAGCGGCAGA
>JAOZST010000114.1:0-3100 GCA_029939535.1 Desulfobacteraceae bacterium | reverse complement strand
CCGAAAATTTGTAGCAGCCGAAAATTTGTAGCGGCAGAAAATACGTAGCGGCAGATATTTTGTAATGAATTATAAATAAAAGGAGAAAGCAATGGCTCAGAAAAAAGCAATTCATGATTTTTACAAAATGAAAAAAGCAGGAGAAAAAGTCACCTGGCTGACATCCTATGATTTCCCCACAGCTCAGTTTGCAGAGAATGCAGGTCTTGACATGATCCTTGTGGGAGATTCCCTGGGTATGTGCGTTTATGGGTACAAAGGCACGGTTCCCGTAACCATGGATCAGTGCATTGTCCATTGTGATGCTGTCCGAAGGGGTGCCCCAAACACATTTATTGTTGGAGACATGCCCTTTATGAGCTATCAGACCAGCGATACAGACGCAGTTTATAATGCAGGCCGATTTCTCAAGGAAGCAGATGTGGATGCCATAAAACTTGAAGGCGGCACCCGGGTTGCAACCAGAATCAAGGCCATTGTGGAGGCCGGCATTGTTGTCATTGGCCATATCGGCCTTACCCCCCAGAGTTCAGGTGCTTTGGGCGGTCATAAGGCCCAGGGAAGAACAGCCAAAGATGCTGCCATGGTGGTTGAGGATGCCCTGGCAGTTCAAAAGGCCGGCGCCCAGATGCTCCTGGTGGAAGCTGTCCCTCCGGAAGTGGCACAATATATTGCCCAGACCCTTACCATACCGGTATTCTCCATTGGAGCTGGCAAAGAATGTGATGGCCAGCTGCTCATTGTCAGCGACCTTATCGGCCAATTCCAGGCTTTTACACCGAAATTTGTTAAAAAATACTGCGACGTGGCCACCATAATCACCAATGCCATGAAAGACTATTGCAAAGATGTCCGTGAAGAAAAATTCCCCGAAGACCAGCATTGCTACCACATGCTGGATGGAGAAAAAGAAGCATTCATGGCCCAGATGAAAGACAGGACAGATGGATGAGACTTGAGCAGTTAATTGGATGAGCTTAAAGAAACAAAAATAAACATAAAAAAACTGGAGTAAAAACATGGAAGAAAAATTAATGATCCAGCAAAAAGATCTGGATGCTGTAAACCAGATGTTGATGAATCCTGACAACAAATTATTTAAAGACCTGAACAAACTCATTGAAAAATTTGGCGGAGCAGATGCCATCAACAAAAAGGCGAAACAGGCAAGAGCCCCGGAAAACCTTATGCAGAGGCTTAAAGATATAAATTCTCCCTATGTGGCTGACCTTGAATGGCTCCAGAAGCAGAGGGATAAAAAAGCCTTTATCTCCATGGAAAATTATTCCAAAAAAGTTCTGGGTGAGGACGCTGACCTGTCTGTTGTAGATACGAAAAATGCCGTTACTCTGGAAATTTCTGCCATGCAGTTTTTCCCCTGGTTCATTGCCCAGGCCCGCCAGGCCATTGAAAACCAGGAACTCATGCCCGGACGGATTATCCGTGTCAGAAATATGGCGGAACAGGCTGAAGATCACGGAGATATCATGGCCACAGCCCTGGCCATGCAGATCATCGGGGCCACCTATGTGGAATCCCTGGATACCCGGGGCACTGACGGCTCAAATATTCACCTGGTCGGCGGGCCTGAAACCCTGACCGGCTTTTTCACCGGTATTGGCCAGCCCAATGACTACCCCATTAAATGGGCAGAGGAATATTTAACCTATTTCACCCAATACGGCATCCAGCAGGTTCTGAACATTAACTCGGGCACCATCCTTCTGGGATATCTCATGCACCGCCTGGGTGTGGACATCCAGTTTAAAATCTCCGTGTTTGTGGGAAATGACAATCCATTTTTCATCATGTGGACCCTGATGACGGCAAGGATGTTTGCAGGAGAGAACAATTCCACACCATTGGTAGGCTTTAATTTGTCCAATTCCGTAAACAATGAAACCATACGCCATGCCAATGAAATCAGGAAACAACTGGGCCTGGAACAACAGGTACGATTTGAGCACCATATCACAGAAACCTATAAATCCATTGTTGGCCAGCCCTATAATAGAAGGGATGAACTGGTTGAAATTGCAAAAGAAGTCCCCAACATTTCAGCCAAACATGAAGGCGGTGAGCCGGAAATTGAAGTAACCAGAGATCATCCTTCCGATATCCTGGAATATTTCATGACCAAAAAAGATATACTTGATAAAGGACTCATGGACTCCCTCCAGACCAATTATCTGGACAAACACCATTCAGTCAATCTGACGGCCCAGGCCCTTATCAAAGCTGGTATTGGTGTAATTGCAGCCCAAAACCTGCACTGATTTTTAACGAGACAAGGCCAATTTTAAAAAAGGACGTTTACACATGATACCTTCAAAAATGAAGCAGTTTTTACAGGACTCCCTGCCAAAAAGCAGCTGGAATAACCGGTTAATAAAATCAGGCCCCTCCCGATTCCTTGAATTCGGCCCCCTGGATGTGGACCGGCTCCACCGGTTAGGGATTCGTGTGGACCGCCTGGGACCCAGACTTGTGGTCTGCATGTGGAACCAGGACAGCCCCGTGGAAATCGGGGGGTTCCTGGTTGTGGACAACCTGGCCATGGGTCAGCCCTCCATGGGCGGCACCCGCATGCTCCCGGACATCACCCCGGATATAATCCACAACCTGGCCCGGGGCATGACCCTGAAAAATGCAGCTGCGGACCTGCCCTTTGGCGGAGGAAAATCAGGCATTGTCTGTCCTGAAAACCTTTCAGAGACTGACCGCCACGAGATTATAAAGGGATTTGGACAATTATTAAAACGCTATAAAGACATTTATATTCCAGGCCCTGATGTGGGCACCAATGATGCGGACATGAAAACCTTTGCCATTGAAAACGGGCTGAACAATGTTGTTTCAAAACCGGCTGACATGGGAGGAAATAGAATAGACGAGCTGGGAGGTGCTGCCAATGGAGTTGTTGTGGCCACCAAAGCTTTGCTGGAGAATTTGCCCAAATTAAAACAACTGCCCCAGTTCAGGGACATGGAAATCCCCAAACCTTCTGAACTGGATATTCTTATCCAGGGGTTCGGAGCTGTTGGAGCCCATGTTGCAAGAATTTTCCATGATTATGATCCTGAAAACAGCCCCATCATCA
>JAOZST010000113.1:0-11902 GCA_029939535.1 Desulfobacteraceae bacterium | reverse complement strand
ATAAAGACTATTTACCCTATGAATTCAGAGCTTCAGCGATACGGCTCTATTTCACCGCACTCAAAGAAAAACTTGAACCGATTCTTGGCAGTGACGGTTAAAAGGAGAAATTGTTTGAGCGCAGCGAATTTTTCTCCTTCAGCCTTCAGCGCAGCAGGATATAGAACCTGTAAAAATTGTTCAATGCGTGAGCTGCGTACCACCTCGACCGGCGCTGAATATTATAGCCACGTTTTAAACACCCATATTTACACAAACCTGCCTTGATTGCCTTCCAAATCAATCCTGGATGCCATTTTCAATTTTTACAAAAATTGTAAAGTTATTTACATAATTTTGTCTAAAATAAACCATAAGAAAATTCTCAAATTATTTTAATAATTAATAAAAACAGATAGTTAAAATTTTGGCATACATATTGCTTTTAAAATATTGAAACTTCAATAAAAGGAAATTTTATGAAAAATTTATTCTTAATATTCGCAGCCACACTCTTTTTAGGTATTGGAACGGCATATGCTACAAACATAACAATACCAGATAAAAATTCTGCTGCGGAAACAGGCTGGTACGGAATGCAAGAGGACGATGAAGTTGAACCGGGAATGGCCCAGAATCAGGCCTGGGATTTGGAAGGATTTTTCCTGAATGGCAAAATGCTCAGCCTGGTTGGAGGCTATGATTTTCAAAACGGTGCAGGTAGATGGAACTCTGGAGACATTTTTATCGATATCAATGGAGATGCAGTGTATGGTGATATCCATGAGGGAACAAAGGGTAATCATTCTGTTCAGGAAACCTACGGATATGATTATGCCATAGATCTTTATTGGACTGGAGATATTTTTAGTTACAATGTTTTTGAACTGGATAGTGACACATGGCTCCAAAGAGCATTTTACCATCAGAACCAGGGATCCAGCCCCTGGCGCTATGAATCAGGGGGAAACCAGATATTAAACGAAGTTATCGGTCAATACACGGCCAATGCATCCGGCTATGATACATTTTCCGGCGATTGGCACAATGAACTAATTGTCGATCTAAGTTTCCTTCCTAAAGGTTCAGAATTCATTGCCCATTTCACAATGGGATGCGGCAATGACAACATCATGGGACAAGGAACAACACCAAACCCGGAACCTGCGACCATGGTTCTTCTTGGTTTCGGCCTCATTGGAATTGCAGGATTGTACAGAAAAAAACTTTAATCATCCTTCCCTTTAAAACTTCAAAACCCAGGACCATTTAATAATGGTCCTGGGTTTTGAGTTTTCTTACAACCAAATCCTCTTTCAGACAGCGCTTATTTTTTTCCCGGGATATCCAGATCAAACAATTGCCGGGTAACGTTCAAATATAGAGAATCATCCCTGTGATCACCTGTGTTCCGTAAAAACTTTATGGGATCATGGATAGTCCTGGATGCTATGGCACGGGTCATGCGCCTGACAGCCTCAATATCCTCTTCAGACAGATGGTGTAAGCTGGAAAGGGTTTTATTGAATTCCATATCTACAATATTTGTCATCTTATCATTGATGGCTTTAATGGTGGGCACCAAGGCAAGGCTGTCCAGCCATTTTCTAAAGGTTACCACAGCTTCCTCAACAAATCGATCCGCCTTTACGGTCTCCTGTTCCCGCTGCTGGATATTGTCTTCAACAATATTCTTTAAATCATCAATATCATAGACATAGGCATTGGAAATACCATTGATTTTTGGATCAATATCCCTTGGCACGGCAATATCAATAAAAAAGATTGTTTTATAATGCCTTTTTTTCATTGCCCGCTTTACCTGATTAACGGTAAGGACATATTCCGTGGCCCCGGTTGAGCTGATAATGATGTCCACATCTTTCAGGGCTGCCTCCCGTTCTTCAAACTGGACGGCCTTGCCATTGAATTTCTGGGCAAGATCATGGGCATTTGTAAAGGTTCTGTTGGCAACAACAATTTCTTTAACATTATTGGAAATCAGATGCTCTACAGCCAGTTCCGCCATTTCCCCTGCCCCGAGAAGCATCACGTTTTTGATGGATAAATCGGAAAAAATCTTATTGGCAAGTTCAATGGCTGCATAACTGATGGAGACTGCATTATCCCCGATACCGGTTTCTTTCCTGACACGTTTGGCAACACTGAAAGCCTTATGCATCATCCTATTCAGCAATACACCGGAAGCCCCATTTGCCACGGCAGTCTTGTAAGCCTGCTTGATCTGGCCCAGGATCTGGGGTTCTCCAACCATCATGGAATCCAGACTGGCAGCGACCTGGAACATGTGACGGATGGCCTCATCACCTTCATAAACATACAGGGAAGACCTGAATTTAGACACCTCAATGTTTTTATGTTGGGAAATAAACTGAATAACCTCCTCAATCTGATCACCGGTTTCAGGAATATACATTATCTCTGTCCGGTTACAGGTTGAAAATACAAGTCCTTCCCTTATATTGGGATCATCTTTTAAATGATCAAGGGCAGCAATGGTCTCCTCCATTGTAAAGGACAGTTTCTCCCGGA
The DNA here is from genome assembly GCA_029939535.1 of Desulfobacteraceae bacterium. GTDB lineage: Bacteria > Desulfobacterota > Desulfobacteria > Desulfobacterales > Desulfobacteraceae > NBML01. The sequence continues at coordinate 9,370 of JAOZST010000113.1, read as the reverse complement.
GTTCCACAGGGGCTGTTTTATGATTTGCGCCGATTAGAATAATACTATTTATCATGTTTCTTTCGCTATTTGGTGAATTCCTGGTGATGTCCGCCCAAAAGGATATTTACTCCCAGAAAGGTAAACACAATGATCATAAATCCCAGAATTGTCATGACAGCGGATTTACGTCCCCTCCACCCGGAGTAAAAGCGGAAATGCAGCAGGGCAGCATAAACCAGCCAGGTGCCAACGGAAAACACCTCTTTTAAATCCCAGCTCCAGAATCTTCCCCATATGGATTTTGCATATATAAATCCTGTGATCAAACCAATGGTCAGCAGGGCAAACCCGGTTGTAACACAGGCATAGCTTACATCGTCCAGAAAATCCAGCGAGGGCAGCCGTTTAAAGAAAAACCCCTGGGTTTTGGACTTAATTCCTTTTTCCTGGAGCAGATAAAGGATCCCGGCTCCGCAGGCAAGGGCAAGTGCTGCCTCACCTGTAAACACCAATATAATATGGGAATATAGCCAGAAGCCTTTCAGTATCTTGTTGGGCTCCACCGGAGTTTCAGGAATCAGCATAACTGCCAGCATAAGGAATGATAACAGTATGGAGGCAAAGACCCCGAGAATCTTGAGGTTAAATTTATATTGAAAATATATAAACATGCAGCCAAAGGCCAGAGCAGCCATGGAAAGGCTTTGCACCAGGTTATGTATGGGCAGATCCCTGGTAGTAATTCCGACCGCTGCCACACTTAAAAGGTGGACTGCCACAGCTGCCGACAACAGGTAAAAGGATCTTTTCTGGGTATTTTCCCTTTGGTTAAACAAAAAAAATAAATACCCTGCCATACTTAAAAAATACAACAGGCAGGATAACTGCAACATTATATTAGCTGATTGCAAACCCATTTATTGCTCCTGTGATACAAGGCGGTTATAAGAATATCCCCTGCCAAGCAGTTCAATTAAAATCGAATCTAAAGAAGTTTCATCCCCGGCTGCGATCAAGGCAGGCAGATTTTTTTCAATCAAGATTTTAAATATTTTTTTATGGCCACTTGGATCATGGCCCTGTTCCAGCAGTTTTTTCCGGATATTGCCCATGAGTGTAAGCAATACAGAGTATTCAGGACCGAACATGGATTCAAGGTCTTTTCGAATTTTTTTGGCCAGGGCCGGACTGGAACCGGATGTGGAAACTGCACACACAAGATCTCCCCTCTCCACAATGGATGGAAGGATAAAATCTGATTGCCCCGGGGCATCGGCAATATTGCAAAGAATATTTTCTTTTTCAGCATCTTTTTTAATCATCTGGTTCAACTTGGCATTATTTGTTGCAGCAAAAACCAGAAATATATTGTCCAGATCTGATTTTTCATAGGCCCTGCATTGAAGCTGGATTCTTTTATTTACCCCAGCCTCCAGTCCATGGGAAAACTCCCTGCTGACCACCCGGACCCTTGCTCCTGCACGCTCAAGGCCAAGGGCTTTTCTGGCACCCACCTCTCCCCCGCCCACCACAAGACATACCCGATCTTTTACATCAAGAAAGATGGGATAATATTTCATTTTTACCTTTGATCCCTTGTTTGCATAAAAAATTTAATATATATTGCTGTCCATAATTTTTCAATCTTTTATATGAAAAAGAATCTCACCACAGAGTTCACAGAGGGCACCGAGAATAGAGCTCTGTGCTCTCTGTGGTTAAAATATTTTTCATGGTTTGTTGTGCCCGTCAGGGCATGGGGGTTATTAAAAAACAATTTTTATTCAACGCCAATTTCCATACAATAATTTCCATACAATACATAATAAGGAAAAGTCTTTAATGATAATTGATACCCATACCCATCTATTTCCAGAATCAGTCAAAAATGACAGGGACATGTTTTTTAATAATGAACCGGAATTCAAGATGCTCTATAATTCACCAAGGGCAAAGATATCCACGGCCCGGGAGATGATTGAATCAATGGATATACATGGGGTGGATATAACCGTGGCCAGTGGATTTCCCTGGAGAAACCCGGATTTTGCAAAAAAAAACAATGATTATATCCTTGAAACTGTCCTTTCCTATCCAGGCCGGATAAAGGGGCTTGCCTGCTTTGATCTTACCTGGGAAGGCGCAGCTGATGAGGCTGTCAGATGTATTGATGCAGGCCTTTCCGGTGTGGGGGAACTGGCCTTTTATCTTTCAGGAATCGATAAAAAAGCCCTCAAACTCCTGGAACCTGTCATGGAGGTATTAAGAACAAAGGGCAACCTCCCCTGCATGATCCACACCAATGAGCCTGTTGGCCATTCTTATCCCGGCAAAACGCCCATTACCCTGGAACAGATTGAAACCATGGCCAGAACTTTTCCTGACAACAGAATCATCCTGGCCCATTGGGGGGGAGGTATTTTCTTTTACCATGTCATGAAAAAACAATTAAAGGAAAGCCTCAAAAACATCTGGTATGATACTGCAGCCTCTGTATTTCTCTATGATCCCGGTATCTATGACATGGCTGTAAGGGCCGGTGTCATTGACAAGGTGTTGTTCGGTACGGACTTTCCCCTGCTGAGTCCGGACCGGTATTACATGGATATGGACCAGTCAGCAATGACCCCTGCCCAGAAAAAACTGGTGCTTGGAGATACTGCATCGCTGTTCTATGCATAGGAAGAACTGGTCAATCAAAACATAGGGCAGAACTTCAGGCAGCACTGATCAAGCATAACCTGGGAGTTTGTGTCAATTTTACCGGCTGTATATGGAACCGGAGGATGCTTTAAGTTCATACCATGCCTGGCGCAGGGATATCAGTGACAGGGCAATCTGCTGCCGGGTTTCACTGAGGTTGTTTTGAACCTCATTAAGATTTACCAGACTGGTTTTCCCATATTGATATTCCTTGGCAACCATATCCCTGTTCTGCTTTACCAGTTTTTCATTTTCCCGATATAGCTTTAGTTGTTTCTGGGCAGCAGTCAGGGAAAAACAATCCTGGGTGATCTGGGAAACAACCTGGTTTTTAAGATTTCTCAACTCAAATTCAGCTTCAGCAGCTGCAAATCTGGCTTCCTGAAGAGCAGCCCGGTCTTTTCCACCGGCAAAAACGGGATAGGAAAATTGAAGGCTGATGCTGTTTTCAAGGTCATTGGATTCAAACCTTCCGCTGCCGGTTCTATTCATTCCCATGGACCCATTGAGGCTGATTTCTGGAAAAAATTTTGATTTTACGGTTTCAATATTGGCTTGGGCTATCTTTACAGCCAGTCTTGATTGAATCAAATCAGGCCTGTTGTCAAGGGCATAGGCCATCAGGGCCTTTGTATCGGGTAATGCCATTTCCTTTTGTGTTTCAGTCTCAGGAAAAACAGGATCAGGCAGGTCTTTTGTCTGGACATTGTCACCCAGCAGAGCAGCCAGGGAAGCCCGGGCAACGTCATACTGGGCAATAAATTTTTCCATTTCAATCTGGGCCTGGTTCATGCGGGTGTTAAAATTCAAAACATCGCTCAAGGATCCCTTGCCTGCCTTTTGTTTTATCCTGGCATCTTCCAGCTGTTTTGCATAAAAAGTCCTGTTGGATGAAGCTATAAATTTATTGGCCAGGGCAAGCTGGGCAACATGAAAGCTTGCAGCCACAGAAGACAAAAGATTCCGAATCACATCAACCTGGCCGGCCTCTTCCAGATCCTGGCCCAGCAATGCGGCCCGGACATAGTTTTTACGAGAGAACCCTGAAAAAATAACCCATTTGGCTGACATGGATCCATTATAGTATTCCTGGCTTTGCCGGGATGCAAGGCCAGCTGCAATATCATTATCAGAAGCCTGAAGCCTGCTCACAGACCCATCCATGGAAACCTGGGGATAATAGGCAGCCCTTGCCTGGATGACTCGTTCCCTTGACTGATTGATCCGCTGGGCCATTGCCTGGACACTGGGGTTACCGGCCAAGGCCTTTTCAAAGGCATGATCCAGGGCCATCTGCCCTGCCATAACCGGACCTGAAATAAGTAATAAATAAACCAATAATAAATAACTGAAAAAGACTTGATGCTGATTTTTCAAGACAACTCCTCTGCCCCGGATTCAGAGCCTTTTGTATCCATTTTTATATCCTTGTCTTTTGTATCTAAATGTTCATACCGCCTGGAGGCTGGTTCCATAAGTGTTCTGGATTCTGGCCAATCCCCTCTGAACCATCTATGGGAAACCAGTCTGAAATCATTTAAAATCACAAGAAGACAGGGGATAAGCACAAGGGTAAGAATTGTGGCAAACAACACCCCGGCTGCCAGGGAAATGGCCATGGGGATAAGAAATTGTGCCTGGAGATCTGTTTCCAGCAGCATGGGAGCAAGCCCACCCACTGTGCTCAAGGTCGTCAAAAAAATCGCCCTGAAACGCCGGGCTCCTCCCCTGAGAATTGCCTCAAAAAACGGGATATGCCGGGCAAAGTTCTCATTTACCCTTTCTATGAGCACAATGGCATCATTAACCACTACCCCAGTCAGGGCCACCATGCCGAAAAGACTCATCATGGAAAGGTTATATCCCATTACCAGATGGCCCAGCACTGCTCCAATAATTCCAAAGGGAATAGTCACCATTATGATAAAGGGCTGAAGATAGGACCGGAACATTGTGGCCACAATGGTAAAAATACCCATGATGGCAATGGGAAATCCCTTTTTCAGACTTGAGAATGATTCCCTGGATCTTTTTTTATCTCCCTGCAAAGTAATGATCAGGTCTGGAAATTTTTCCTTTAGATTGTCTAAAAATGTATTGTCCAGGTCATCAAAGATCTCATTGGCATTGGTAATTTTTGTATTCACAAATCCGCTGATGGTGACGCTGCGCTTTCCGTTTGTACGCCGGATGGTGGAAAACCCTGGCCCGAATTCAATATTGGCAACGGATTTCAAGGGTACATCCACCCCTTTTGGTGTCCTGATCCTCATGGACTCCAGATCCTGGAGGGAACCTCTTTCAGCTTTGGTATACCTGATTTTTACCCGCACATCATGCTCCCCACGCTGGAGGCGCTGGGCTTCATTGCCATAGAACCCGGAATTCACCTGGGATGCAAGACCTGCCACGGTAAGCCCCAGGGCCCTGGCCTCGGGTTTGAGGCTGAACCTCAACTCCTTTTTGCCCTCATTCAAGTCTGATTTGACCTGGTATACCCCCTTGAACTCCTCCAGCTTTTCCTTTAGTATAAGGGTGGCGCCCACCAGGGTTTCAAGACTGTTGCTATGCATTTCAAATACAAGGGGAGCCCTTCTGTGGCCAGGGCCCAGGGCCTGGAAGGTCAGGGATTCAGCCCCTGGGATGCTGCCTATTTTTTTCTCCCAGGCAAACAGGATCTCCTTGGAATGAACCCCCCGCTTTTCCGATTCCAGCAAAATCCCCTGGACCATTCCGGCATGGGGCCCGGCACTGGTCATCCCGTCTGAGGATGCCCCTACAAAAGTGAGAACATTTTTCAGTAAAGGTTCTCCGGAAAGGGTTTTAAAATTTTTTGCATATTCCTGGAGGCTGGTTTGAATTTTTTCCATGGCTGTTTCAGTCATGGCTGCCGGAGTACCTTCGGGAAAGGCAACCGAAGCTGTTATTACATACCCGTCGGTCTGGGGAAATACCGTATATTTTACCACCCCCCCTTGAACAAGGCCCAATACAGCCAATAATACTGCAATTGCCGCACACAGAACCACATATCTGAAATGAAGGACCCGGCTTAAAAACGGGGTATACATTTTAAGGACAAACCATTCCATGGCCCCGCTGGTAAACATATTGATTCTGGAAATAATGCCAATGCCCTTGCCAGTCTGCCCTTTGACTGCAATTTCAGGCAGACTGTTCAAATGGGCAGGCAGTAGAATAAAACAGTCAATCAGGGAAATACAAAGACAGGAAATCACAACCGGCGGAAGGATGGCTATGAACTTGCCCATGGTGCCCCCCACAAACCCCAGGGGAATAAATGCTGCAATAGTGGTAAGAACAGCTGCCACCACAGGCATGGCCACCTCCAGGGTTCCTTCCACAGCTGCTTTTAAAGGAGATTTGCCAATCTTTCTGTGGACATAGATGGATTCACCCACCACAATTGCATCATCCACCACAATACCCAGCACCAGGATAAAACCAAACAAAGAAAGCATGTTGATGGTACCGCCAATTGCCCAGAGAATTCCCAGGCCTCCTGCCAGGGAAATTGGGATACCCATGCCCACCCAGATGGACAGCCTGGTGTTTAGAAAGACCCACAACAAGACAAAGACAATGACCAAACCCACAGACCCGTTTTTGGTAAGCAGATTTATCCTGGACTTTAAAGAAGTGGTCCTGTCATAGAGCACTTTGAGCTCAATGCTGCCGGGCAGCTCTTTGTTTAATTGATCCACAAAGGAATGGACTTGTTTTGCAATATCCAGGGCATTTTCTTCCTCTGTCTGGGAAACAGAGATCAACACAGATCGCTTGCCATCCACATAGGCCCGTGACGGATCTTCCTCAAATCCATCCACAATGGTTGCAATACGGTCCAGGGTCACAACCTGCCCTGCTTCCCCTGCCCTTACAATCACCCTGCCCAGTTCTTCTCCTGTGTATTTCCTGCCAATTGTCCGCAGACGAATCTCTTCCCCAATAGTTCTCAGGGTTCCTCCGGATTGATTGACACTGGAATTTCGCACTGCATCTGCAACATCATCAAAGGTCATTTTGTATTGCAATAATTTTTTTTCAGAAACCTCAATGGAGATCTCATAGGCCCTTGTGCCGGACATGGAGACCTGGGATACTTTTTCCAGGGCCTTTAGCCGATCCTTTATCTTCTGGCCCCACTCCTTGAGCCTTCGCTCGGGCATATCTGAAGAGAGATACAGGGTAACCACAGTGCTTCTCCGGATCACCTCATTGATCACAGGTTTTTCAGCATCCCTGGGAAAAGTGGATATGGCGTTAATTTGGGTTTTTACATCTTCAAGAACCCTGGTTGTGTCATACCCCTTTTTCACTTCGACAGATGCCCTGGCAATATGTTCCGAACTTGTGGTACTGTATTCCTTGACCCCGTCAATCCCTTCCACAGCCTCTTCTATTTTCCTGGAAATACCCTCTTCCACCTCTTCCGGATCAGCACCGGGATAGGCCAGAGAAATGGAAATCCTGTCCCTTTCCATGGGGGGAAAGGATTCCTTTATCATGAAAAAACTGGCCATGACACCCACGACCACCACAGTCAAAAGAACAATATTTGCAAAAACCATATTCCTGGCAAAGGCCCCCAGAATATTTTTCATTGCAATTGTTCCCTGTTTATATGTTCCCTGTTCATAATCTTAAGTGCCGAGTCTTCAAGGGGGTCCACCAGGCGGGTTGTAATGAGCAGGTCTCCAGAAATAATTCCACCGGACAGGAATACATTCTCCTGGTCAGAATATACCCTGGTAACGGAAAGTGTTTTTAAACGCCCTTCCCTGACAATATAAACAGTATTATCCGTGGTCACCAGCCAGGGTTTAACCGGGTAAAGCCCCTCAATTGTCTTTCCCGGAATACTCACGCTGCAAAACATGCCTTCCACAAGGGGTGGGCAGCCCGGGCAATTGTCAGGGGAAGGATCAAATGTAACGGCCAGGGTCATGGTGCGGGAGGATCGATCAAACTCGACCAGACGTTCCACCCGACCCTTCCAGATTGAGTCCTTGGCTTCGATCCAGGCGATCTCACAGGAAACAGGCTTGGGGATTGGGAACCAGCCAACCTGATTTTCAAGATCAACTTCAACAAAATCCAGCCAGGCGGCAGCTTCCCTGGCATCCAGGGAAACCTCAATCTCCAGGGATGAATCATCTGCCAGTGTAACCACTTCCTTTCCCCTTGTGGCAAACTCCCCTTTTTTCATGGCAATGGATTTAATCCGGCAGGTGAATGGTGCTGCCACTGTACACCGGGCAAGGTCAGCAGCGGCTTTGTCCATATCAGCCTTTACCGATTCAATACCTGCATCAGCTTCTTTTATCTGTAAAGGATACAGGGAAATGGCCTGCTTCATCTTGTCATAAGTATCAATGGAATTGTTCAAGGATTGTTCTGCCTTGTCCACTTCCGACCGGTTACCAATACTATTTTCTTCGAGCAATACCCGTACCCGATCATACTCAACCCGTGACAGCTTCATGGTCCGCTGGATGGTTTTCAAACGCAGTTTTTCTGCCTTAAATTGTTTTTTAATGCCTGCAACAAGACTTTTTTTCTGGGCAAGACCTGCCTTGAGACGGTTTAGAACGGCCAGATAATCTGCATTATCTATCTTGAAAAGAACTTCGCCTTTCTGGAGGGTCCTTCCCTTTTCAAACCCTGGATGGGTGTAAATGATCCTGCCGGCCACTTCAGAGGATATTTTTACAATGGTAACAGGCTGTGCAATTCCAAAGCCCTTTAACCGGGTTTGAACAGTCCGGGGAAAGGCTTTTTTCACATTCACCTGGAGCACCTGTTCTTTTACCCGGCCTTTGTGGGGCGGTTTTTTCATAGATTTAAAATAGTTCATTGCAAGAATTCCTGCCCCCAGAACAGCAAGGCTTAGAACAATCCGGGAAATGATCTGGGACAATCTTATTTTTTTCTTGGTCTTCTCCATTAACCCTGCTCCATTCCATTATCCATGATTTTGGCCATCTTCCTGTGAAAACAATGCTTCCACTTTTTCCAGCACATTACACCAGTCTCTGGTGGGCCCTGGCCCCAGTTTTTCAATCAAATCCACAAAAGACGCAAACACTGCTTTTTCAACCTTTTCATGCCTTGCCATTGCATTATCCGTCAGGCTGATTTCAATTTTCCGTCGGTCTGATTTGCTCTGGCTTCTTTTTAAAATACCTTTTTTTACCAGACGATTGACCATGGCAGAGGCAGAGGGTGATGAAATCTGCTGCATGGCTGCCAGCTCCTTTAGGGAAACCTTTGTTTTTTTGCGTATCATCATAATGGCATGAAACTGGGAAATGGAAAGATCCTTTAACCGGGATTTTTCTATTTTTGACATGGATTTACCGTGGTGGCGGGCAAAAAGCCGGTCCTGCATGAGCCGCATTGTAGAAGATATATACTTAGCCTGTTCAAGGGTGGTTTGATTGATTTTTCCCGGCATAAAACTTTCCTTAGCTAATATTTAGTCCAGATAATAATTAGACTATCTAACGAATATTTTTTATCCTGTCAAGCAGTACGAATCCATATCCATGGAATTGACAAACAAAAAACCAGGCCAATATTTATCCCTTTATACAAAAAAGGAGAACCGCAAAGGCATGAAAAAAGATACCCACAATTTTATACAGGAATATAAAGGGCTTGG
>JAOZST010000112.1:0-12129 GCA_029939535.1 Desulfobacteraceae bacterium | reverse complement strand
CAATCTTGCTCATACGCTGGGTCACATGATTTCGAGTAATTTTATCCATGGTATCCTTTCCTGTATTTTTTTTAATTCTATTTTCAATTATTGAATATCTATTTTTACCGGCATAATTCCATATTTGCAACCTCATGCAGGGAAATATTTTTCAAAGGCGGCCTGATGTTCAATGAGCCCACTTCTTTTATATCAATTCCGGTTCGAAGGGAAATGATTTCATTCATTGCCGGACCGCACATCCTTCCCTGGCAGGCACCCATGCCGGAACGTAGCAGGGCTTTTATCTCATTGGGGTCTATACATCCCTCACCTATGGCTTTGTTTATTTCATCCATGGTGATTCCCTCACAGCGGCATACCATGGTTTCAGGATCTGTATCATATAAATCAGGGGCCGGAGCATACATTGCCTCCATAAAAGGAGTGGGAAATAATTCTCTTTCAAGCTGTTTCTCAATACGGGCTGCCCTTATGTTTTGTTCTCCTTTGTGTATCATTTCCATATCTGCTGCAATGGCCAGGGCAGCCATTTCTCCTTTTAAGGCTGCTGCCACAGCTCCATGGACAAATCCCCCATCCCCGGGGGCAAATATGGCATTGTGATTTGTCCGTCCCCATTTGTCGCATTCAGGGTACCAATATCGCTGGGTTTCATTCCATTGATGCCTGCAGCCCAGCTGGCGGAATATCGCTGTATTGGGTATGACACCAAAGTGGGTTAACAGCAGGTCTGCTTCAAAATCAAGGTTTTTCCCTCCTTTTTGGGCATGAACAGATTCCAGGCTTTCCCTGCCCCTGGCTTGCAATTTTTTAATATTTTTATGATGTTCCATGCCTGCTTTTTTTATACGCCTTAACATTGCCAGGCCTTTTGTTAAATAATCCATTCGTCTGGCAGCCCCGGGTAGATTGATCAATGATGAAAGGCTCGGCAGGGCAGGTGAAGTTTCCAGGATGGCCCGGATATCAACTCCCATCTCAATAAGGTGGACGGCCTCAAGGAGAAGCAGGGGACCGCTGCCGGCAAGAATCACCCTTCCCTGGGGAGCCAGGCCTGCATCCTTGATAAGATTATTGGCACCTCCGGCTCCCATGACCCCGGGCAGGGTCCAGCCGGGAAAGGGCACAGGTCTTTCCATGGCCCCGGTGGCAGCCACCACAAATTTTGCGAATATTTCATGGGAAGCGCCATCCCTGGAATAACAAACATGGCCGTCGGTTTCCACCTGCCAGGCTGTGGCATTGGGCACATATTCCAGTTTTTGACTGCGGAAACGGTTTACCAGCTTTTGGCCTGCCCCATAGTCTTCTCCCAGTATTTTCAGTCTTTTTTCCGAGGTATTTTCAATGTTCTTATAAATCTGTCCTCCAGGCCTTGGTTGTTCATCCAACAGCAAAACTTCAAGGCTGAATCCGGCCAGGGATGCGGCGCAGGAAATCCCGGCAGGACCGGCTCCTATCACAATTACATCAAGATGTCTCTTCATTGGTTATCCCCTGTATCTGCCTGCACTGCATCTGCCTGTTAATTTTCATGCCTTCCCTTACTTCCATTTGGCAGGCCTGTTGATCTTTTTTCCCGTCAATTTCCATTAGGCATTCATAACAAACTCCCATGAGGCAAAAGGGAGAGCGGGGTTCACCCGTTATGGGGGACACACGGGTCTGTTTTGCTCCTGTACTCAAAACCGCTGCTGCAACACTCACCTCTGCAGGCACTGTTTCAGGTCTGCCATCCAGGATAATTGTGACGGTTTTTTCTATTTTTTCATAGAGTCTAAACATGAAACCTCCCAAGCCCGAAGCCTTGTATCTCCTTGAATTTTGTTCCATTGATAATCCAGGGGGCTATATATGATGCATTCATGGGTGCAAGGGTAACAGCGCTATGACCGGCCATTACAAAAATATTATCATGACCTGGAATGGTATCATAAAGCGGGGAGCCATCCGGAGTGATTACCCTGACAGCAGACCAGCTGCGGACCCACTTTAAATCCCCGAGCAGGGGAAATATTGCAATGGCTTTTTGGGCCTGGCTCTTAAGCACACTGGTTGTGACCCGTAGATCATGGCCGGCACTTTCATTGGACACGCCAATCATAAAAGTTCCTTCGCCTGTCTGGCGGATGGTTAACAGGGGAAAGGGCAATAAAGGTTCCCTGCGGCTGGTAACCAGGAGCTGGCCCCTCTGGGGATACAGGGGAAGATGCACTCCCAATTCACCCATTAATCTGGTGCTGCCGTGGCCGGCGGCCATAACCAGTTTTTTACAGCCATATTCTCTTTTGTTTGTTTTTACTATAATTCCTGCTGACCCTGGCTTCACTTCCATTACAGACTCACCCGGAATAAATTGGCCACCCCTGTCAATGAATACTTTTCTCATGGCCCTCAATAAAAACAAAGGGTTAACATGGCCTGAACCCTTAACAAACATTCCTCCGATAACCTTTTCTCCCACCTCCATTTTGGGTACGAGCTGGGAAAATTCATATCTGTCCAGCATGGTAACAGGGTATTCAGATCCTCTTTTTCTGGCCATTTCCTTGAGGGTGAGGGTCTGCTGGGTTCTGATTTCAATTTCTTCTTCTTCAAGAAATGCTTCGCCGCCTCCATTCAGGGAAAGATCAACACCAATACCGCTTTCCTCTTCCAGGTTTTTTGCAAAATCAGCCCATTCCAGGGTGGCTCGAAAAGACCATTCTGCATAGGCTGTATCGTTGAGTCCCTTGCACATATAGGTGGTGAGTCCGAAATTGGCCCTGGAAACTCGGTGTATCCCGGGTTTTTCATCCAGCATCAGGACTTTCCCTGCCTTGTTGCGGACCAGGCCAAGACCGGTTGCAGATCCTGTCAAACCGCCGCCTATGATGATAATATCCGCATTTTTCATGAAATGCTCCTTGCCTTTTCCCAGCAGCTCAGTCTTATTGATGTGGCCGCTCTTAATGCCAGAAAAATTCCTGACATTTCTTTTAGTAAATTCCAGTCAATCCTGTTTATTGGATCTTTAGATAATCTTTAGTATATTTTTTAAGTTTTTCATCATCCAGGCTGACTCCAAGGCCGTTGTCTTCTGGGACGATTACCTTGCCCTGGGAGATGTTTTTACCAAAATCCGTAATATCATCGGACATCCTGAGTACGGAGCCATAGGCATGGCCTGCGGGAATCAGGTTGGTCAGGGTGCATCCCAGCTGGAGTGAGGCGGCCTGGGTAATCCCGAATTCCAGCATGCTGTTCATGAGGCATTGGTAATGAAAAAGTCCAACGGAATCGGCAATTAATTTTGACTTGGCAATACCTCCGTTTTTGGAGACCTTGATACTGAATACATCCACAGCCCTCTCCCGGATGAGTGTCTGGGCATCATTGGCCGTCATAATGCTTTCATCGGCTGATATGGGAATGGGTGAGTGTTCGTGAATCCGTTTAAGGCCATGGATATCATGGCAGGCCACTGGCTGTTCAATTAAATCGGGCAGATTTGCCTGGCAGCCGTCAATAAATTTCAGGGTTTCAAATACAGTCCAGGCCTGGTTGGCATCAACAACAAAGAATATTTCCCTGCCAAAGCTTTCCCTGGCCGAAATCATTCTTTTAATCTCCATTTCAATGGGAAGGGTTCCCATCTTGATCATCACCGTCTGGTGACCGTCTTTTATCAATGCACTTATGGCTTTCTGGTCCTCTTTGGGGGTGCCGCTGCCGATGGCTCCCAAAAGAGGTAGCTCTGTATGATATTGGCCCCCTATAAGAGAGTGGACAGGAATGCCCAATGCCTTGCCAGCAATATCAAAAAGCGCCATATTGACTCCACCCCGGGCCGTCAGGTTGCCGCTGACCATTTGATCCAGATCCATTTCAATTTTAGAGATTTTTTCAGGATCCTTTCCAAGAAGGAGGGGGGCAATGTGGTCACGGGTAACCATCATTACCGATGCCGGTGTCTCCTGGGTAAAGGGATTCATGGGGTTTGCTTCCCCAAGACCCACAAGGCCCTTGTCCGTGTGGACCTTGAATACAACTGCATGGGCATGGGTTAATGTGCCGTATCGTTTTGAAAGCTTGTAGGGTACGGCAAAGGGAATGCTGATGTGAAATAGTTCAATGCAATTAATTTTCATATTTTTTACTCTTTATTGGTGATGATAATTTTCTTTTTTTTATTAATCATAAAGATGACAGGCCACAGAATGTCCCTGCTCCAGCTCTACCATGGCAGGGTCTTGTTTTTTGCAGATATCCATCACTTTCAGGCACCGGGTCTGAAAACGGCAGCCAGGGGGCGGATCAATGGGCTGGGATACTTCCCCTCTTATGTCCGGGATGGGCCTGACATAGGCTGGATCAGGGATGGGAACTGCCGCAATAAGGGCCTGGGCATAGGGATGCATGGGCCGGGTTATTATCTTCCGGGTATCTCCTATTTCAACCACTCTGCCCAGGTACATGATCATAAGTCGTTCGGAAATGTTGGAGAGAATGGAAAGATCATGGGACACATAGATACAGGAAAAATTCATTCGCCTGGATAAGTCCCGGATCAGGTCCAGTATTCCGGCACGGATGGACACATCCAGCATGGAAAGGGGCTCATCAGCAATTACCAGTTCCGGTTCAAGCACCAGGGCCTGGGCAATTCCCACCCGCTGGCGTTCTCCACCGCTTAGCTGGTGGGGATACCTATGTCCGTAATCTTTGGGATTCAGCCCGGCCATGGTAATGGTGTTAGTTACCTTTTGGGCAAGTTCTTCCTGGGATTCGCAGATCTTGAGGGCCCGCAGGGGTTCTGCCACCAGGTCAAAAACCTTGAAACGGGGATTCAGGGATTCATAGGGGTCCTGGAAAATAAGCTGGACCTCCTTGCGGTAATCACGAATCTCCTTTGGAGTCATGCCGGCAATATCCTTTCCCTTGTAATGAATGGTGCCGGAAGTTGGGTCCCTGAGCTTGGCAATGGCAAGGCATGCAGTGGATTTGCCGCAGCCCGACTCTCCTGCCACACCCAGGATTTCCCCTTTGGCCAATGTAAAGGATACGCCGTCAACCGCCTTGATAACGCCGGGTTGTTTTTTTCCCACTATTCGGGAAAGCAGGGGTGGATTGATATAAAAATGCTGCTTAAGATTATTTATTTCGAGAATTGCCATGTTTCCTTTTCTCCTGCAAGTTTACGGAATTCTTCCACATTCTCTGTTCGATGGCATTGGACAAAATGGTTGGGCTGGACCTCTATTTCTTCGGGTTTTTTCTCCCGGCATAGATCAATGGAAAAAGGACACCGTTCATAGAAAAGGCATCCTTTAATGGTTTTGGTCAAGTTGGGGGGTGAGCCGGGTATGGAAATCAGTTCCCGGTCCAGGGCCTTGATGCTGGGAAAGGCATTTTTAAGGCCAAGGGTGTAGGGGTGATAGGGTTCGTTGAAAAGCTCCATTGAGTCTGCCGTTTCCATGAGCTTTCCTGCATACATGATTCCGATTCGGTCGCTCATTCCCGCAATCACAGAGATATCATGGGTGATGAGGAGTATGGATGCCGATGTTTTGGTTTTCCCCCTTATTTCCTTGAGATTCCTCAGTATCCGTTCCTGGACCAGGACGTCAAGGCCTGTGGTGGGCTCATCCATTACCACCAGCTCAGGGCCTAGAACCAGGGACATGGCAATCATGGCCCTCTGTCGCATACCCCCGCTGAATTCATGGGGATAGGCCTTCATCAGGCCTTTCTGGAGGCCTACGGCATCAAAAAGGTTTCCCACTATTTCTGCTGCCTTGGTTTTAGTAAAGTCCGTGTGGGTCATGACAGCTTCCATGCACTGATCCCCCACACGGTAAACCGGATTGAGGGCATTCATGGCACTCTGGGGTACTAAGGAAATTCCCTGCCAGAGGATTTTGTTTCTGAACTCCTGGTCTGAAATGGACAAAAGGTCTTCACCATTGAATTGCAGAATGTCAGCAGTTACCCTGGCACTTTTGGGAACCAGGCGCATGATGGTCCTGATAAGGGTGGACTTGCCGCAGCCGGATTCTCCTGCCAGGCCAAACACCTGGTTTTTACCAATGGAAAAGGTGACCCCGTCCACGGCTTTTACAATTCCCTCTTCGGAAGAATAATGGGTCTTCAGGTTTTTTACATCCAGTATATTGTTCATATTTTCCTTCCTTATCTCTGTTTCAGGCGGGGGTTGGCCACTTCTTCATAGGCCCGGGAAATAAACACCAGAGCACTTACCAGGAGAATGATGCAGATGGAAGGGGATGCAAACCACCACCAGGCAGTTCTTATCTTTCCTGAAATCCACAGATTATACAGCATGCCGCCCCAGGTGATGTTGTTGGGATCGGAAAAGCCCAGGAAACTGGCTCCAGCCTCGGCCAGGACAGACCAGGCAATATTAAAGGCAGTGTAGAGCAGTAAAAGGGGAAGGATATTGGGCATGATATGCCCGTAAATGATCCTCGTGTCGCTGCATCCCCTGGCCTTGGCTGCCTGGATATACTGGCGCTGGCGTATGGACATGACCTGGGCCCGGATTACCCTTGCCGATGTCCGCCAGATAATGCAGCAGATGGCAATGATGACAAACCAGATGTTACGCCCGAAAAGGGATATGAGCACGATGAGAAAAGGCAGAAAGGGCATTCCATAGATAATATCTGTGAAACGCATGCATATCTCATCCAGTTTGCCGCCGTAATACCCTGCCAAAAGACCGATGTTGGCCCCGATGATGATGGAAACCAGGCCTGAAATAAGCCCGATCATAACAGTGGTCCGTGTGGCAAGGATCATCTGGCTCAGAATATCCCTTCCCATGGCAGTGGTTCCCATGGGAAATTCAAGGCTGGGCTGGCGGAGGATGGCCAGTTTACCGTTGGAATCCCTGAGTGATTCCCAGAGCTCATGGGGGGCAATATAGGGAGCCAGCAAAGCGACGATTCCGAAAAAGAGGAGTATTACAGCTCCGAACATGCCAAAACGGTTGCCCCGGATAATTTTATATTGTCCAATGAAAAAATCTTTAAGGATGGAGAATTTCATATTTGCGGCTCCCTGGGGTGTTTTTCCAATTTGTTTATCATTTTTTTCCTCCTGGTACAGAAATGCGGGGGTCAAGGTAACAATAGGAAATATCAGCCAGCAGGTTTAAAACAATGATTAAAACTGCCAGCAGCAAAAAGGTTGCCTGGGCCACTGGATAGTCGTGGGCTGAGGCTGCTTCCACCATGAGCAGGCCCATGCCGGGCCATGAAAACACTGTTTCAACAATTACCTGGCCGCCCAGGGCAAAGCCTATGAGGACTGAAGAGACCGTGAAAACCGGAAGAAGGGCGTTTCTTGCCGCATGCTTGATCATCACTGTCCCAGGGGATAGTCCCTTGGCCTGGGCCAGTTCAATATAATCGCTGCCCGTCACCTCCAGCATGGAATCCCTCATAATCAGCATGGGCGTGGCCAGATAGTAAAATGCCGTGGTGATGGCAGGCAGTATAAGGTGGAGAAGAAAATCTTTGTTAAACAACATGGCAATACCAGGGGGGAGTCGTTCTCCGGGCGTGCTCATGCCGCCGGTGGGGAAAATGTCCAGCTTATAGCTCAGGATCATTAGGAATAAAATTCCTGTAACAAAGGGAGGGGCTGACTGGAGCACCAGGGCGCTCACTGTTGCGCTCACATCCAGGGGCCCACCCCTTTTCCAGGCCATGACCATTCCCAGGGCCGTTCCCAGGAGCAGGGTAAAACCCATGGCAGCGCCCATGAGGAAAACCGTATTCCAGAAGCGATATTTAAGAATTTCAAATACCGGCTTTGAAGTGGTAAAAGAACGTCCCCATTCCAGGGTGACCAGGCCCTTGAGATAAAGGGCATACTGAATATAAACGGGTTTATCCAGGCCAAAGGCCTCTTTCAGCCTTGCCTGGGCCGCCTCATCCAGGGCCGGGCTGATCACCTGGGCCGTGGGGTCTCCGGGCATGATGCGGAATATGCAAAACAGGATGGTGGCCACGGCAAAAATGGTAAAAATAGTGTAAATGATTCTTCGGATGATAAATTCTTGCACAATGTACTCCTTATTCCAATAAGGACAAAAGCAATGGACGGTCAGTCAGACCGTCCATTTTTTTGGATGATTTTATCCAGGATAGTGCATTTTTCCTTTTTTATCCCAGGTATATCCGGCTTTTGCCAGGATATCCCTGGCTTTGACGATATCATTGGGAAAGGATTTGACAGCTGGATTGTGCCAGAACTTGTTGGCCGGTGCAATAACAGACCCGCCCACATCGGCAAGGCCGGAAAGAATGGCTTCAATGATCAGTTCTTTTGGAATCACATGGGCCATGGCTTTCCTGAATTGAGGATCATTAAGGGGGGCCCTCAGGCAGTTATAGGTAAGAGTATAAAATCCATGATTGGGATATCCCTTGGCAACCACCCCTTTGATCTTGGCCAGATCCAGGAGAAGGCTTGGTTTCAGGATATAGCGGTTCCGGTCGCATTCTCCCTTTTCAATGGCTGCGGCCACTGCATCATGGGACCCATAGACTGTGCCGATGATTCCTGCACATTTAGGGGGATTAAAATGATGGGTAAAGGCAGATACCTTGATTTCCCGGCCTCTGTCCCAATAATCAAATTTAAAAGGGCCGCTTCCCACAGGTGTTTCATTGGGAAAATTTAAAGGATCTTCCACATCCATTTTTTCAGGTATGTCTTTCCAGATATGTTTTGGCAGCATAAACAATCCGCCCAGCAGATTGGAAATAAGCGGAGCATAGGTTTCTTTTAGTTTAATGCGTACCCCATGCTTGCCAATAACTTCCACAGTGTCAATTTTTTGAAGGATGGAATTAAAGAAGGGTGCCTTCCATTTGATGCTGTAATCAAAGGTAAATTTTACGTCTTCAGCTGTAAAGGGCTCGCCATCATGCCATTTCATATTTTTCCGGATGGCCAGATCAATGGTCAGAGGATCCACCATTTTATAGGATTCAGCTGCCCAGGGCCTTGGGGATCCATCCGGACCGATCCTGAAAAGGGTATCATAGATCATGCGAAGCTCCATGAATTCCGTGGTATCTTTTGCAGCAACAGGATTCAGTTTTTTAAGGGGGGAGGGCCTTGCAGTCTTGACATAGCCGTCACCCTTAATTACTTCCATGTTGATATCTGTCCAGAAGCTGCCTGTCCCCTCCCCAAGCATGGGGACCACGTTTTTGATCCTGTCCGACCTATAGGCAGAAGTCATCTGCATATAGGCAATGACGTTATTGCTTTGGGCTTCATGGCAGAGAACCTGGGCTTCATTTACAATCTGTTGCCGTTTTTCAACATCCATTTCCTTTTGCTGGGCTTCCACAAGACTGTCTATTTTGGGATCTGAGAAGCCTTCCCAATTGTATCCGCCTTTCCTAAACTGGGAGGAGTGATGCACCTGGTACAAGAATACATTGGGGTCGATTCTAAGGGAGGCTCCCGAGAGCATGACAAACCACATGTCATAATCATGTTCCATGATTACTTTTTGAACATTCTGGTTGTAATCAATGGGGTTGGCTGCAACATCCCATCCAATCTTCTTGAATGCCTCGGAACACACCCTTGCCACCTCGGGCCGGACCGGGTCCATGGTGGCTGTTGCTGTCATGATTTTCATGGGGTCAACCAGGGCTCCTGGCGCTGGTGCGGCAAAAAGCGCTCCAGGACCTGTAAGCATTGACGCCCCGATGGTGCCACCTGTAATTTTTAAAAATTCCCGTCTACCAATTTGATTGTTGAACATGTCAGTCATCTCCTTTTATAAACGATAATTCACGGCTGTAATTTCAGCCGCTCCAGATTTACCCCATGGATTAGGGTGTGGGATAGTGATTATCAAGAATAAGTCTTCAAGATATATGCCAGCGTGAGATAAATGGTAAGGCAAGGCAAATAAAATACAAAGCCCTGTATATACAAGCGGTTTTGTCCATGTTTCCGGATCAGGACTGGGATGATAAAATCCAGGCAATTGTCTAAAAATTTTACAGTTTAATGGAAAAATAAGTATTTAGTATAAAATTTCAATAAGTTACAATAATTGTCTATTTATTATACATGTAAAGTAATTAGACATTGATCTGGCGGATCGATAATTGGTATTTTTTTACCTTATTATAGAGAGTTGCCCGGGAAATGCCCAGGGCACTGGAGGATTTGGAAAAATTATACCCATACTCTTCAAGGGTTTCCAGGATGGTCTGTTTTTCAATATCTCCAAGGCGGGAGCCAGCTAATTTTCTCCTTGGAAGGCCTTTATAGTCCAGTCCCAGATTTTCTGGCATAATTTTCTTATCCTCTGCCAGGTTGACAGCCCGTTCAATGACATTTTCAAGTTCACGAATATTTCCGGGCCATGAATAGCTAATCAGAACAGCTTCTGCCTCCCTGGAGAATCTGATGTCCTGTTTTGACATTAGTATTGAATACCGGTTCAAAAAATAGTTGGAAAGGGGTAAGATATCCTCGGACCGGTCCCTTAGAGGCGGGATGGAGATGGGAAATACATTCAGCCGATAGAAAAGATCTTCCCTGAAATCTTTTTTGGCCACAGCCTTTTTCAAGTTAGTATGGGTGGCTGCTATGATACGGACATCCACCAGAATGGGTTTGTGCTCACCTATTCTTATAACTTCACTGGTCTGAAGCACCCTGAGGATTTTTACCTGCATGTCCATGGGCATATCCCCTATTTCATCCAGGAAAATAGTGCCGCCGTCTGCCAGTTCAAATTTTCCTGGTCTTCCCTTTTTGACGGCTCCTGTAAAAGCTCCTCCAGCATATCCAAAGAATTCACTTTCCAGAAGTTCCCTGGGGATGGCCCCGCAATTTATGGCAATAAAGGGATGGCTGCCTCGCTTGCTATGGTTGTGTATGGCCTGGGCAAACAATTCCTTTCCAGTTCCTGTCTCTCCCTGGAGAAGAACTGTGGAATGCTGGGGCGCTGATATCTTAGCCATTCGCCGTGTCTCCCGGATAACAGAACTGTTCCCGAGAATGCTTTTAAATGTAAACCGGGCCTGGGAGCCAGCCATGTCATTGACCAGCTTTCGGATCCGGTTGATCCTGTTAAAGATGATGATTGTCCCCTGCATCTTTTCTTTGGCATCAAAAATCGGTTTTGCCGTGCAGATAAGCTGAATTACCCGGGAAGGACCTGAAACAATTACTTCCCGGTCCACAAATTCAAACCCGGGCTGCATCAGTTTTTCCAGAACAATCTGATTGTTAAAGAAGTTTGTGTGGGGTTTTCCTTCTAAAGGTGTGTCCCATTGAAAGATTTGTTGGGCATGACTATTGGCCTGGTTGATAATGCCATTTTTGTCCACTGCCATGACCCCGCTGTCCATGGAGTCTATAATGGCTTCCATATAATTGTTTTTAAGCTGCAGTTCCTTGGAAGCCTGTTTAATCCGTAATTGATTTTCAATGGAATAGGCAGCTGTGATTACCATGCCAAGGGTATGGGGGTGTACATTTTTAGCTTCCCCTGACATGGAAATAGTTCCCAACAGCTTACCATGGGGATCAAATACCGGGGATGCCGAACAGGTTGACCCATAACCTCGCCTGCAGAAATGTTCGTCATCATTGATCTGAACCGGAATGCCCCGGGCAAGGGATAGGCTGATAACACTGGTTCCCACATCTTTTTCAGTCCAGCGAAATCCTGGAGAACAATTACCAGCCACCATTTTTTTCAACAGCTGGGGATCACCTAAAACATGAAGGATATACCCTTCTTTGTCTGCAATGTTGACAACAAAGCCGGCCCCTGCAACAAATTGGTAAAGTTCCTGGATCTGGGCAATGGCAATGTCCAGAAAATATCGGTTCTCTGTCAGGCGTATGGACAGTTCTTCATGGTTAAGACATTCTTGATTCTTGCTGCCTTTGTCCTCTGGATTGACCCCATATTGCCTGCACCGTTCATGGGATGCTTCAATCTCTCTGCGAAGGCTTATGGGGTCCAGAATTACCCTTGCTGACATATAAAGATTCCTTTTTTCTAGTCCATCAACACCTTTTCAAGCTGGGTAACCAGAAAATCCATCTCTTCCTCATTAATGACCAGGG
>JAOZST010000111.1:0-12202 GCA_029939535.1 Desulfobacteraceae bacterium | reverse complement strand
TGGCGGAAGTGCATGGGAATCGAACCCACCCGGGACGGTATTAACGCCCCACATCGGATTTGAAGTCCGAGGGCCCCACCAGTGAGCCGCGCACTTCCGCATATATCCAACGAAGGGTAATTATACTTAAAAAGCCTTATTTGTCAATCAATTTTAAAGAATTTGCATTTGTGAAGATATGCTTTTGGAGCCATCTGGTAAAAATATTTTCATGCTTGGTGTGTTGCCGGGTACTGAGCTGCTGTCTATGCATGCAGGGCTATTCTTCTTGACTTTCAGGATGGAAAAATAGCATATTTGCCTCCATGGAAAAAGTATGGATTATTGGTGTTGGAGGGTTTGGCCTCCGCGCTGCAAAGTATTTGCTAAACCAGCATCAAGGCTTTCAGGTTGAGCTTGTTGACAGGGACAGGGAAAAGCTTGATCAGGCAAAAGACCTGGATTGTAAAAGAATACAGGCGGATGGTATTGATTTTTTAAATGCCAGTATAAAGCCCGGGAACATGTCGGTGTGGGTTGTTCCTGCTGTGCCTGTTCACCTGGCCTGGGAATGGTGTTGTCAGCAATTTGGTAAGGAACCTTTACCCCCGGAGATAATTCCTTTTAAGCTTGATGGACTTTTGCCCAATGCCATGCGAGGGACGGGTAAAGATCTTTATGTAAGCCATGCAGATTTTTACTGTCCTGCCAATTGCAGTGAGCCGGATGATTTCTGCACGGTGACAGGAGAGCCCCGGAAACAGGATATGTATAAACTCCTTTCAGGTTTGAGGTTTCAAAATTTCCATCCCCTGGTTATTCAGAGTCATCAGCTGGGCCCCGGAGTAGGGGGGTACAGGCTTGGGGATTTGTGTGCATTGCCGGGGAAAATAAGCCGGGCAAATGGACCGTGCCTTTTGTGTACTGCATGCCGGTGCCATGGAGTTATTACCGGAGTTCCACCTCTGTCCCCCGGGTTTCAGAATTAATCATGGAATTAAAACAGGAAGTTTAGTATAAAGGATTCTTTGATTTAAGAGACTGGTTTTAAAAAATATGGTGTACACATAAAGGGGTTGGAAATGATAAATTCTAAAAGATTGGCTCAACGATTTCAGATGCTTGCAGAGATAGATTCTGAGTCCCGGGATGAAGCAGAAATTGCCGGGGTGATTGAAAAAATATTAACCAAAATGGGAGCAAGTGTTGTTTTTGATGATGCCGGAGAAAAAATCGGAGGAAACTGCTCAAACCTTGTGGCCAGATTCAAGGGCAACAGGGATACAGCTCCATTGTTTTTGTCCGGCCACATGGATACAGTTTTACCGGGCAAAGGAGTCAAGGTCCAATTTGAAAACGGGATTTTCAAAAGTGACGGCACTACAATTTTAGGTGGGGATGATAAATCTGCCATTGCAATCATCCTGGAAGTGATGGATGTGGTCCTGGAAAACAATCTTCCCTGCCCGCCCCTGGAAATTGTTTTTACCGTTTGCGAGGAGATCGGGCTTCTGGGGGCAAAGCATTTTGACCTTTCCCTTATGGAATCCAAATTTGGATATATCCTGGACTCCACCGACACCGAGGGGATTGTCACCAAAGCGCCCTCGGCCAATAAGATCTCCATTACAGTCCATGGCAGGGCAGCCCATGCCGGTGCAGCGCCTGAAAACGGTATCAATGCCATTTATACGGCAGCTACTGCCGTTTCAGGCCTGGAGTTGGGTCGGATAGATGAAGAAACCACCTGTAACCTGGGCACCATTTCCGGGGGCATGGCCACCAATATTGTTCCTGAATGTGTTACAATCCTTGGGGAAGCAAGGTCCCATGATGTTGAAAAACTTAAAGCCGTGACCAATAACATCGTATCTGGTTTCGAAAAGGTAGCTGACAGCCTTCGGAAAGAAGGAGAAGATCTGCCCAGGGTGGAAATAGAAGTAGAACAGGATTTCCCCAACACCAATATTCCTGAAGACCATATTACCATTACCCTGGCCAGGCAGGCAGCTGCTAACCTGGATCGTAAACTGGAAAATAAAACCATTGGCGGCGGGGCAGATGCCAATATTTTTTTTGGAAAGGGAATTGTGGCCGGGGTCCTTGGCACGGGCATGACCGATGTTCACACCCTGAAGGAATCCATAGCCCTTTCAGATATGGAAAATACAGCCCGCCTGGTTCTTGAAATACTCAGGGTCCATGGGGATGGAGAGACTTCTGCATGATGCTTTATCTGGATTTGTTTTCCGGTATCAGCGGAGACATGACCCTGGGAGCCTTGATTGACCTTGGTGTACCAGAGGAATGGCTTTCCAGAAGGCTGGGATCGGTTTTAAGGGGATTTGAGCTGAGAACAGAGATTGTATTTAAAAATCATTTGCGGGGTGTGAGTCTTTTTGTGGATGTAAAAGATGAGACAACCTCCAGGACTTATAGGGATATCAGGAATCTCATAACCCTTTCAGACTTGTCTGAACCTGTAAAAAAGAAAAGCCTTACTGCCTTTGAAAAAATAGCAGTGGCAGAAGCGGCAATCCACGGCAGGGAAATAGATGATGTCCATTTCCATGAAATCGGGGGCATTGATTCCCTGGTGGATATCATTGGAAGTTTTCTGGCCCTGGAATATCTGGGTATTATAACCGTTACAGCCTCAAAGGTTCCCCTGGGTTCCGGTTTTGTTGACTGCGCCCATGGCAGGATTCCTGTGCCTGTGCCGGCAACCATTGCAATCCTCAAGGGTATCCCTGTTGTAAGTTCCGATGCTGAGACAGAGATTGTAACCCCCACAGGGGCAGCCATTGTGGCCACCCTTGCATCGGATTTCGGGTCCATGCCGGAAATGGAGATACAGGGCATTGGATATGGGGCGGGAAAACGGGAAACAGGTTCCAGCCTGCCCAATCTTTTGCGTATGGTCTGGGGGAAAGCCGTAAAATCGGTAGAGAAAGCCGTAAACCAGACAGAAAAAAATGTGGACCAGCCAGAAAAAACCAGTGAAAAAACCAGTGAAACGGTCTGTGTTATAAAGACCAATGTGGATGATATGAATCCGGAAATTTCAGGGTTTGTCATGGATCTTCTGCTGGAAAAAGGGGCACTGGATGTATCCTTTACTCCAGTTTTTATGAAAAAGAACAGGCCCGGCATCTTGCTTGAAGTTATTTGTCGGCCCCGGGATCTTGATAGCATGTCAAGTTTGATCCTGACCCAGACCACCTCCATTGGAATACGCTACCATACCTGTGAACGGATTGTACTGGAACGTGAGATCGTGACTAAAGATACAAGTTTCGGGCCCGTGCAGGTTAAAAGGATTAAGGATCTGGAAGACCAGGTCAGGTACATGCCGGAGTACGAGGCCTGCAAAGGAGTATCTTTAAAAGAGGATCTCCCATTACGGGATATCTATGACAGGATCATGGCAGAGGTGAATGCCCTTGACAGGGCCTAATTCAGATTATAAAAAAATGGCTGCCGGTTATAAAAAACAGGTGCAGATCTGAAATCAATTATGAATACTAATATAAATACTTACAATAAACTGATACTTTTTGCTGCAACGGGATTTGGCCTGGGCCGCATGCCTTTTGCCCCGGGTACCTTCGGCACCCTGGCCGCCATCCCATTTATCTGGATAATGGCATATATGAACCCGGCCTTTTCAGGTTTTTTTCTGGTCAGTTTAATCCTCTTGTCCGTGTATGTGGCTGACCAGGGGGAACAGATAATGGGAGAAAAGGATCCCGGTGCCATTGTCATTGATGAAATAGCTGGTTTTTGTGTTACCATGTCCTTGGTTCCCATTGGCTGGATATCCTTTATCCTTGGTTTTCTGGCC
Source organism: Desulfobacteraceae bacterium (assembly GCA_029939535.1). GTDB lineage: Bacteria > Desulfobacterota > Desulfobacteria > Desulfobacterales > Desulfobacteraceae > NBML01. The sequence goes on along the minus strand of JAOZST010000111.1, from coordinate 8,379 downwards.
TTTAGGTGTTTTGATATTGTAAAACCCGTGCCCGTTAAATATTTTGAAAATAAATTTTCAGGCGGCGCCGGTATTGTTTTGGATGATATAATGGCAGGGGTGCTGGCAGCACTTGTGCTCAAATTTTTATATATAATGGGTTTGTTTTAGGAGAAAAGGCATGGAGAATAATTCGGAAAAAGAAAAGGCAGTCCAGACAGCCATGAGCCAGATTGAACGTCAGTTTGGCAAGGGATCAATCATGAAACTGGGTGGCCGGGAAATAGAAGCTGTTCCTGTGATACGATCGGGTTCCCTGGCCCTGGACAAGGCCCTGGGTGTGGGTGGATATCCCCGGGGAAGGGTAATTGAGATTTATGGTCCTGAATCTTCGGGCAAAACCACCCTGGCACTCCATGCCGTTGCCGAGGCCCAGAAAACTGGTGGAATTGCCGCCTTTATTGATGCCGAGCATGCCCTGGATGTTGCCTATGCCAAGAAGCTGGGTGTTGATTGCGATGAACTTTTGATTTCCCAGCCCGATACAGGGGAGCAGGCCCTTGAAATCGCTGACATGCTTGTCAGGAGCGGCGGCATTGACATCATGGTGGTGGACTCTGTGGCAGCCCTTGTGCCCCGGTCTGAAATTGAAGGGGAAATGGGGGACTCCCACATGGGACTCCAGGCCCGGCTCATGTCCCAGGCTTTAAGAAAACTCACAGGCACCATCGGAAAAACCCAGACCACCATTATCTTTATAAATCAGATACGAATGAAAATAGGTGTGGTCTACGGCAACCCCGAAACCACCACCGGCGGCAATGCATTGAAATTTTACGCCTCCATGCGCCTTGAGATCAGAAGGGCTGCTGCCATTAAGGAAGGCCAGGATATTACGGGTAACAGGACCAAGGTCAAGGTTGTTAAAAATAAGCTGGCACCCCCCTTTAAAAGCGTTGAATTTGATCTCATGTACGGGGAGGGAATCTCCAGGACAGGTGATTTGCTGGACATGGGGGTAGAGCTGGATATAGTTGACAAGAGCGGGTCCTGGTATTCCTTTGAAGGGGAACGTATCGGCCAGGGCAGGGAAAATGTAAAGATCTTTTTAATTGATAATCAAGACATCTTTGAAAAAATAGAAATTAAAGTCAGAGAGGAACTGGGGATTTCAGAGCCAGGCAAGAAAAAGCCGGCCAAGACCGATAAATAATCCCTTGCGAGAATATAAAAGTTAAGCCCAGAAGTTAAGTCAGAAGTTAAAACCAGGAGTTAATAATGACAGGTAATGAAGCCAGAAAAATCTTTTTAGAATATTTTAAAAAATATAACCACCAGCAGGTTCGGTCCTCTTCCCTTGTACCCCAGGATGACCCGACACTCCTGTTTGTCAATGCCGGAATGGTTCAGTTCAAGCGGGTATTTACAGGCGATGAAAAACGGGAGTATTCCACTGCAGTCACCTCCCAGAAATGTGTACGGGCCGGTGGCAAACACAATGACCTTGAGAATGTCGGGTATACAGCACGGCATCATACCTTTTTTGAAATGCTGGGCAATTTTTCCTTTGGGGATTATTTCAAGGACAAGGCCATTGAAATGGGTTGGGATCTTTTGACCAACGGGTATGGGTTTGATCCTGACAAACTCCATGTTTCAGTATATCTTGATGATGATGAAGCCTATGAAATATGGCGGGATAAGATAGGTGTTCCTGAAGAGAGAATAGTCCGCCTGGGGGAAGAGGATAATTTCTGGTCCATGGGTGATACAGGTCCCTGCGGACCCTGCAGTGAGATCCACATTGACCGGGGCGAGGCTTTTGGCTGTGGAGCTGAAAACTGTGCTGTGGGTTGTGACTGTGACAGGTGGCTGGAGTTGTGGAATTTGGTTTTCATGCAGTTTGAAAAAGATGAAGAGGGTAATATGAAGCCTTTGCCCAAGCCCAGCATCGATACGGGCCTGGGGCTTGAGCGGGTTATTTCCGTGCTCCAGGATGTGCCCACCAATTTTGATACAGATCTTTTTGTGCCAATAATGGAAAAGGTTGGGGAACTTTCCAACAAAAAGCGCAATGAATCCCCTGAAGTGGAAGTGGCCATGAAGGTTATTGCAGATCATTCCAGGGCAGCAGCCTTTTTGATCTGTGACGGTGTCTTTCCTTCCAACGAGGGCCGGGGCTATGTATTGCGTCGTATCATGCGCCGGGCCATCCGGTATGGCAGGAGCATAGGCCTTGTGAAACCCTTTCTCCATGAGACCGTCCAGACTGTATTCCAGATTATGGATGAGGCCTATCCAGAACTCAAGGATTCAGCAGCCTTTATTCTCAATGTGGTGAAAAATGAGGAAGAAAAATTTCTGGAAACCCTGGATACGGGTTTGAAACTTCTGGAAGCCACCATTGCAGATGTCCGGAAACAGGGAAACACCAGCATTCCCGGAGAGCTTATCTTTAAACTCTATGACACTTTCGGATTTCCAGTGGACATTATAGCTGACCATGTCAAGGAGATGGAGATCGGACTGGACATGGACGGTTTTGACCAGGCAATGGCCAGGCAGAAAGCCAGGTCCAGATCCACGAAAAAATTTGCCGGTGTAGGTGAAGCCTATAAATCCCTGACTTCGGCCGGAGTGAAAACCCTTTTCCAGGGCTATGATGCCCTTGAAATTGAGTCCTATGTTTTGATCCTGGTGCAAAATGACAGGGAGCTTGACAAAGCTTCAGCAGGAGAGGAGATCGAGGTGGTGACTGCCCAGACTGTATTCTATGCAGAATCAGGCGGTCAGAACGGGGATGCCGGTGTCTTTGAAAACGATAACTGTGTGATCAAGATACATGATACCGTGTCTGATCCTTCAGGTATTTTTATTCACAAGGGCAGGGTGGTTTCAGGCCAGTGTGAAAAAGGGGATGTATTTACCCTGAGAGTAGATGTAAAAAAACGTCAGTCCACGGCCATCAACCATACTGCCACCCATATTCTTCATTCCGCTTTAAGGAATGTCCTTGGTGATCATGTAAAGCAATCCGGTTCCCTTGTCACGGATAAAAGGCTGCGTTTTGACTTCAGTCATTTTTCCGCCATTACTTCGGAACAATTGACTGCCATTGAAAATGAGGTTAATTCCAGGATACGTGAAAATCATGAAGTTAAAACCCGGGAAATGAACATGGATGATGCTGTAAAAGCCGGGGCAACAGCCCTTTTTGAAGAAAAATACGGGGATGTGGTACGGGTGGTTTCCCAGGGAGAATTCTCCCAGGAACTATGTGGAGGAACCCATACCCGGAATTCAGGGGATATCGGGCTGTTTAGAATTATTTCCGAAGCAGGTATCGCTTCCGGGGTGAGGCGTATTGAGGCGGTTACAAGCCAGGCAGCCCTGGATACAGTCCACAGGGACCAGGCTGCCATTGAAGCTGCTGCAGCTCTGTTAAAGGGAAATCGTGATGACGTGGTGACAAAGGTGGATGCCCTGGTGCAGGAGAAAAAAGCCCTTGAAAAAGAGCTGGCCTCCATCAAAGCCAGGATAGCCTCCAAGTCGGTTGAAGATATTGAGGAAGATATCAGACTCATCAACAAGGTCAAGGTGCTGGCCAAACGTGTGGAAATTGAAAATCCTTCCCAGCTTCGGGATCTTGCAGACAAGTTCAAGACAAAACTGGGTTCCGGGGTCCTGCTTCTGGGTGCGGAATCCAATGGCAAGGCCCTTCTCATTGCAGTTGTTACCAATGATTTAACCAAACTATACAAGGCCGGTGACATTGTCAAAACAGCAGCCAAGATTGTCGGCGGAGGCGGAGGAGGACGGCCGGACATGGCCCAGGCCGGCGGTACAAAGCCTGAATTCCTTGATAAGGCACTTGAATCAGTTTATCAGGCCGTTTCATGATTGCATATTTTATCAGAAGGTTTCTCCTGGTGATACCCACTTTTCTGGGTATCACCATCATGGTGTTTGCCATCACCAGGTTTGTGCCCGGCGGCCCCATTGAACGAATAATTGCTGAAACCCGGGCCATGCAGATGGGCCAGGAAGGTGGCAGTTCCTCTTCCAGGGCCGGGGCAGGGTCTGGCCAGCCCCTGTCCGAAGATCAGATTCGGAAATTAAAAGAATATTACGGGTTTGATAAACCCATACTCCAGAGTTATTTTCTCTGGCTGGGAAAGGTGGTGAAAGGTGATCTCGGCCGTTCAACCCGCTACCAGGACCCGGTGTGGGAGATGATCAGAGAACGGATTCCAATCTCCCTTTATTTCGGGGTCTTGAGCCTGATACTCATTTATGGGGTATGTATTCCCCTGGGGGTGGCCAAGGCAGTGCGCCACAAATCCGGGTTTGATAATATCACCTCCTCCATTATTTTTACAGGCTATGCCATCCCGGGATGGGTGGCAGGGGTGTTCATGCTGGTGTTGTTTTCCTCCAGGTTTGATGTGTTTCCGCTGGGAGGCCTGGTATCTGATTATTTTAATGAGATGAATTTTTTTGAAAAAATAGCTGATATTGCCTGGCACACCATTTTGCCCCTTTTTTCCTATATGATCGGTTCCTTTACAGTCATGACCCTGCTCATGAAAAATACTCTTATGGACAATTTGTCGGCAGATTATGTGAGAACCGCCATTGCAAAAGGACTTCCCTTTAAAAAGGCAGTATTCCGCCATGCCTTGAGAAACAGCCTTATCCCCATTGCCACAAGCTTTGGAAATAATATTTCCATCCTTCTCATGGGTTCATTTTTGATTGAAAAGGTATTTAATATAAACGGCATGGGGCTTTTGGGATATGAGTCTATAATCGACCGGGATTATCCAGTGGTCATGGGGATATTGGTGATTTCCTCTCTGCTTTTCATGATCGGTAATATCCTGTCCGATCTCTGTGTAGCCTTTGTGGATCCCCGTGTGCGGTTTACATAAAACAGGGCTTGAACTTAGCGAGCTATTAGCCATTAGCTGTTGGCAGTTAGCTAAAGCCTAATGGCTAACAGCTAAATGCAAATTCCTATACTATTAAACTATACGAGGTTGCATCATGATATCCCTGAATCCGGTTACCCTGCAGAAAATGAGACGATTTCGCTCCATATCCAGGGGCTTCTGGTCCTTTGTCATTATCCTGTCCATGATTTTTATTTCATTTTTCGCAGAAGTTTTTATTAATTCCAGAGCCCTTGTGGTTTATCATGGAGGTAAATTTTATTTTCCAACCTATTCCGAGATGATTCCAGGGTCCACGTTTGGTCTGGAATACGGCTATGAAACCAATTACAGGGAACTTAAACTCAAGCTGAAACAGGAAAAAGGCTTTGTCCTAATGCCCATTGTCCCCTATAATCCCTATGAAAATGACCTGAGGCTCAATGAATATCCCCCCTTTCCTCCGTCCTTTTCCCAAAGGCATTTTCTGGGCACGGACAATGTGGGCAGGGATATTCTTGCCCGTCTGGTCTACGGGTTTCGTACTGCCATACTTTTTTCCTTTATACTTTTGCTGCTCAACTACACAGTGGGAATAACAATTGGCTGTTCCATGGGATATTTCGGAGGAAAATTTGATCTGTTTTTCCAGAGAATTATTGAAATATGGAGCAATGTGCCTTTTTTATATGTGATCATTATCATCTCCTCCATTGTGGTTCCCAGTTTCATGATTTTAATTCTGATCATGGCCTTTTTCGGCTGGATAGGTATCACCTGGGTAATGCGAACCATGACCTACAAGGAAAAGGAGAAGGAATATGTCCTGGCGGTCCGTTCCCTTGGTGCCTCCCATTTCAGGATCATCTTCAGGCATATTATTCCCAATACCATTTCCGTTATTGTCACCTATGCTCCCTTTGCCATTTCAGGCGGGATTGTTTCCCTGACCTCCCTGGATTACCTGGGATTCGGCCTTCCAGCCCCCACCCCCTCCTGGGGGGAACTTTTGTCCCAGGGCTGGCAGAACATGGAGGCCTGGTGGATCTCAGCCTCGGTTGTAGGGGCCCTTGTCATGACTCTTATGACGGTTACCTTTACCGGGGAAGGGATCAGGGAAGCCTTTGATCCTAAACAGCATACTATCTACGAATAGTTTTTGTCTTGCTTGCTTCTAGTGTTTCGTATGCAATTGACTTTTAAATTTTATATCTATATGTTGTGATTATGGCGATTAATTTTCTGGGAAAAACACACATAGTAACGGATATATCTGGTTTAAAATTCATTTTTCCGTGTACAGATATCTTTGTGCGTATCTTTGCACTTATATTTGTCCTGTCCGGTAAATGGAAAAGGACTGCATTGTTTCTAAGTATTATGATGCTTTTTTTCCAAACTCCCTGCCTGGCCGACAAGCCAATAAAAATAGGAGTCAGCCTTGGTCTTACCGGTCGGTTTGCCGTAATATCAGGGGCTTTGAATAGAGGTTTTAAATTGTGGGAGCGGAATGTAAACCATGAAAATGGCATATTGGGAAGACCTGTAAAGGTAATAGTTAAAGACGACCAAAGTGATCCCGGGAGTGCAGTTTCCATATACCGGGATTTTATAGAAAAGGAATATGTCGATTTTTTGTTTGCCCCCTATTCCAGCCTTATTACGGAAGCGGTTCTGCCCATTGCGGAAAAAAACGATATGCCTCTTTTGATTGCAGGGGCGGCTGCTGACAGACTGTGGGAAAAAGGGTATTGCAATGCCATTGGTGTTTACACTGCTGCAAGTAAATTTACTATAGGTTTTTTTGGAGCTTCTTGTTTTAAACGAATTGGATGACATTACCGTGGTATATTCCGATGATCCCTTTTCTGTCGATTTAGCGGAAAGCACCAGAAAATGGGCGCGGCGATTCGGATTGAACATCGTCTTGTTTGAAAAATTCAAAAAAGGTACCCAAAACCTGGAAGCGTTTGCCTTAAAAGCCCAGGCAAATAATTCACAGGCCCTGATGGTGTGTGGACATATGAATGAAGCCATTAATATGTCCAATGCTCTGAAAAACATTGGATGGAGGCCCAGGGCATTCTACGCTTCGGTGGGACCAGCTCTTCAGGGTTTCTACAATCAATGCGGGCCAGAGGCTGAAGGGGTTTTCGGGACATCACTCTGGGAACCCAGAGCCAACTATCCCGGGGCCCGGGAATTCAATCAGCAGTTTATTGAAACATATGGCAATACACCTGGATATCACGCTGGTCTTGCCTATGCAGCAGGCCAGGTTCTGAAAAAAGCAGTGAACGAAGTGGGAAGTATTGATAAAAATAAAGTGCGGGATGCATTGTTTCAATTGGATACCATGACCATTATTGGGCGATTTGGTGTTGATAAAAATGGGAAACAAGAGCGACAGCACACATTTATCATTCAATGGCAGAATGGGCAAAAGGAACTGGTCTGGCCTGTTCAAATAAAAACAGCAGATCCAAAATTTTAATAAAAATGCCTGCAAAGAGAATTCTTAAAAGTCTGCCCGTACAAATGGTGATCCCTGTGCTGGTTGCCATCTGCCTTGTGGGTATGGGAATGTATTTTTTTGTTCTCAGGGCTGTTTCTGAATTCGCCGACGAACAGATCAAAAATGAATTGGCCAGTATTACCAGTGCAGTTTATGATATCTGCGATGAAGAATTTACTGAGTTGATGCAGACAGGTAAGATGGACGACCAGAAAGCAGGTATCATTAGAAAGGCGATGACCCTGGGCCTTATCGAGGAGTATACAAAACGAAATAGCATAGGGTGCTGGTTGACCGATTCCAAAAAAGGTGAATTGCTGCTATTCCAGATCAAACCAGATCTCGTTGAAGCCATTGTCAAGTCCCATTCAAAAAAGCTCAGTTCGACCATTCAATTTGAGGGCAAAAAATATTATTTTCAGCATTTTGATTTTAAGCCCTGGGGTTGGGATATCGATCTGATAAAGGATACCGAGGCTTATGCCCCTCTGATTGGGCGGGTAAAGCATGCATATGTTATTACCGGGATCATGTTGCTATTAGGCCTTGTATTAATTTTGTTTTTGCAGGAGCGCTTTCTCAGAAGCCCCCTTAACCAGATTATCAGCACTATTCAAATGGGTCAGCCACCTGGATATAAAGGCATTGCTGAACTCGAATTTTTAAGCGACAATATTTCAAAAATGATGCTTTCCCTTGAGGAAAAAAATAAGTGGGCAGAATATTTGTATCAAATGGCAATTACCAATCGCGGCGGAAATTTTTTCAAATTGGTTGCAGATGCCTTATCTGAAGCATTGGGAGTTGATACCCTTATTTTGCGCTATAATCAAGCTGACAATAATTTTCATTCGGTTGCTTTTTCAAGCAGCAGTCAAAAGGGAAAGGAACTTGCAGATCCTGCCATTGGTTTACCCAGCCTCCAGATCGTTACAGACCAAAAGTCAATTATTA
>JAOZST010000014.1:33506-35713 GCA_029939535.1 Desulfobacteraceae bacterium | reverse complement strand
AGAGACCACGCATATAAAACTTTTATATCAGAGGCTGATAGGCTGCTTGCTATATGTACCATTTTTAGTTTCCGGTTAATCTTTAACAAGGAGGCGTTTCTGACACAGCCTACAATTTGTTTTAAAATTTCAGTGGGTTTCTGAAAAAATGCTCAGCACCTAGAGGGATTGGTTTGCATTTTTTTTGTATTTTCAACAGAGTGTTTCATATAAATATGTGCCAACTTTTTTCCGAAAACTCAAGTGAATATTTCTTTACACAAATCCAAAATATTGATAATGATTTGCTATTGAATAAATTAAGTCGGTTTAGCATGTCCGTAAACATGAAAGGTTACAGACTCACCTAACTACAGAATCATTGTATATAATCGAGATAAAATGCGAATAAAGATCATTATTTCATACCTACTATGGGCAACAATCCTTTTAAATACAGCGGATTGCTTTGCAGAAGGTCATAAAAATGATGATACCCTTGAAATAGTATCCGACTATACATACCAAATAGGCTTTGATGATTTCTCAAAAAAATATGAATCGTTGTGCCTATTTGGTGCAAAATACAAAGCGATTGTCTTATCATCTAAGTATTTAATTCATAAAAATTTATTGAGAAATTATGGTAAAAAACAAAAAGAAATATTTTGTCTTGCAACAAATGAATTAAAATTTTCTATTTTAGAAAAAAGATTGATTGAAAAAGAAAATTCATTTTATATTAAAATCAAAACTACAATTAAAAGCACTGATTTTATAAAAGCTGAAATCAAAAATATTGAACTAGAAAAAGAGGAAAATAATTTTTCATGGCAGGAAAAAATGGAGCAGTATGTCTACAAAAAAATTGATCCAGGGCAAGAATTGTCAAGATTGTACCGATATTTCAGAAATAAAGATTGGAGGATTGCGAATATCTATTTAGACCATCTTGAAAAAAAATATTCAAACTGGCACGAGATCTATTTTGCAAAAGCTATAAGTTTTTATTTGTCGCATAATTTGGATGCCATGATGGATGCTTTAAAAACTTCTTGTTCACTAGGGAATCAAGAAGCATGTGAGGACATTGAAGGATTTTTACAATACGATAAAAGCCTAAAAATTTATAAAAATTAAGGAGAACAATATTGCAAAAGACACGCGTTTTACTGGTGGATGACGAAAAAGAACTTATCGATGTAATAAAAGAACGATTGGAACTAGACGGTTATGAGGTGACAGCTTGCTATAATGCCGACCAGGCACTAAAAGAGGTGCAAACCCAAGAATTTGACGTTGCAATGATTGATCTCATATTGCAGGATACAGACGGTATCACCTTGATAACAAGGATAAAAGTGATTAAACCTCTTATAGAATGCATTGTTCTATCGGGCCAGGGAACATTACGGGTTGCTGTTGAAGCTATGAAACAGGGCGCATTTGAATTTATAGAGAAACCATTTGATCATAAAGTTGTAGTTCAGACAATTGATAAGGCTTGTGAAAAAAAACGCGAACAGGAAAGCCGAATACTGCGGGCGGCCAAAAAGGTATATGCAAGACTTGATCGGGCAATAGTAGGAGCAACCTTTGCCCAGGCCGGTGAATTAGAAACTGCCAAAGAAATTATTACCAAAAAAGAGTGATAATTAGCAAGTTATAGATTGATCATGCACTTACAATAAATATTCTGAGTAATTTTACCGAAACCACCCATGAAGAGTTTGATAAAACCTTGCAGAACCTAAATAATTCGATGATTTTATTGATTAATGATGTTAAATCTTCAATCGGATCATATAACGGTCGGATTTTTCAAAGGGCAGTTGGTAATGGTCGATTCTGATTTCAAACCTGGATCTCAGGGCCGGGGTGATCTCTTCTTCTGCCTGTTTTCCTTTTAGGGCATAAATTTTCCCACCGGGTTTGAGTAATGGAAGGGCAAGGCCAACAAACTTTTCAAGGCCGGAAAATCCCCGGGAGATGACTGCATCAAAGCTTTTAGCATAGGCATCATCCAGTGCCAGATCCTCCACCCGGGAATGCATTGCATTTATATTATCCAGTTTTAGAGTCCTGATCACATGTTTTAAAAAATTAACTTTTTTTCTGGAGGCATCCACCAGGCAAAAATGGGTTGACGGGTTAAGAATTTTTAAGGGTATGGAAGGAAACCCTCCTCCTGTGCCCATATCCATTATCCTTTTTCCCTTGATCATATC
>JAOZST010000014.1:23417-33406 GCA_029939535.1 Desulfobacteraceae bacterium | reverse complement strand
TCCATATCTCCATTGCCCAGATCTTTCTGATCCAAAAAAGATTGAACTGCAATGGCATCAATAAAATGTTTTTCAGCCATGGCCAATGGATCTACAATTGCAGTGAGATTGATTTTTTTATTCCAAAGGATGAGTTCTTTGGCATGGCCAGCCATCAAGGAGGTCTGTTCATCGCTGAGATGGATGTTTATTTTTTTGCTGCCCTGTTTCAGGCGGTCGTAAAATCCCTGCATTACAGTATCTTTCAATTTAGAAGAATCTGATTTTTTCATAGGTGTATCCTCTTTCTATATACAATAATGCTGGTTTTAATGACCCAGCAGCAGGCTGGTATTGGTATAAAAGGTACCTGCCATGCAGGCAGTTAAAAGACAGGCAAATGTTGCTGCAATAAGTGCTTTGACTGCAACTCCGGATATGTCTGCCGTTCTTTTGGGGGCCAGGGCTGTGATACCACCGGCAAAAATTGCCATGGAGGCCACATGGGCAAATCCGCACAAAGCATAGGCGGTCACAACAGCAGACCTGGGATGTGCCAGGCTGTTGCTGGCCAGGGCCAGGGCAAGGTCCTGATATGAGGCAACCTCGGTCAAAATAATCCGTTCTCCAATGATCCTGGAAATAATGCCGGCATCCACTGGTGGAATACCGATGATAAGGGTAAAGGGGTAAAAAACATACCCAAGAAGATGTTTTAAGGATAAATTTAAATTCATATCTGCCCATTGGTTAATCACATTGGCGGCACCTCCCAGGGCCAGATCAACCAGGGCCACAAGCCCCAGCACTGCAATCAAAAGTGCAACTATACTGAAGATCACTTTAAGCCCTGAACCGGCTCCATTGATAATGGCTTCAAAAAGATTTGTTTCCCGTTCATAATGGATATCCACCACCTTGCCAAGGGTTTTGGGTTTTCCAGTTTCAGGAAATATTAACTTTGACATTATCAGGGCTGCCGGGGCAGACAAAAAAGAGGCGGAAATCAAATGGCCTGCAATGGAAGGAAATAAATCCTGCAGGGTAAACACGTACAATGCCAGAACATTTGAAGCCACCGTGGCCATACCTGCCGTGAGGATGGTACAAAGCTCAGACCTTGTCATTTTCTCAATATGGGGTTTGACAATAAAGGCTGACTCAACTCCCACAAATATATTGCTGGCAGCAACAAGGGATTCAGCACCGGAAATCCTCATAAATTTTGTAAACAGCCGTGCAAATAAATGGATTATAAAGGGCAGCACAGGATAATAATACAAGATAGCCACCAGGGCGGAGAAAAACAAAATCGTGGGAAATGCCTGAAAAGCCAGGATAAACCCAAAGGACCCTTTAACTCCAGGAGGGATTGCAAGGGGTCCAAATACAAAACTGGCTCCCTGGGAAGCCGCCCCAAGAACTATGACAGCCAGATCATTGATAATCTGAAATACAATCACGCCTGTGGGTACCACAAAAATAAACAAAGCAAAAAGCAGCTGAAGCCCAAGTCCCCATCCCACCAAATGCCAGTTTATTTTCCGGGTATTTTTAAAAATAAAAGTTGATATCAACCATGCAATAGCCAGCAGCAGAAAAATGCCTGCGAAACTGACCAGATTATAGATATCCATTTTACCTTCCAGTTTAAAGCCTGCCAAAGGGCATGATAATAGTATCAATCCCATGGTTATTTTTTAAAATAGTTTTAGCAGATTCTGCCTCGTTCCGATTGGTATATGCTCCTGTTCGAACGAGATACAAGGTAATATTATTGGAATTTTTCAACTCCAGGAGCTTGGCCTTATATCCATTGTTTTCAATTTTTTTTTGCATTCTTAGTGCATTATCACGAACCTGAAATGCACCGGCCTGGAGTTCATAATTTCCTGTTACTACAGGCTCTGACAAAGAGGCAGTCTTTTTTGAAATTTTAGCATCATTCATTTTCAGTCCGGCAAGCTGTTCTCTGGCATAGGCCTTATCCGGATCAATCAAAATTGCTTCTTCATAGACCTGTTCGGCCTTTTGGGGCTGGTTCATTTTTGCAAACAAATCACCTTTTAAGCAAAGGGCCAGATAAAATTCAGGGAAAAGTTTAAGGGTTTTATTTATATCCCCAAGACTTTTTCCATATTCATTGAGTTCAGCCCTGCAGATAGCCCTGTTAAAATAGGCAAAATAATTGTCAGGAGAAAGGGAGATCTCCATATTATAATTTTCAATTGCCCTGGGATAATCTTCCTTATAATACCAGGCAACCCCCAGATTGCTATACAACCCTTTTAAATCAGGTACAATTTCCTTTGTCCGCTCAAAATCTTCAATTGCCAGATCATACTGATCCAGCTTCATATGGGCAACACCCCTGTTTTTATATGCATCTGGATTCCCCGGTGCAATGGCAATCAATTCCGTAAAGGTATCCAGTGCTTCCTGATATCTTTCCTGTTTTAAAAAACTGACCCCATTTTCAAATAATTCTTTTTCTGATTGAGAAAAAGCAGGAGAATAAAAACTAATGGCAACACTAACAGCGACAAGGATTAAAAGGAAAATTTTTTTCAAACCATTACTCCAAAATTTATTAATGTTAATGTAAAGATATTCTAATAAACCAAACAGGTAAACACAATAAAAATTTAAGAACCCGAACCAGAAATCCATTAAATACTTGACAAACCATGGTAAAAAGCGTATAAGATTCGATTTTACAAGCTAAGTTTGGACCTGATTTGTTTGGACCTGGTTTCAAATAAAACCAATTTAATCGTAACTATAATTTAGCAAAATCATAATATGGCAATGCCTTTGGCAATACCTGCGTTTTTTGCGCAATTTTGTATTACCAGAGGAATTTATTTTTATTCATAAGGATTATTTAAAAATGATCAGAGATCTAGAACGGGTAAGAAACATTGGAATCAGTGCCCATATTGATTCCGGTAAGACCACGCTTACTGAAAGAATTTTGTTTTATACGGACAAAATTCACCAAATCAATGAAGTCAGGGGTAAAGACGGTGTCGGAGCTGTCATGGATTCAATGGAGCTTGAACGGGAGAGAGGGATTACCATAGCCTCTGCAGCAACCCATTGTGAATGGAACAGCCATGACGTTAACATTATCGACACACCAGGCCATGTGGATTTTACAGTGGAAGTTGAGCGGTCTTTGCGGGTATTAGACGGTGTTGTTCTTATCCTCTGTTCTGTATCTGGAGTCCAATCCCAGTCCATTACCGTGGACCAGCAGATGAAACGCTATGAAGTTCCCTGTATCGCCTTTGTCAACAAGTGTGACAGATCCGGTGCCAACCCCCTCAAGGTCTGCGGCCAGTTAAAAAACAAACTGGGGCATAATTCTGTAATGATGCAGCTTCCCATAGGGCTTGAAGATAAACATGATGGTGTTATAGACCTTGTTACCATGAAAGCCTATTATTTTGAAGGCAGCAACGGGGAAAACATGGTTGAAAAAGAAATTCCCCGGGACATGCTGGAAGATGCCCAGAATGCAAGGGAAGAGATGCTTGATGAAGCATCTCTTTTCTCTGAGGAATTGACGGATGCACTTCTGGAAGAAGGTGAAATCACCACAGAGATGATCATGGCCGCCGTCAGAACCGGTACTATTTCAAGACAGATGACTCCTGTATTTCTTGGATCTGCCTACAAAAACAAGGCTGTTCAGCCTTTGCTCAATGCCGTCATTGATTATCTTCCCTCTCCCCTGGACATTGAGAATGTTGCCATTGACCTGGACAACAGCGAAGAAACAGTTGCCCTGGAAAGTGTTTTTGACAAACCCACTGTTGCCCTTGCCTTTAAGCTTGAAGATGGTCAATACGGCCAGCTCACCTATATCCGGGTATACCAGGGATGCATCAATAAAGGAGACACCCTGATCAACTCCAGGGACGGCAGAAAAATAAAAGCCGGCCGCTTGATCCGCATGCATTCATCCCAGATGGAAGAAGTAGATGCCATTCCTGCCGGCCATATCGGTGCCATGTTTGGGGTGGATTGTGCTTCCGGCGACACCTTTGTCTCTCCAGGGATCAATTATTCCATGATCGCCATGCATATCATGGACCCGGTTATTTCCCTTTCCATTGTTCCCAAGGACAATAAGGCCCAGATCAATATGTCAAAGGCCCTGAACAGGTTCACCAAAGAAGACCCCACATTTAAGACCTATGTGGATCATGAAACCGGAGATACCATTATCCAGGGCATGGGCGAACTTCATTTGGAAGTCTATGTGGAAAGAATGAAAAGGGAATACAAGGCTGAAGTTGAAACTGGAAAGCCAAGGGTTGCCTATAGAGAGACCATTACACGAAAAGCCCCCTTCAGCTACACCCATAAAAAACAGACCGGAGGTTCCGGACAATTTGGTCGTGTGATCGGTTACATTGAACCCTGTGAAGAAGAGTTTGAATTTGTCAACAAAGTCACCGGAGGCAAAATACCCACCCAATTTATCTCTTCCTGTGAAAAAGGATTCCTGGCCTGCATGGCAAAAGGGCCCAACCTTGAATTCCCGGTTACCGGTATCAAGGTTACACTTGAAGATGGGGCCTATCATGCGGTTGACTCCTCTGAAATGGCCTTCCAGGCTGCTGCCAGGGGAGGATTTCTTGAAGGATATGCAAAAGCAAAACCCGTTATCATGGAACCTATCATGAAGGTGGTCATTGAAACTCCCAATGAGTTCCAGGGTGCCTGCATGGGACTTATCAACCAGAGAAGGGGAATTATCCAGGGGTCACAGGAAGAAGGTGTGATGTCCGTGGTGGAATCCCAGGTTCCCTTGTCAGAGATGTTTGGTTTTTCAACCGTCCTCAGGTCAGGTACCCAGGGAAAAGCACAGTTTACAATGGAATTTTCTTCCTACAAACAGGTTCCCATGTCCGTGGCTGAAGAAATATCTAAAAAGAAAGCAGACGAAAAAGCTGCAAAAAATAAATAATACCCTTATTTAAAGAGAGGAATTATGCTTAAAAAAGATCTCATTCTCAAAAGCCCGGTTGAAAAGGCCATTGGCATTGAAAATATAACAAAAGGCCAATTCGGAGCTGTCCTTTCCCGGGCGGGCGTTGGAAAAACCAGTTTCCTTGTTCAAATTGCTTTGACACAATTGCTGGCAGATCAAAAAATACTCCATGTGAGTCTGGATGATCCCATGGATAAAATCAACCTGAGATATGATGAAGCCTATACCAATCTGGTGGATTATATCGGGTATGTGGATCCCCAGAAAGCCGTCCGGCTCTGGGATGACATAAGCCCAAACAAAGTGGGTATCTCTTATACAGAAGCAACTTTTAATACAGATAAAATACGGGACTATTTAAAAAGTTTCAAAAAAGCAGACCTTGCCCTGCCGGTAATAATGGTTGTTGACGGTCTGAACTTTGATGAAGACCTGTCATCCACCCTGGAAGAATTAAAATCTCTGAATGATGAATTTTCAATCTTTATCTGGTTATCCATGAAGAGTCACAGAGAAGAAGCCTTGAGTGAAGACGGCTTTCCTGTTCAGCTGGAGGCCCATAAAGATCAGTTTGAAAAAGCAGTCTTTCTCCAGCCGGTGGAAGACAAGATCGAAGCTGTTATTTTAAAGGACGGCGATAAAACTGATCAGAAATACAAACTGGACCCAGCCACCATGATGCTGGTGGAATAATTTTTTTTGTAAGATTATCCATAAAATAATGCCCCGGATTTTTGCACAAGGATCCGGGGCGTTATCTTCTACCATCCCTTCACACCCATTGTTTGATAAAGTTTTCTATGGCTTTAAAAACCCGTTCTGACCCCTTACCAGTCATTATGCCATGGCGTTCATAATCAAAAAGATAATATTCCTTGACCTCTGACCCTATTTTTTTAAACAATTTTCCGGTCCCGCTGGGACTTACCACCGGGTCTTTTCTAGACTGAACCACTAAAACCGGTTTTTCAAGATTCTTCAGTTTTGGTTCCAATTGTTCCATTAGCTTTCCAAGCTGATGAATTCCGGCAATGGGATTTCGAATATAATTGATATGGGGATTTTCCGGATTATTTTCAATAAATTCCTTGGCAATGGAAGACAGGTGTATTTTTTTGATCATGGAATTCCAGGCATCAATTGCCGGCACAAAATAGGAACCCAGATCATTGAGTTTCATGGGGGGGGCCACTGCAAAAACAGCCTTGCAGTCATCCACCCGACTTGAAAGTTCAAGGGCAAGACCTGCTCCGGTTGAAAAACCACCAATGATAATTTTTTCGCAGGAATGCCTGAGAACTACATAGGCCTCCTCAACAGATTCCACCCATTCCTCATGACTTGTTCCTGCAAGGTCTTCCGGTGCTGTACCATGCCCCTTGAGCCTTGGTGCAAAAACAGTAAAACCTTTTCCATGGAGATAGGTGGCAAAGGCCTTCATCTCTTCCGGTGCAGCCATATATCCATGGATCAGCAAAACTCCGGCAATTTCATGATCATGTTTTAGAAATAATGGCCTGCCTATTCTTTTTTTTTTTGATTCACCCTCCAGGTAATAGGTATTATAATCCCTGGTAAAATCAACGTTCATTTTTTCAATGATTCTAGTTTTTACCAATTCCCGAATCTGGCTCCTTGATTTCTGGGCAATCTTCTTTAAACAAATTTCTACTTCAGTCACAGGCTCCACTTCATTGGCCATGACCAGAATGGGATTTTCCATGCGTATGGTATGGAAACCAGACCGGGTATAAAAACGGGTCTGATCTTTAAAAATCCGATCTCCTTTTATTTGAACCATCTTGGTTTCCTCGGCAAGGGCCAGGAATCTTTGTATTCTGTCAAACCTGTCATTGATCAAGAGATGAACCTGGTTATGTTGAAGAATATCGCATACATGACAGAGATTATTCAGTAAAAGGCAGGTAATGGCATAATAGATCTTGCATTTGAACTCATATATATCAATGCCCTCTTTTTTATAGGGAAAATGTTTGAGAATACATGCCATGACATGATCATAGTTAATTGTGGTCATGGCATATACCGAAGACATATACCGTTCCATTATTTCAAAGGAAATTTCCTTTGAAATCTTTTTGGAATTGATGTCATCACCAAATTTAACCCGACGTTTGACCTTAAGCATACTTTCTATATAAGGATCATTCAAATAGGGAGTAATCTCAATGGGATTTCCAAACCGTATGGTTATGTCCACACCGGAAAAAAGCATTGCCCCCTCTGTCATAAGTTCGTCCATTACTCTTTTTGAAGGCTCCTTTATAACGATTTTTGCGATGGATCCCAAAATATTTTCCCTGGCATTACAGGGATAATAGGTAATGTTAACTGGAATTATATAGGTATTTTGAGCAAGAACCTGGTTCAGATCTTTTATTTTAAGGCTTTTTTTCAACCGGTATAGTTCAGACTTTACGTCATTCTCAGGATTGATCTCCTGCTCCTGGGCTGAGTATGGGTTTGATTCTTCCCCATTGGAGAGTCTGCGCAGCCTTTCCCTGTAAAACTCGCTTTTCAAAGCAAGGGCTGCAGCTCCTGTATGGGGATGTGAAACCCCGGAATCATCTGTCAGGACAAAATTATTCTTTTTAATCAATTTTTTATTTTTAACCATCATGCCTTCGGGGAAAATAATCCATTGAACATCACCGGATAAAAGGGTTTGCAAAATAAGTTCATCCCGGTTGGGATCATTGGTGGAAACCCCGCCAAGCTGTTTTAAAATCCCTTCCAATAAAGGAACTTCAAACAACTCTTTTGCAGCAAGGGACCAAACCTGCTTACCAGTAATGTTATGGATATGGTAAGGCAGGAAAATAGTCTCAATCCGTGTAAAATGATTGGCGCAAAATATAATTGCTCCATCTGGAATATTTTCCTGGCCTTTAATTCTTATATTGGCCTTTGAAAAACCTGAAAAGGTTTTAAGGGTATAACTGGAGAGTTCAAAAGCAAAACGATTCATATGCAAGACCCTAAAACATGATTGTATATCCAATTGGTTTATTATATATTGGTCCATTATAAATAGATGGCATCTGATAATTATAATACTTAATGTTACACTTTTGTCAAAGAGATTTTGTACAGATGTATTAAGAATGGAGGATCTTCATTGTATTCCAAAATAGTTATTTTACATTTTCCGCCGGAAGTTGCACAAAAGGCACTTGTGTGTCAGTTAACCAGAAAATTTGATCTATTGTTTAATATCCTGAGTGCGAAAATTTCCAACCGGAAAGAAGGATATATGGTTTTGGAAATATCATCTGACACAAGATCGGATTTTAATAAAGGGATAAAATTTCTCAAGGACCAGGGAGTTGAAGTCTCAACCCCTGAACAACAGATCTATAAGGATGAAGAGGTCTGTACCCATTGCGGAGCCTGTATTGCAGTCTGCCCCACAGAGGCTCTGCACATAAAGCGTCCTGAAATGGAAATAATTTTTAATAATGAAAAATGCAGTCTTTGTGAATTATGTATTCTAACCTGTCCCACCAGGGCAATGGGTCTTTTCAGTAAAAACACGGAACTTGCCTGATGAATGATACCATCGTTGCCATTGCTCTTAGTGGAGGTGTAGACTCCCTTGTTTCCGGGTTTCTCATTAAAAAAAACTTTAAAAATGTATTTGGTATCCATTTCACCACTGGGTATGAAAAAATATCACTCGATATCAAAACCCTTGAAAATCAGCTTGGTTTTCCTGTTCACATTGTGGACCTCTCCAGGATTTTTGAGACCCAGGTGGTCCAATACTTTATTTTAACCTATCTTAAAGGCAAAACCCCCAATCCCTGTGTGATCTGCAATCAAAAGATTAAATTCAATGCCCTGTGGGAAGAGGCCCGGGCCATGGGAGCCAATGCCATTGCCACGGGCCATTATGCCACCATTATCAATTCCCTGTCATTTCCTGAAAAAAAAATTTCCAAACCCTTTCTTGCAAAGGGCATGGACCCTTTAAAGGATCAATCCTATTTTCTTTCCATGCTCAGGCCGGAACAACTGGAACATATTATTTTTCCCTTGGCAGGGCTCACCAAATCCCAGGTAAAAAATCTGGCCAAGGAAAATAACCTTACCCCATTAACACCGTCTGAAAGCCAGGATATCTGTTTTATCCATGATAAAGATTTTTCAAAATTTATTTTTCAAAAAAAAAATTTAGGGCCCAAACCTGGTAATATTGTTGACCTCCATGGAAAAAAAATAGGTACACACCAGGGTCTTCACACCTTTACCATTGGCCAGAGAAGGGGAATTAACTGCCCTGCTTCTGAGCCCTACTATGTCCGGCACAAAGAACTTTCAACCAATACCCTGGTGGTGTGTTTTAAAAAAGACCTGACACAGAAACAGATGCAGGTGGAAAAAATTGTCTGGAATTATCCCCTTATCAATAAGAACTGTAAGACTGATGGGATTAATGGGATCAAAGAAGCCAAA
This sequence comes from Desulfobacteraceae bacterium, assembly GCA_029939535.1. Lineage (GTDB taxonomy): Bacteria > Desulfobacterota > Desulfobacteria > Desulfobacterales > Desulfobacteraceae > NBML01. The sequence continues at coordinate 23,949 of JAOZST010000014.1, read as the reverse complement.
GAAAGTTTGGGAATTATCACCAAAATTCGATACAGCCATAAAGGTGCTTTATCCAGACTGACATTTGCTAATAATTTGTGCCATGTAATATTTGATGAACCGCAACCTGCTGTCACTCCTGGCCAGACAGCTGTTTTTTACAAAGATGACCAGGTGTTAGGTGCTGGAATTATTAAATGAAAAAATTTTATATTGAAACTCTGGGATGTAAAGTTAACCAATATGAATCAGACGGCATTGGATCCAGTCTTGAAGAAAAAGGTTATATCAGGAGTAAAAAAAATCAGCCTGCTGATCTATGCATTATCAATACCTGTGCCGTGACATCAAAAGCAGGCATGCAGTCCAGGCAGGCCATCAGGAAAATCATACGAAATAATCCCAGGGCAAAAATCATCGTGACCGGCTGCCATGCCCAGACAGATCCAGATCAAATCAAAAAAATTGAAAACATCGATTTTATTGTCTGTCACAGGGATAAAACTCTCATTGCTGATCAAATCCCTGATCATATAACTGACAATATAACTGA
>JAOZST010000014.1:12669-23317 GCA_029939535.1 Desulfobacteraceae bacterium | reverse complement strand
ATATAACTGACAATATAACTGATAATCTGGATGAGCTGAACACTGATCTTAATATCGATCTTAATATTGATCGTAATATTGAGCTTAATATCGATCGTAATATTGCTCAGGAAAAGAAGCATATCCCTTCTGTTGCCCCTGAAATCTTCGCCTTTAAAAAACCAGACCACAGCAAAAACAATCAGTTTTTTTCCTTTAAAAATCCTGTAAAGGGAGGAATGACCCGTGCCTATCTGAAAATCCAGGATGGTTGCAATGCCTTCTGCACCTATTGCATTGTCCCCCATGCCAGGGGGTCTTCGGTGAGTATGCCGGCATCCGAGGTATTCAAACATTTGGACGGACTTGCCAGATCAGGTTTCAGGGAAGTTATCATCACAGGTATCCATACAGGCATGTACGGGCTTGATTTAAATCCCCCCACCTCTTTGTTGAAACTGATTACAGAAATAGATTTCAGAAAACCCGTGGACAGAATTCGGATCAGCTCCATTGAACCAGGAGAAATCAATGAAGGATTGATTGATCTGGCAGAACAGGGTCATATCCTATGTGATCATTTTCACATTCCCCTGCAATCCGGAGATGATGAAATCCTGAAAAAAATGAAACGGCCTTATTCAACCTCATTTTTTAAAAAAATGGTTCTGAAAATCCATGAAAAACTGCCCTTTGCCGGCATTGGTGTGGACACACTTATGGGATTTCCAGGTGAAACCGACAGACAATTTGAAAACACCTTTGAACTCATTGAGAAACTTCCCATATCCTATCTTCACGTTTTTCCCTTTTCAGCCAGAAAAGGAACTCCGGCTTTTCATTTTGATCATAAAATAGATCCCGGGGTGATCAAAGAAAGATGCACCCGTATGCGGCAACTGGATAAAAACAAACGCCTGTCATTTATCCAGGCCAACAGGGGCAGGAAACTTCAAGGCCTTGTCCAGCATAATGAAGATAAACAAACCGGTTTTCTCAAGGCAATAACATCCAATTATTTGACCATCCTGGTGGAAAACAAAAGAAAAGAAAATGAGTCTCTTAAGGGAAAAATAGTTGATCTTGTTTATGAACAATGTGATAAAAACCTGATTGGTAAAATAATTTGAAAATTCTACTGCACTGGAGAAATACAAAATGGAAGAGGTATATAAAAAACTGGCAATTCACCTTGACAATACACCAGGAGGATATCCTGAAACTGAATCCAGGGTTGAACTTAGAATTTTAAAAAGATTATTCACAAAGGAAGAGGCTGAGCTGGCCCTTTCTCTGGTCCTCATGCCGGAACCTGTTGAAGCCATTGCCTTGAGAGCCAAAAAAGATCCCAGAAAGATCAGGCCCATGCTCATTGAAATGGGCCGAAAAGGGCTTTCCCTGCACATCAACCGCAATGGACAGGATACATTCATGCTTCTCCAGTTTGTGGTGGGAATCTGGGAATACCAGGTTAATCGCCTGACTCCTGAATTAATAACGGATTTTAATGAATATGCCCCCTATTTAATAAAAAGCCAGGAAAAACATAAAACCCAGCAGCTGCGAGTGATTCCGGTGACACAATCCATTAATACTGAACTGAATATCATGGATCATGAGCACCTTGAGGCGTTGATCAAAACCCAGTCCAAAATCCTGGTGGCTCCCTGCATCTGCAGAAAAGAACATACCATGATGGGAAAGGGCTGCGGAAAAATTGAAGAAGCCTGTCTGATCTTTGGAGGCGGGGCCTATATTTATGAAAGCCGGGGAATTGGAAGGACCATCACCCAGGAAGAAGCCCTTGAAATTGTCAAAAAAGGAGTTAAACAGGGATTGGTGCCCCAGCCTTCCAACTCGGTAAAGCCGGTCAATATCTGTCTTTGTTGCTCCTGTTGCTGCCAGATCCTGTCTAACATCAAAAAACATCAAGCCCCGGCCAGAATTGTGAATTCAAATTTCCAGGCCAAAGTGGACCCGGATCAATGTACGGGATGCCAGGCCTGTGAAGAGATCTGCCCCATGGATGCCATTGAGATGAATGAAACAGACCTAATTGCAATGGTAAATACAGATCGATGCATTGGCTGCGGATTATGTGTGACGGTTTGCGAATTTGATGCCATGATACTTAGGGATAAAGAGGATATGGAAAGATGGGAGCCGCCCCAGAACCTGGTTGAGACCTATATGAATATTGCAAAGGAAAAAGGACTCTTGTAAACTATTTTTAAATCAACAGGAGAAGCTTAGATTCCTCTCTCCTTTTTAATGTGTTCATAGGCTTCCTGGATCTCCCTGAACTTGTCATTGGCAAACTTGATAAATTCTTCAGGAAGACCCTTTGCCTCGATCTTGTCTGGATGATATTCTGTAACCAGTATTCGATATTGTTTTTTTATCTCTTCATTGGATGCATTTTCATCACATTTTAAAACTGCATAGTATTTATTTGCAACCTTTACATATTTTGATTTTAAACGGGAATAGTCTGCAGCAGAATAATGAAAAATTCCAATGGCAGACAAGAGCATGTTTTCTTCTTCCCGGGAAATCTGGCCATCGGCAGAGGATACCCGTAACAGTACATCCACCATGAGTTCAAGAATATTGGGCTGGGACCTGAAAACCGAGTAGAACTGGCTGGCAAATGCCTCAAACCGTTCCGGAGAATCAATGGCCTGCCTGAATATATTTTTAGCTGTTTCCTGGCTGGTTGCATCCAGTTGAAGGTCTTGTTTCATAAAGGTTTCAACGGCCTGGACTTCTTTTTGGGAAATTTGTCCGTCTGCCTTGCAGATTTTGGCAAGCATGGAAAAAGCAGCCGTAAAAAATATCAGCTGGGCCTCCTCATTTGAGGACAGGGAACTCCGGCCTCCCGGGATAGACTTAAGGTACTCATCCTCTTTCTTATCCACAAAAGTATGTCCGAATGCAGCTCCGGCAACAGCGCCAATGGGTCCCCCCAGGGCAAAACCAATGGTTCCGCCTATCATTTTTCCAAACCAGCTCATACTCTATCCTTTATGTAAAAATCAAAATCCTTGTATCATTTTTAAAGATTATATATAAACACAAATGCTCTATGCGTCAAACAAATAAGAAATAAAATAGGGTCATATGCTGATAAAAAATATTTTTGGAACTTTTATTCTCCTTTTTAATACAGCCGGATTGGGATACCTTTTCTTTCTTGGCAGTAAAACCCTCATGAAAAGGTTATCACTCCCCAAGGGCAGTAACCGGGACAAGACCAACCAATCCATGAAAAAACAAACTATAATTCAAAATAATAATATTGTTCCTGATGAAGATGACCTTCTAAAGGATATGGATTTGTCGGATTTTGATAACCTTAACCTTGATGATTTTGAATAAAAAATTTAAAAAGGTCATTGGCATGGATTAACTGCCATTATTTCTTTTTTGCCATTGTTTCTTCTTTTTTACTTTAGCCTTTATAGGGGCACAGCGTGTATTAATGCTCCCTTCACCCAGAAGAGTTTCCACCTCCTTGAAAAAAGATGGGTCTGAACATGACAGATATTGATCTGAAAGTTTGACCATTATTGGTGGGTTGCCTTCATCAATTCGAATTTTCAGACAGGAGATACAATCACCTGGATATCGCTCAATGATGGGTTTCAGTTGTTCCAGGGTATGGGAATCATAACGACTAGCATCCACCTCAATGATAATACCCGAGGTCCATTCTTCTTCTGCATGTTCAATGGGTACAATTTTCTCCCCAATCAGCTTGACAATATTTTCTGTTTTCTGGACCTCTGCCTCCAGGATAATAATCTGTTCTTCAGCCAAAAGGGGATGTACCCTGGCATAAAGATTGGGAAAAACCACAACCTCCACGCTGCCGTACTGATCCTCAATGGCGCAGAAAGCCATCATGTCCCCTTTTTTGGTTTTATGAACCTTTAAAACCTTTATTGTGCCGCCCATGCGGATCATTTTTTCATTGGCCATTTCATGGAGGCTGGTGGAATTTACATTGGTGTATTTTTGAATAATATCATTGAATTTTTCCAAAGGATGGCCAGTGATATAAAAACCCAGCACCTCCTTTTCCAGGCCAAGCAGGACATTATCTTCCCATTCCTCAATATCGGGAAGTTTGGGAACACTTGTAGGAAGAACCACACCCATGTTGGAATCAGCAAACAAATCCAATTGGGAATCCGCCTTTTCTCTCTGTATCCTGGATCCGTGTTCCAGGGCATCTTCAAGTACAGCCATCATCTGGCTTCGCTTCACCCCGCTTGAATCAAAGGCCCCGCATTTGATCAAAGCCTCCAATACTTTTTTATTGGCTTTGGAGGTATTTACCCGTTCACAGAAATCATAAAGATTTTCATAGGGTCCATCCTTGTCCCTTATGGTCACAATGGATTCAATTGCAGCATCCCCTATCCCCTTTACAGCTGCGATACCAAAACGGATACAATTGTCTGAAACTGTAAAATGGGCATCACTGTTATTGACATCCGGCGGCAGTACCTTAATCCCGTGTACCCTGCATTCATCCATGTATTTAATGACAGAATCGGAGTTATTACGCTCACTGGTCATGAGGGCAGCAATAAATTCCAGAGTAAAATTGGCCTTTAAATAAGCGGTCTGAAATGCAATCAAAGCATAGGCAGCACTATGGGATTTATTAAATCCATAGCCGCCAAATTTTTCCATAAGGTCAAAAAGCTCAGCAGCTTTTTTCGGATCATGCCCTTTTTCCGTTGCTCCTTTTACAAACAAACCCCTGTGCTCTTCCATCATGGATTTAATTTTTTTACCCATGGCCTTCCTGAGCCCGTCGGCATCTGCCATGGAATAATTGGCCAGAACACCGGCAATTTTCATTACCTGTTCCTGGTATAAAATAACCCCGTAGGTTTCTTTGAGTACAGGTTCCAATTCCTCAAACAGATAGACCACTTCTTCCCGGCCATTTTTTCTTTCCACATAGGAATCAGCCATACCACTGTCCAGGGGACCTGGACGATACAGGGCAACCAAAGCAACAATATCAGAAAAACTTGCTGGCTTGAGCCTGGTAATCAATTCCTTCATGCCTGAACTTTCCAGCTGGAACACACCTGTAGTATCAGCGTTTTGCAGAAGATCAAAAGTTTTCTTATCGTGATAATCCAGATGAAGAAGATCAGGCGCTTTTTTTTTCTGTTTTTCAATAAGCTTGATACAATTCTTGATGACTGTGAGGTTTCTCAATCCAAGAAAATCAAATTTAACCAGCCCCAGTTTTTCCACATAATTCATATCAAACTGGGTAATGGTCTCCCCTTCTTTTCCCTTGTACAGGGGAAGGTATTCATTCAGAGGTTTGTCTGCCACGACCACACCGGCCGCATGTGTGGATGCATGTCTGGGAAGGCCTTCCAGGAGCAGAGAAATTTCCAGCATCTGGGTTTTCTCTTCAGACTCAGAACATTTCTCTCTAATGGCCGGGACTTCCTCAAGAGCCATGGTGAGATTTTTCACATTGTCAGGAATCATTTTGGCAATTTCATCCACTTCAGAGAGCAGAACACCCAGTGCCCGGCCCACATCCCGAATAACTGCCTTGGCCTTAAGTTTACCAAAGGTGATGATCTGGCAGACATATTCAGACCCGCCATATCTGTCAATGGTGTATTGATAAACCTGATCTCGACCTTCAATGCAAAAATCCACATCAATATCCGGCATGGAAATACGGGCAGGATTGAGAAACCGTTCAAAAATCAATCCATGTTCTATTGGATCAAGGGCGGTAATATCCATGGCATAGGCAACCATGGAACCCGCAGCAGACCCCCTGCCCGGTCCTACTGGCACCCCGATTTTTTTGGCATGGGCAATGAAATCCGCCACAATGAGAAAATAACCGGGAAATCCCATATTCAGGATAATGTCAATCTCATATTGAATTCGCTCCCGGTAAAGAGTTTCATCCACATTTGGATTTTTTACCTTTATCCGTTGAAGCTTGCCTTCAAAACCTGCCATGGCTTTTTCTTTGAAAATTTCATCTTCAGATTCATCTTCAGTCATGGCATATCTGGGAAAATGATAGGCTTTTTTATCAAATTCCACATTGCATTTGGCAACCACTTCCCTTGTATTTTCAATGGCATTGGAAAAATGACCAAGGGAATCTTTCATCTCCTGGGAAGATTTAAAATAAAGCTGGTCAGAATCAAACTTGAACCGGTTCTGGTTACTGAATGTGTCCCCGGTCTGGATGCACAAAAGAATCTCATGGGCCTTGGCATCCCCCTTGGACAGGTAGTGGCAGTCATTGGTTGCAACCATGGGGATGGAGAGACGTTCACTGACATCCATAATGCCGGCATTTACCTTTTGCTGGATCTCCATCCCGTTTTCCTGGACCTCCAGATAGAAATTCCCTTCTCCCAGAGTCTCAAGATAAAAACGGGCGGCATTATCTGCAGCATCCATATTGTTTTGAATAATCGCCTGGGGAATATCCCCTTTAAGGCAGGCAGACAGTCCGATTATGCCTTTGGAATGCCGAGCAAGCAATTCCCTGTCAATCCGGGGCTTATAATAAAACCCCTTAAGCTGGGCAATGGATACCAGCTTACATAGATTGGCATACCCTTCTCGATCCTTTGCCAGGAGAACCAGATGATTTAAACCCTTATGATCCATCTGGGTCCTGTCATTCAAAGTTCTTGGGGCAACATATACTTCACAGCCCAGTACTGGTTTGATGGATGCTTTTCTTGCTTTTTCATAAAATTCCGCAACACCGAACATGGTGCCGTGATCTGTCATGGAAACGGCATCCATTCCGTATTCACTGCATCTTTTCAATAGCGAATCAAGACGTATGGCCCCATCCAGCAGGGAATACTCCGTGTGAAGATGCAGATGATAAAATGGAGATGATAACTCTGTCATGGGTGTTTAACTATTCCCCACTCTGTAGTTTGGAGCTTCTTTTGTAATCACAACATCATGGACATGGCTCTCCCGGAGCCCGGCTGAACTGATCTTGATAAACTTGGCTTTTTTATGAAGCTCATCAATGGTGGATGCTCCCAGATATCCCATGCCCGCCTTGAGCCCGCCGATCATCTGGACAATATTTTCCCTTATGGTTCCCCTGTAGGGTATCCTGCCAACAATCCCTTCGGGAACCAATTCCTCGTCTGCATTAGTATCTTTTTGATAATACCTGTCAGAGCTCCCCTTTTTCATGGCTTCCACAGATCCCATACCCCTGTATGCCTTGTAGGAACGTCCCTGGTAAATAACAAGTTCACCCGGACTTTCCTGGGTACCGGCCAGAAGACTTCCCAGCATTACCGAGTCTGCACCAGCTCCCAGGGCTTTGGCAATATCTCCGGAAAACTTTATGCCTCCGTCAGCAATAATAGGAACACCGGTTTTCTTTGAAATTTCCTTGCAGTTTTGAATGGCAGTCAGCTGGGGAACCCCCACACCTGCCACAATACGGGTGGTACAGATGGAACCCGGCCCTATTCCAATCTTCACGGCATCAACACCTGAATCTATGAGGGCCTTTGCTCCGGCTTCCGTGGCCACATTCCCGGCAACCAGCTGGCAATGGGGAAAGGCAGCTTTAATTCGCTTTACAGAATCCATTACGTTTTTCGAATGACCATGTGAAGTATCAATAACCAGAGCATCAGCCCCGGCCCGCAACAGGGATTCTACCCGTTCCATCATATCAGAACCAACACCAATGGCAGCTCCTGCCCGAAGCCGCCCTAAAGAATCTTTACAGGCATTGGGATATTTTTTGATTTTCTCAATATCCTTGATGGTGATCAGTCCCTTGAGCTTTCCTTCTGTGTCAACAACCAGCAATTTTTCAATTCTGTGCTTGTGGAGCATTATTTTAGACTCTTCAAGGGTACATTTTTCAGGAACAGTGACCAGATTTTCACTGGTCATTACATCCCTGGCAAGTTTGTCAAGCTGAGTTTCAAATCTTAAATCCCGATTGGTAACAATGCCAACCAGTTTGTTCCCATCTTTTACCGGAACTCCTGAAATCCGATATTTGGCCATGATCTGCAGGATCTCTGATATAGATGTATCCGGACGAACAGTGACCGGATCCACAATCATACCGCTTTCCGATTTTTTCACCCGGTCCACCTCTATTGTTTGTTCTTCAATGCTCAGGTTTCTGTGAATAAACCCCAGCCCCCCGGTCCTTGCCATGCTGATTGCGGTCAATGCCTCTGTTACCGTGTCCATGGCAGCGCTGACAATGGGAACATTAAGTTCAAGTTCTTTGGTAAGCCTTGTGCTGGTATTTACTTCATCGGGCAAAATAGCTGAATATTCGGGGAGTAACAGGACATCATCAAATGAAAGTCCTTCTTTGGATAGTATATTTGACATAAAAAGCCTCCAGAAAGGAAAAAGTGTTTATTAAATACTATTAAGGCCAGCCATCTAAAAAGTTTAAACGACCAGCCAAATTTAAAATCAAAATTCAGTATATAAACACGTACTCTTACCAAAATTTATTGTTTCTGGCAAGTTCTATATACCCTGCTTTTTCCCACGCCTTTCTCATCACTTCATTTTACTTTAAATATTCATCAACCACCTCCTTTGGAACCTGGTTAAGAATACAAGAAAAATTAACGCATTTTGAGCAGGTATTTCTTCATAGTATATAGGATCATTTTTTTTGCAGGGACCGAGACCTCGGACCAGTACGGAGGAGGATACCTTGAAGGAGCTTTGGCCAGTGCTGAACGAGCTGTTTATGTTGCTCACCGTATTACGCCGTCCATATAAATTTATCTACATCAATATTTAAAAAGAACTCCTCCAGTACGGTGAAACCGCTAAAAAATTCGGAGATTGATGATTTAATTGACACCAGCGGATTTTACCTATAGTTTGTCTTTTGTTAATATTTGGTAATTCAGCCCTGGAACCATCAGGAGCGGATAACTATACCTCAGGACAGAGAAAAAAAGCTAAGAAGGGTTTTAAAGATGTTATTAAAAATCAATCCATATAATCCCCAGGAGAGGCAGATCCTGCGGGTGGTTGATATTGTAAAAAAAGGCGGAATTGTTGCCTATCCAACTGATACCTTTTATGGTATCGGCTGTGATATCATGAACAAAAAGGCCATTGAAAAAATATATAGCATCAAGCAGAGGAACAAAACAAAACCCTTTAGTTTTATATGTCCTGACCTCAAGGATATTGCAACCTATGCCAAGGTCTCAAATTTTGCATACCGGAATATGAAGCGGCTTTTGCCAGGTCCCTATACTTTTATATTGTCAGGCTCCAGAATGGTACCCAAAATCATGCTGACCAAACGAAGGACAGCCGGTATCAGAGTGCCGGACAATAAAATCGCATTATCAATGGCTAAGGAACTGGGTAATCCCATTATCTCCACATCTGCAACTGACCCTGACGGAAATATATTTGAAGATCCGTCCCTGCTTCATGACTACTTTGGAAATCGTCTGGAAGTGGTCATCGATGGTGGGTCTGTACCGGGTAGTCCCTCTTCCGTTGTATCCCTAATTGATGATATACCTGAAATTATCCGTTATGGTGCCGGAGATGTTGATATCTTTGAATAGGGTATCGGCAAGCCTTCGAATAAAGGTCATTTTGTCTTCTTTTGGATAAACCGGAGTCAGTTTTCCCTGGATCTGGGCCAATTCACCGGCCCATTGTACAGCATCATCCAGATTTCCCAACCGATCCACAAGCTTGAGCTGCAATGCTTTTTGACCCGTATAAACCCGGCCATCCGCCAGTTTTGCCATAGTTTCAAATTTAATATTTCTGGCCCTGGCTGCATCACTTACAAATTGTTTATGGAGCTCATCCACCAGCTGCTGCAATAATTTTTTCTCTTTTTCCTTAAGTGCCCGCAAGGGAGATCCCATGTCCTTGAACTCCCCGCTTTTAATCACCACAGGAGAAATACCGATCTTTTTTGCTATTTCCATGAGATTGGCATATTCCATGATGACCCCGATACTGCCGGTAATGGTTCCAGGATTGGCAACTATACCCTGGGTGGCTGCTGCAATATAATAACCGCCTGAGGCCGCAACAGACCCCATGGAGGCAATGACCTGTTTTGTAGTTCTGGTCTTTATAAGTTCCCTGTAGATCTCCTGGGAGGGACCAATACCACCGCCAGGACTGTCCACCCGGATAATAATGGCTTTTATGTCTTCATTTTCCCGAAAGGTCTTAATATCTTCAATGATTTTTTTTGAAGACAAGATGGGCCCCACCACTTCCACAATACCTATATTTCCCTTATGGCTGCCGCGAATATCTGAGAAACCGGTATTGATCATTTTTGAACTGACAAAGGCAAGCCCGACAAATCCTAAAAATATAAAGGTCATACAGGCAGATATAATAGTCAAAAAAAATAAAAATGGATGTCGTCGTAAAAACATGAATACTTATCTCATCTTATTTTAAAGGTCCACTGTAAAGGTCCATTTCAAAATTCAAATTCAAAAATCGGCCTGGAAAGGCTGTCACAAAAAAAAGGCCGGATAAAAGATTAATTTATCCGGCCCTTGTAACGATATTGGAAAAACAATCAATTACATTATAGTATTATTGTTTTATTCTTAATCTTGGTCTTAATCTT